>NZ_JBWKER010000011.1:0-76151 GCF_056435345.1 Kitasatospora sp. NPDC043950
CCGTCCTCCAGCCTCCCCTCCCCCCCCCCCCCCCTCTCCCCCACCCCCCCCCCCCCCCCCCCCCCCCCCCCCCCCCCCCCCCCCCCCCCCCCCCCCCCCCCCCCCCCCCCCCCCCCCCCCCCCCCACCCCCCCCCCCCCCCCCCCCCCCCCCCCCCCCCCCCTCCTGCGTGGGGCACGGCTCTCAGGCCCGGCCGTCAGGCCAGTTCGAGCGCCAGGTAGAAGTCCACCCGGTCCTCCAGCCGGGAGAGGTCACGGCCGGTCAGCTCCTCGATCCGGCCGATCCGGTAGCGCAGGGTGTTGACGTGGACATGCAGCTGCGCGGCGCAGCGCGTCCAGGAGCCGTCCGAGCGCAGGAACGCCTCCAGGGTGCGGACCAGGTCCGCCTGGTGCTCGATGTCGTACGCGATCACCTTGTCCAGCAGCCGGCCGCGGAAGGCGCGGCGGACCTCGTCCGGGACGGCCGCCAGCAGCAGCACGTGCGAGGCCAGCTCCTCGGGGCCCGCCACGCAGACCCGGCCGACCCGGGCGGCGGCGATCCGGCGGGCGTGCCGGGCCTCCTCCAGGGCGCCGCGCAGGCCGCCGGCCTCGGAGGCGGGGGCGGAGACGCCGAGGGTGATCCGGCCCTCCGAGCCGAGGCCCGCCTCCAGCGGGGCGAGCAGGTCGCGCAGGGTCTCGGCGGGCACCGGGCCGTCCAGGGCGGGCAGCACCACGACGGCGCCGGCGCCGGCCCCGGCGACCAGCGCGCGGTCGGTGGTGCCGCCCAGCGCCTCCTCCAGGACGGCGCGCACCACACCCTCGGGCAGGCCGGTGCCCTCGGCGCTGAGCACCAGCCAGGACCCGTCCTGGGCCTGGGGTTTGGGCTCGACGCTCTCGTAGCGGGCGGCCATCGCCGAGGAGGCGTACAGGGTGCGGCTGATCTCGGCCGGATCGGCGTCGCGCTGGAGCAGGGCCAGCACCTCGTCAGCGAGGCGACGGCGCAGCCGGCGGCCCTCGTCGCGGCGGTGGCGCTCGGCGGCGACCAGCCGGGCCAGGTTCTCGGCGAGCTGCTGGCGCTTGGTGGTCCACTCGGTGACGTCGCCGGCCACCGCGAGCACCCAGTCGGCCAGCGGCGCCTGGTGGTCGGCCGAGGCCGGGGCGGGCAGCAGCGAGTAGGAGCCGCCGGCCAGGCGGGCCCGGTGCGGGGGGCGGCGGCGCTGGCGCTGGGCGCCGAGGTGGGCGCGGACCAGCTGGTCGCGGTCCTCGGCCGGGAGGCGGTCGGCGGGGCCGGCGATCACCGCGCCGGTGGGGGTGAGCACCCAGCAGTCGAGGTCGAGGTCGCCGCCGAGCAGGTCCAGCACCGCGTCCAGGCCGCCGCCGCCGGCCGCCGAGACCAGCAGGCGGTGCCGGTCGACGAGGGCGGCGAGGTCGGCGGCGCGGTCGGCGGAGACCTGGCGGCCGATGAACTCGGTGACGGTGCCGAAGGCGATGTCGTCGGGGACGGCCAGCAGCGGCATCCGGTGCCGTCGGCAGGCCTCCACCAGGTCCTCGGGCACCGGACCGACCTCGGCCTCGCCGGCCGCCAGGGCGACCGCGCCGCCGGCCACGATGGTCCGCACGAACCGCTCGGAGTCGGCCGGGGCGGTGCGCCACAGCATGCCGGTGAGCACCAGCTCGCCGCCGTGCAGGTAGCGGCCGGGGTCGTGCAGGTCCGTGGTCATGACACCGCTGACCTGCCGGTCCAGCTCGTCCTCGGCCGCGAGCAGGCGCAGTCGCGGGGCGCCGGGGGCGAGCAGGTCACGGACACGCATCCGCGGACTCCTAACGGGGGCTGAGGGTGGGACGGGGCTGGGGGTGGGCCGAACGGGGGAGGCCCGGGCGTTCGGTCGGGGGTCACAGTGTGCCCGAACATCCGTACTTGTCGTCACGTCCGGGCGGGCGACCGGATCACGGGCCCGTCGCTTGCGAATCACGGCCGGATTACGGTCGTAGGTAGCACCTGGTGAACACCTGGGCTGCGCATTCCTCTCCTTAGAGGAACGTACAGGATGCCGGGCGGGAGCACAGCCGGGGCTTCATGCCATCGGTGACTGCCAGTGGGCCCCGTCCCGGCGGTTCACTGGGCGACACGCCGCCGGACGCAGCCCGGTGACCGGGGCCCGACGCGGAGGCGACGAAGCGGTCGGTTGAGAGGTCCGAACACCGAGTTCCGGGCACTGTGCCCACCCGTCCGGCAGGCGACGACTTGAGGAGACACCCGCATGGAGTTCCTTCGGCCCGCTACCTGGGACGAGGCACTCGCGGCGAAGGCCGAGTACCCGACCGCGCTGCCCATCGCGGGCGGTACGGACGTCATGGTCGAGCTGAACTTCGACGTGCACCGGCCATCCGCGATTCTCGATCTGAACCGCATCACCGAGCTCACCCAGTGGTCGAACGACGGCGGCGTCGTCAGGCTCGGCGCCTCCGTCCCCTACTCCCGGATCATCGACGAGCTGTCCGGGCCGCTGCCCGGGCTCGCGCTGGCGGCCCACACCGTCGGCTCCCCGCAGATCCGCAACCGCGGCGGCGTCGGCGGCAACCTCGGCGCGGCCTCCCCGGCCGGCGACTCCCACCCGGCGCTGCTGGCGGCCGGCCGGGACGTCCTGGTCGAGGCCGCCTCCGTGCGCGGCACCCGGCTGATCCCGATCGACGACTTCTACGTCGGCGTGAAGCGCAACAGCCTGGAGGCCGACGAGCTGATCCGGGCCGTGCGCATCCCGGTGGCGGACGGCCCGCAGCAGTTCTCGAAGATCGGCACCCGCAACGCCATGGTGATCGCGGTCTGCGCCTTCGGTTTCGCCCTCCACCCGAAGAACGGCACCGTCGGCACCGGCATCGGCTCGGCCGCCCCCACGCCGCGCCGCGCCGTCGAGGCCGAGGAGTACCTGGCGGGCGTGCTCGCCGAGCGCGGCCTCTGGGAGTCCGGCGACCTGCTGGGCGCCGAGGTGGTCCAGCGCTTCGGCGAGCTGGTCAAGGCCGCCGCCTCGCCGATCGACGACGTCCGGGGCACCGCCGACTACCGCCGGCACGCGCTGGCCGTGATGGCCCGCCGCACCCTCACCTGGACCTGGAACGACTACAGCAAGCAGATCAGGAGCGCGGCATGAGGGTGACTTTCACCGCCAACGGCAAGCCGGTCGAGGCGGACGACGTCTGGGAGGGCGAGAGCCTCCTGTACGTGCTGCGCGAGCGGGTCGGCCTGCCGGGCTCGAAGAACGCCTGCGAGCAGGGCGAGTGCGGCTCCTGCACGGTCTACCTGGACGGCGTGCCGGTCTGCAGCTGTCTGGTCGCGGCCGGCCAGGTGCAGGACCGCGAGGTGCGCACGGTCGAGGGCCTGACCGGGGAGAACGGCGAACTGGGCCTCGTCCAGCAGGCGTTCATCGATGCCGGCGCCGTCCAGTGCGGCTTCTGCACCCCCGGCCTGCTGGTGCAGACCGACGCGCTGCTGGAGCGGGACGCCCAGCCGAGCGACAACGACATCCGCGAGGCGCTGTCGGGCAACCTCTGCCGCTGCACCGGCTACGAGAAGATCATGGACGCGGTGCGGCTGGCGTCCGCCCGCACGTGCGCCGGAAAGGCCGTGTCGCAATGACCACCCGCACCATCCAGGGTCAGAAGAACCTCCAGGACATCCGGCAGGCCAGCAAGGACGGCATCGGCGGCTCGCCGCTGCGCCCGGACGGCCACCTCAAGGTCAAGGGCGAGTTCGCGTACTCCTCCGACATGTGGCACGAGGACATGCTCTGGGGCATGGCGCTGCGCTCGCCGCACCCGCGCGCCACCATCCTGTCGGTGGACATCTCCGAGGCGCTCAAGGTGCCCGGCGTCTACGCCGTCCTCACCCACCAGGACATCCCCGGCGCGAAGTACTACGGGCTGGAGATCCAGGACCAGCCGGCCCTGGCCATCGACAAGGTCCGCTACCACGGCGAGGCGATCGCCCTGGTCGCGGCCGACCACCCGGAGACCGCCCGCCGCGCGGTGAAGAGGATCAAGGTCGAGTACGAGGTGCTCACCCCGATCGTCACCGAGGAGCAGTGCCTCGACCCCGCCACCCACGGCTACGTGCACGAGCCGCACGAGTACAAGTCGCACGGGTACGGCAACATCTGCCACGAGCAGCGGCTGGTCTCCGGCCTCGGCGTCACCGACGAGGTCCGCGCGCTCGCGGACGTCATCGTCAGCGGCGACTACGAGGTCGGCATGCAGGACCAGGCCTTCCTCGGCCCCGAGTCCGGCCTCGCGGTGCCCGCCGAGGACGGCGGCATCGACCTCTACATCGCCACCCAGTGGCTGCACGTCGACCGCCAGCAGATGGCCCCGGTCCTCGACCTGCCCGAGGAGAAGGTCCGGCTCACCCTGGCCGGCGTCGGCGGCGCCTTCGGCGGCCGCGAGGACCTGTCGATGCAGATCCACGCCTGCCTGCTGGCCCAGCACACCGGCAAGCCGGTCAAGATCGTCTACGCCCGCGACGAGTCCTTCTTCGGCCACGTGCACCGCCACCCCGCCAGGATGCACTACGAGCACGGCGCCACCCACGACGGCAAACTGGTCTTCGCCGACTGCCGGATCGTGCTCGACGGCGGCGCGTACGCCTCCGCCTCGCCCGCCGTGGTCGGCAACGCGGCCTCGCTCGGGCACGGCCCGTACGTGATCCCGAACGTGCGGATGCACGCCATCGCGCTCTACAGCAACAACCCCTCCTGCGGCGCCATGCGCGGCTTCGGCGCCGTCCAGGCCGCGTTCGGCTACGAGTCGCAGATGGACAAGCTGGCCGCCGAACTCGGCATGGACCCGGTCGAGTTGAGGCAGCTCAACGCCATGTCGGAGGGCGACCGCATGCCCACCGGCCAGCAGATCGACTCGCCCGCCCCGGTCGCCGAACTGCTGCGGCGCGCCAAGGAGATGCCGCTGCCGCCGCCGCTGGACACCGAACACCCGGACGTGCGCCAGCTCCCCGGGGCGCTGTCCAACACCTCGCACGGCGAGGGCATCGTGCGCGGCGTCGGCTACTCGGTCGGCATCAAGAACGTCGGCTTCTCCGAGGGCTTCGACGACTACTCCACCGCCCGGGTGCGCCTGGAGGTGATCGGCGGCGAGCCCGTCGCCATGGTCCACACCGCGATGGCGGAGGTCGGCCAGGGCGGCGTCACCGTGCACGCCCAGATCGCCCGCACCGAGCTGGGCGTCGAGCTGGTCACCATCCACCCGGCCAACACCGAGGTCGGCTCGGCCGGTTCGACCTCCGCCTCGCGCCAGACGTACATGACCGGCGGCGCCGTGAAGCTGGCCGCCGAGGCGGTCAGGCGGGCGCTGATCGAGAAGGGCCGCCGACGCTACGGCTGGACCCACGGCGACATCACGCTGATCGCCGGGAAGGTCGTCTCGGAGAGCGCCGGCGTGCTGGTCCCCATGGTCGACCTGCTCGGCGACGAGGCCATCGACCTCACCCGCGAACACCACCACCGCCCGACCGTCCCCTTCGACAAGGAGACCGGGCAGGGCTTCGGCCACGTCCAGTACACCTTCTGCGCCAACCGCGCGGTGGTCGACGTGGACGTCGAACTGGGCCTGGTCAAGGTCGTCGAGCTCACCGCCGTCCAGGACGTCGGCAAGGCGCTCAACCCGCTCTCCGTCGTCGGCCAGATCCAGGGCGGCTGCACCCAGGCGCTCGGCCTCGCCGTGATGGAGGAGATCATCGTGCGGGACGGGAAGGTGCGCAACGCCTCCTTCACCGACTACCTGATCCCCACCATCCTCGACACCCCGCCGATCCCGGTGGAGATCCTCGAACTGCCCGACCCGCACGCCCCGTACGGGCTGCGCGGCGTCGGCGAAGCCCCGACCGTCTCGGCGACGCCGTCGATCGTGGCCGCCATCCGCAACGCCACCGGCCTGGCCCTCAACCGGATCCCGGTCCGGCCCGAGCACCTCACCACGGAGGCCCCCGGGGCCTGACGCCCCCGGAGCCCGCGAGCTCCCCCGGGCTTCAGGCCCCGGGGAGCAGGAGAACCTCCCCGGGCTCCAGCGACGGGGAGCAGGAGAACCTCCCCGGGGCGGCGACCGTCTTCCCCGCCGCCCCGGGGCCGCTCCACCGCGCCCCCACTCGCGTGCACCGCCCAACGGCACGCGACCGCACCATCCCGCTGCCTCTCCCACGCCGGGGTTCTGCAGCGGTGCGCACCACCCACGCACCGCAGGCACCGCCACAGTGCGCCCAGTGAGTCGAGCAGTCCCCCTGCGCCAACCTCGTTGACTGGCAGTCAGGTCGGCTCGCCCACCCCAACCCCCTTTGACACTTGGGAGTGGACATGACCCGGATCCCCACGGAACACAGCCCCACGGAACCCGGCCCCACGGAAGAAAGACCCGCCGAGGACGACACCGCCACGCCGGCCCCGGCCCCGGCCCCCGCACCGAAGAACGCACTGGACGCGTACTTCAAGATCACGGCCCGGGGATCGACCTTCGGCAATGAGATCCGCGGCGGCCTCACCACCTTCATGGCGATGGCCTACATCGTGCTGCTCAACCCGATCATCCTGAGCGGCGCCGACGTCAACGGCCTCAAGCTGGACCACGCGCAGCTCACCACCGCGACCGCGCTCGCCGCCGCCGTCACCACGATCCTGATGGGCGTGGTCGGCAACGTCCCCCTGGCGGTCGCCGCCGGGCTCTCCGTCTCCGGCGTGATCTCCGCGCTGGTGGTGCCGCACACCACCTGGCCCCAGGCCATGGGCCTGTGCGTGATCTACGGCCTGCTGATCGTCCTGCTGGTCGTGTCCGGGCTCCGCGAGAAGATCATGAACGGCATCCCGCTGCCGCTCAAGCACGCCATCACCATCGGCATCGGCCTCTTCGTCTCGCTGATCGGCCTGGTCAAGGCCGGCTTCGTGCACACCGGCGGCCCCACGCCGCTCGCGCTCGGCCCCTTCGGCGAGCTGGCCGGCTGGCCCGTCCTGGTCTTCTGCCTCACCGTGCTGACGATCTTCGTGCTGCTGGCCCGCAACGTCCGCGGCGCGATCCTGATCGGCATCGCCGGCGGCACCGTGGTGGCCTTCGTCATCAACGCGGTCGCCGACCTCCCCGCGAAGACCTGGGTCAGCTCCGCCCCGGTGTGGCCGGGCAGCCCGGTCTCCGCGCCCGACTTCGGCCTCTTCGGCCACGTCGACCTCTTCGGTGCCTTCGGCAGCCACGGCCTGGGCGCCATCAGCGCCTCGGTCGCCGTCTTCACCCTGGTGCTGGCCGGCTTCTTCGACGCGATGGCCACCATCATCGGCGTCGGCACCGAGGCCGGGCTGGCCGACAAGCAGGGCCGGATGCCCGGCCTCTCCAAGGCCCTGTTCATCGACGGGGCCGGCGGCGCCGTCGGCGGCCTGTCCGGCGCCTCCGGCCAGACCGTGTTCGTCGAGTCCGCCACCGGTGTCGGCGACGGCGCCCGCACCGGCCTCGCCTCGACCGTCACCGGCGGCGTGTTCGCGCTGATGCTGTTCTTCTCGCCGCTCGCCGCGATCGTCCCGACCGAGGTGGCCTCCGCCGCCCTCGTCGTGATCGGCTCGATGATGATGAGCCAGGCCCGGCACATCGACTGGTCCGACCGCAAGGTCGCCATCCCGGCCTTCCTCACCTGCACCCTGATGCCGTTCACCTACAGCATCACCGCCGGTGTCGCCGCGGGCGTCATCTCGTACACGGTCATCAAGGCGGGCACCGGCAAGTGGCGCGAGCCCGGCCCGCTGATGTGGATCCTCACCGGGGTCTTCGTGGTCTACTTCGCGCTCACCCCGATCAAGTCCTGGCTGGGCGTGCACTAGGACGTGTCTGACCCTCTCGGCCGGAGAGGACCTGGCCGCACCGCCGCCGTGCGGGAATCGTTTCCCGTACGGCGGCACCTCCCGTCTACCCTCGCTTGTGTAAGGAGCTCCCCGACATGCAGGACATCGCCGAGCAGTTGCAGGCCTGGCACGCGGCCGGGCGCTCCTTCGCCGTGGCCACCGTCGTCGGCGTCTCCGGCAGCGCGCCCCGCGACCCGGGGGCGGCCCTGGCCGTCGACGCGGCCGGCGAGGCGATCGGCAGCGTCTCCGGGGGCTGCGTCGAGGGCGCGGTCTACGAGCTGTGCCAGGCTGCCATCGAGTCCGGCGAACCCGTGCTGGAACGGTTCGGCTACAGCGACGAGGACGCCTTCGCCGTCGGCCTGACCTGCGGCGGCGTCCTCGACGTGTTCGTCCAGCCGATCCGGCCCGGGGCCGACGACGGACTCGACGCCGGCATCGCCTACATCGCCTCCGGCACCCCGGTCGCGCTCGCCCGGGTGATCGCCGGGCCCGGCGGGCTCGTCGGCGCCACCGTCGCCGTCACCGCCGACACCCACCACGGTGCCCTCTCCCCCGTCCTCCCCCCCGCCCCCTCGACGGCCCAGCCGTCGCCCGCCACCACCCTTCCGGCGACGCGCCCCGCGCGACACCTCCTGACCGCGCTGGAACGGGCGGTCGTCACCGAGGCCCGGGCCATGCTCGACGCCGGACGCACCGGCCGGATCGTGCTCGGCCTCGACGGACGCCCCTGCGACGACCGCGACCAGGGCACCGTCACCTGCTTCGTCGAGTCCTACGTGCCCGCACCGCGGATGCTCGTCTTCGGCGCCATCGACTTCGCCGCCGCCGTCGTCCGGATCGGCCGCTTCCTCGGCTACCGCGTCACCGTCTGCGACGCCCGGCCCGTCTTCGCCACGAAGCGGCGCTTCCCCGAGGCCGACGAGGTCGTCGTCGACTGGCCTCACCGCTACCTCGACTCCCAGCTCGACCGGATCGACGGGCGCACCGTGCTCTGCGTGCTCACCCACGACGCCAAGTTCGACATCCCGCTGCTGGAACGCGCACTGCGGCTGCCGGTCGGCTACGTCGGCGCGATGGGCTCGCGCCGCACCCACCGCGACCGCGAGGCGCGGCTGCGCGAGGTCGGGCTCACCGAGGCCGAGATCGGCCGGCTGCGCTCCCCCATCGGCCTCGACCTCGGCGCCCGCACCCCCGAGGAGACGGCGGTCTCCGTCGCCGCCGAGATCATCGCCCACCGGCGCGGCGGCAGCTGCCTGCCGCTCAACGCCGGGGACGGCCCGATCCACCACGAGGCACCGGCCACCCCCGAGGAGCCCCGGGCACGACGCACGCGACGGACGCACGCCGCCTGAGGCCGACGGTCAGTCGCTCAGCGCCAGCTTCACGCCGAAGCCCACCACCACCGCGCCGGTCACCCGGTCCATCAGCCTCCGGGCAGCCGGGCGGCGCAGCCAGCCGCGCAGCGCCCGGGCGAAGCCGACCAGGACGGTCGACCACAGCACGCCCTCCACCACGTGGACGCAGGTGAGCGCCACTCCGGCGGCGAAGTGCGGGGCCCCGGCGGGGATGAACTGCGGCAGCACGGCCACGTAGAACACCCCGACCTTGGGGTTCAGCAGATTGGTCAGCGTGCCGCGCCGCCAGCCGTACCCGAAGCCGCCCTCGGCCGGCTCCTCCTCGACCGCCACCTCCCCGCCCCGGCTGCGCAGCATGCCGACGCCCATCCACACCAGGTACGCGGCCCCGCCCCAGCGCAGCACCTCGTACGCCACCTGCGAGGCGGTCAGCAGCGCCGTCACCCCGGCCGAGGTCAGCGTCCCCCAGACCAGCGTCCCGGTCTGGATCCCCAGCACCACCCCCCACGCCTGGCGCCGCCGCCCGAGCGCGGACGTGCGCAGCACCAGCGCGGTGTCGAGCCCGGGTGTGAGCGTGAGCAACCCCACGACGAGGGCGAAGGACCACAGAGCCGTTGTCATCTCCATGGGCCTCGATGCTCTCACAGGCCCGATGGGGCCCTCAGTCCGCCGTCCCCGGCTGGACGACCCACTCGGTCGGCTGGCCGGTGACGGCGGCGATCATGTCGTAGTCCCCGTCGTCGTGCAGGACGGTGACGCTGTGGCGCTCGGCGGTGGCGGCGATGACGAGGTCCGCCACGGACAGCACCCGCCAGTTTCCGGCGGCGGTGAGGAGTGCCTGCACTTCGATGGCGCGGTCCCACACCTCATCGGGCGTAGTCAGCCAGTCGAAGCCACGCAAGCCCTCCCGGATGCGATCGGCGTCGGCCTTGGACCGGGCGCTGTGCATGATCTCCAGCTCGACGGCTCCACAGAGCGCGAGCCGCCCCTCGTTGAACAACCGGTCGATCTCGGCCTGAACCGCCGACTTGGAGTATCAAAGGCTGTCCGATATCGCAGACCCGCAGGGGCCGCTCAGGTGACGTTGAGGCGGGCGGCCAGGCGCAGGAGGCCGGGGCTGAGGCGGGAGAGGAAGCGGGCGGCCTTGGCCTCGGGGGTGACGGGGACGACCGGCTTGCCGGTGCGGACGGCGGTGAGGATGGCGGTGGCGACCTTCTCCGGGGGGAAGCCGCGGCGGGCGTAGAGCCTGGCGGCGCGGGCCCGCTTGGCGGCCTGCTGGTCGGCGGTGGTCGCGGAGAAGGTGGAGGTGCGGGTGATGTTGGTGTTGACGATGCCCGGGCAGATGGTGGAGACGCCGATGCCGTGCCCGGCGAGTTCGGCGCGCAGGCAGTCCGAGAGCATGAACACCGCGGCCTTGCTGGTCGCGTACGCGGTGAGCGCCTTGGACGGCAGGTAGGCGGCGGCCGAGGAGACGTTGACCAGGTGACCGCCCTGGCCGCGGTCGGCCATCAGCGTGCCGAAGGCGCGGCAGCCGTGGATGACGCCCCAGAGGTTGACGTCCAGGACGCGCTGCCACTCCTTCTCGGTGGTCTGCAGGAACGTCCCGGAGTGGCCGATGCCGGCGTTGTTGACCACCACGTCGGGCACCCCGTGCTCCTCCGCGACCGCCTGCGCGAAGGCGTCCACCGCCGCGCCGTCGGCGACGTCCACCCGGTAGGCGTGCGCCTGCGGGCCGATCAGCGAGGCGAGTTCGGCGGTGCGCTCGGCGGCGGCGAGGTCGAGGTCGCAGACCACGACGCGGGCGCCGTCCTCGGCGAAGGCGAGCGCGGTGGCCCGGCCGATGCCGCTGCCGCCGCCGGTGACGACGACCAGCCGGCCGTCGCCCTGCTCCCGGGTCGGCTCGGCGCTTCCGCGTTCGATGCGGGTGGTGAACTCGCGGACCATCTCGGCCACGGTGGCTCCCTTCTCCAGCAGCGCCGACCAGTGGCCGGCGTGCAGCGTCCGTCGGGTCAGCTCGGGCACCCAGCGTTCCAGCCCCTCGGAAAGGAACGGGGCGACGTAGCGGTCCCGGGTGAGGGTGATCAGCTGGACCGGCACCTGCGTCGGCCGCTCGCGCGGACTGCGCAGCGTGGGGCGGAAGTTGGCCCGGTACAGCTCGATGCCGCGGACGGCATCGCGGCGCAGGCCGGGCTGCGGGTGGTCGGGCCGCGGGGTGACCTGCTCCAGGTCGCGCAGCACCCGCGGCCAGGCCCGGGCCAGGCCCAGGCGCCACACGCCGGGGGCGAGGAAGGGCAGGTGGAAGGCGGTGATGTACCAGGAGTGCAGGCCCTGGTGGAGGAGTTGGCGCAGGTGGCGCGGGGTGGGCCGGCGCATCCGGTGGCGCAGCCAGTACCCCACGTGGTCCAGGCAGGGGCCGGACATGGTGGTGTACGAGGCAATCCGCCGCTCGGAGCCGGGCGCGGTGACGGCCTCCCAGGACTGCAGCGAGCCCCAGTCGTGGGCGACCACGTGCACCGGGCGGTCGGGGCTGACGGCGTCGGCGACCGCGAACAGGTCGGCGGCCAGGCGGTCCAGCCGGTAGCCGTCCCGGGTGGCGGGCACTCCGGACCGGCCGGCGCCGCGCACGTCGTAGCGGACCACGTGGTGGTCGCGGGCGAGGTCGGCGGCGACGTCGTCCCAGACCGCGTGGGTGTCCGGGTAGCCGTGCACCAGGAGGACGGTGGGTGCGGCCGGGTCGCCCTGTTCGAAGACGGCGAGCGGGAGGCCGTCGGAGTGCACGGTGCGGCGGCGCACGGGCGGGGCGGCCAGCGCCTTCGGGGCAGCTGCGGCGTCCGGGGCCTGCGAAGCAGCCGGGGCGTCCGGGGCGTCTGCGGCGGGGGTGGTCATCGGGCGGCCTCCAGGGCAACGTCGTGGGCGGCGCCCGCCGTCCAGCGGCGGACGTGCGGCAGGTCGTCGTCGAGCCAGTGGGCGTCGTCCTCGGTGACCACCAGCAGTTCCTCGAACTTGATGCCCACGCCGCGGAAGCCGATGTGCGGCTCGACCGCCCACAGGCCCGGGGTGGGCGCGTGCCGGGACGACCGGCCGTCCGCCCAGAGCGGTGAACGGCCGTGCAGGCGCTCGGAGATCAGTTCGCGCCCGAGGGTCTGCAGGGTGCGCACGCCGAAGCCGAAGACGTTGACCCCGGCCGGGCCGCGCACGGTGGTGCGGGTGACCTGATGGCCGATCACCCGGCCCGGGTAGACCTGGTGGCGGTTGTCGTAGCCGTGCGCGGCAATCTGCGCGTCCACGGCCGCGTACACCTCGTTGAGCGGACGGCGGGCGCGCACCTCGGCGAGGATCAGCTCGCGGTACACCTGGAGGTCGGCGGCCAGGCGGTCCCAGACCCGGTTCTCGCCGACCTTGCCGCCGTAGCCGATGTCGGCGGTGTATCCGTCGACGATGGGCGCGCAGTCCAGGACGTACGGCATGCCCTCCTCCAGGCGGCGGTTGCCGGCGAAGAACTGGAGCGGGGTGTGGAAGTGCCGGAAGGCCGTGCGGTCGCCGAACCAGGCGAACGGGACGTGGAAGAAGTCCTGCACCCCGGCGGCGACCAGGCGGCGGCGCAGCTCGGCCGTGGCCTGGCGCTCGGTGACGCCCGGTTCGATCCAGGCGGCGACCTGTTCGGCGCAGTGGTAGGCGAGTTGCTGGGTCTCGCGGAAGCGGGCGAGGTCGCGCTCGTCGTAGGGGAAGGTCGGGGGGTTCGCCATCGGGGCTCCTTCTACAGGTCGAGCACGCTACAGGTCGAGCACCAGGGTCTCGCCCTCGGCGGCCCGGGAGACGCAGGGCAGCACGGCGCCGGCGGCACGCTGCTCGGGGGTGAGCCGGCGGTCCCGGTGCTCGGGCGTGCCGGCCAGCAGGCGGACCTCGCAGGTGCCGCAGAAACCCTGGTGGCAGGAGTACGGGAGGTCGGGACGGGCTTCGCGCAACACGTCCAGGGCGGAGCGGTCGGCGGGGACGTCCAGCGCCGGGCCGTCGGCGCCCAGGCGCAGGGCGAAGGGCGCGCCACCGATGATCGGGGCGGCGCCGAAGCGCTCGAAGTGCAGCGCGGTGGAGGGGGATTCGCCCAGGGAGCGCTGCACGGCGGTGAGCATCGGAGCCGGGCCGCAGCAGTAGACGGCGGCGCCGCGCGGGGCGTGCGCGAGCAGGTCGGCGCCGGTCGGCACGCCGTGCTCGTCGTCGGTGCGCAGCACCACCCGGCTCGGGTCCAGGGCGCGCAGCTCGTCCGCGTACGGGAGGGTGTCGGCGCTGCGGCCGACGTGCACCAGGCGCCAGTCCAGGCCGTGCCGCTGCGCCTCGCGGGCCATCGGGAGCAGTGGGGTGATGCCGATGCCGCCGGCGAGCAGCAGGACGGCGGGCTCGGCGCAGAAGGCGAAGCCGTTGCGCGGGCGGCGGGCGGTGAGGCGGCTGCCGGGGTGCAGGGTGTCGTGGATCTCGACGGAGCCGCCGCCGCCCTCGGGCAGTCGCCGTATGGCGATCCGGTAGGCGGCGCGGTCGGCGGGGTCGCCGCAGAGCGAGTAGTGGCGTTCGCGGCCGGAGGGCAGGGCGAGGCGCAGGTGGGCGCCGGGCTGCCAGCCGGGGAGCGGGCCGCCGGAGGGGTCGGCGAGCCGCAATTCGACGACGTCGGGGGTGAGTTGGCGGCGGGCGGCGACGACCAGCTGGAGCGGCGGGGTGGGGCGGCTGAGCGGGCGGCGGGGGTTGCGGCGCAGCAGGGGGCTGCCGAGGGCCGGGGTGTAGCGGTCGCCGAAGGCGGTGAGCCGGCGCATGAACGCGTCGGCGCGGGGGCGGCCGTAGAGGTCGGGGGGCGGGTTGAGCAGGTCCATCCGGCGGTCCTTGGCGTCTGGGAGGGGGCGCGAGCGACAGGTGACAAGTTTCAGATTTCAAAGTTCAGATAACAGATAACGTCTTCTGTTATCTGTTATCTGAACTCCGTTACTTGACCCCTTGCCAGTGGCCCACTGCTGCCGCGCGGGCGGCCGGGGAGGCGGCGAGGTAGCCGAGGGCCTGACTGGAGGAGCCCTCCTGGGTGGGGTGGTAGCCGGGCCGCAGGTAGCGTAGGCCGGAGCGGATCGACCGGACCGGGTCGGGCAGCAGTCCGCGCCTGGCGATCCTGCCGGCCTCGCGCCAGGTGGGCTTGAGCCGTCCGTCGAGGGTGGGGTCGGCGGCGAGCAGGAAGCGGGCGCCGCGCACCCAGAGGTGGACCAGCAGCGGCCCGGAGACCGCCATGCCGCGGACCCGGCGCAGGTAGCCGGGGTCGAGGTGGACCATCAGGTCGAAGGCGACGCTGCGGTGTTCGACCTCCTCGGCGCCGTGCCAGCGCAGCAGGTCGAGCATCGTCGGGTCGGCCTTGGCGCGGTCCAGGCCCGGGGAGTTGAGCGCCCAGTTGCCGAGGAAGGCGGTGAAGTGCTCGATCGCCGCCACGAAGGCGACCCGCTCGATGATGTTCTCGCGTCGCCGCGCGGGGCTGAGCCCGGGCTTGTCGCCGAGGACGCGCTGGAACAGCCAGGCGATCTGCCGGACGTACGGACGCGGGTCGAGCCCCTGGCCGAGCAGGTGGTCGAGGACCTCCTGGTGCGCCTCGGCGTGGATGGCCTCCTGGCCGATGAACCCGAGGACCTCCTCGCGCAGTTGCTCGTCGCGGATGAGCGGCAGCGCCTCCTTGAAGACCTTGACGAACCAGCGCTCGCCCTCGGGCAGCAACAGGTGCAGCACGTTGATGACGTGGGTGGCCATCGGCTCGTCGGGGATCCAGTGCAGCGGCAGCCGGTCCCAGTCGAAGCGGACGTCCCGGGGTTCGAGGACGAGGCTGTCGTGGACGCGCGCGGCGGGGACGGCAAGGGCGGGTACGGGGGTGGAGCGGGGCACGGCAGGCCCTCCTGACCTCGGGGCGGCGGCTCGACTCAGGGAAACGTACTCGCGGGTAGCGGCTGGGACAAGGGGTTCGGCGACTCTTATCGACATCGAGTCTAATAAGTGACACCCTCCGGGACCGTCACCGGAAACACTTGCGAACGGACGCGCCCGTGAACGAACACGCCCGCGAACCGATGCGAGCCGACACGCCCACGAACAAACAGGCGAGCCCCGCCGGATCACTCGGATCCGGCGGGGCCCACGGGAACGACCGGCCGTCAGACCGCCATCGCCAGCATCAGCGGCGCCGCCCGGGCCGCCAGCAGCTCGGCGGCGGCCTTCAGCTTGTGCACGTTGTCCACCGGCATCGACGTGGCCAGGCAGCCGACCGTGCTGCCCGCCGTGATCGGGACGGCCGCGCACACCGTGCCGAGCGCGTACTCCTGGATGTCCAGAACCGGCACGGTGGCCGGCTGCCGCTCCAGCCGGTGCATCAGCTGGTCGGCGTCGGTGACGGTCCGGGAGGTGAGCCGGGCCACCGGGTGGCGGGAGAGGTGGTCCCAGCGGGCGTCCGCGTCGAGCTGGCCGAGCAGGCACTTGCCGATCGCGCTGGCGTGCGCGGTGGCCCGGAAGTCCACCCACTCCTGCACGGCCGGCGCGTACTCGGCCGCGGACACCGCCTCCACCGACAACTCGCCGTCGTGGTAGCGGGTGAAGTACACTGCCGCGCCCAACTCGTCCCGCAGCTCGGCGAGTTTGCGGTTCAGCCGGGCCTTCACCAGCTGCTCCCGGTTGTGCTGGCCGAGCAGGGCGAAGGTGCCGCCGAGCACCCAACCGCCGTCCTGGCACTGGAGGTAGCCCTCGATCTCAAGGATCTCGGCGAGCTGCCGGACGGTCGGCAGGCCGAGCGAGGTCTCCCGCGCGAGGGCGACCAGGGTGGCGCCGTCAGGGTGCCGGTCGACGGCCTCCAGCAGTCTGAGGGCGTGCTGCAGGGAGGTGAACGGGCCGGCGAGGCCCTGGTCCAGCGCGGCGTGGCGACCCGGGGCTGGTGTCGACATGTCGTCCCCTTCCGATGTCCCCCCACGGAGCGACCGCGGGCGCCTTCCAGCCTATCGACCCGGCGGGCCCGGCGACTGCCGTCCGTGAATATCCGTGAACATTCCGTGGAGCACCCACCGATCGCCTGGAGGAACGGTAGTGGAGGACAACGCGACGGCCCCCTCCCCCACTGCCCCGGGGGGAGGGGACCGTCCCGCGGCCGCCGGGTTGCGGGGCCCCGGCGGCCGGTGAGGGCGGGTCAGTCGGTCAGCGGGGCGTCACGCGCGGCGCGCCACGGCGGGGTGGCTCGGCCCTCGTTGCGCGTGGCGCGTCATGGCGGAGCGACTCAGCCCTCGTCGCCCGCCCGCAGCTTGGCGACGGCCGCCTCAAGGCGGGCGCCGTACTCCTCGTCCGCGGCGTGGAAGTGGGCGAGGTTCTTCTCGACCACGTCGTCGCGGCTCACCTGGGCGAGGAAGCCCGCGATGTTGTCGATCAGCCGGGTCTTCTCGCCCGCGGACATCAGCCGGTACAGCTCGCCGGCCTGGAAGAAGTCGTCGTCCTTGGTGTGGGCCGGCGTGGTGTAGGTGCCGGTGTAGCCGTCCAGCCGGACCGGCGCGGCGAGCGCGGTGTCGGTCTGGGCGGGGCCGTCGTACGAGTTGGGCTCGTAGTTCTTGCCGCGGCCGGACTTGTTGACGGCGTGGAGGCCGTCGCGGCCGTAGTTGTCCGCCTCGGTGGCGCGCGGGGCGTTCACCGGCAGCTGGGTGTGGTTGACGCCGAGGCGGTAGCGCTGGGCGTCGGCGTAGGCGAACAGGCGGCCCTGGAGCATCTTGTCCGGGGAGGGGCCGATGCCGGGCACGAAGTTGTTCGGCGAGAACGCGGACTGCTCGACGTCGGCGAAGACGTTCTCCGGGTTCCTGTTGAGCACCAGGCGGCCGACCTTGACCAGCGGGTAGTCGGCGTGCGGCCACACCTTGGTGAGGTCGAACGGGTTGAAGCGGTAGTCCGCGGCCTCGGCCACCGGCATCAGCTGGACGTAGAGGGTCCAGGACGGGAACACGCCGCGCTCGATGGCCTGGTGCAGGTCGCGCTGGTGCGAGTCGGCGTCGGCGCCGAGCACCTCGGCGGACTGGTCGCCGTCCAGCGAGCGGATGCCCTGGTTGGTCTTGAAGTGGTACTTGACCCAGTAGGCGTCGCCCTCGGCGCTGACCCACTGGTAGGTGTGCGAGCCGTAGCCGTTCATGTGGCGGTAGGAGGCCGGGATGCCGCGGTCGCCGAACAGCCAGGTGATCTGGTGGGTCGAGGCGGGCGAGTGGGCCCAGAAGTCCCAGACGTTGTCCGCCTCCTGCACGCCGGTGTACGGGTCGCGCTTCTGCGAGTGGATGAAGTCGGGGAACTTGAGCGGGTCCTTGATGAAGAACACCGGGGTGTTGTTGCCGACCAGGTCGTAATTGCCCTGCGCGGTGTAGAACTTCAGCGCGAAGCCGCGCGGGTCGCGCACCGCGTCGCTGGAGCCCAGGTTGCCTGCCACGGTGGAGAACCGCAGGAAGACCTCGGTGCGCTTGCCGACCTCGGCGAGGAAGTCCGCGCGGGTGTACTGCGACACCTCGTCGGTGACCTCGAAGTAGCCGTACGCGCCGGAGCCGCGGGCGTGCACGACGCGCTCCGGGATGCGCTCGCGGTTGAAGCGGGCCAGCTTCTCCAGCAGCTGCTGGTCCTGGATCAGCAGCGGGCCGTACTCGCCGGCCGAGGCCGAGTTCTGGTTGTCGGCGACCGGGGCGCCGGACTCCGTGGTCAGGATCTTGGACATGGAGGGTCCTTCAGGTGTCGATAAAAGCGTTGCGTGGAGAGTGATGTGACGTGGCATCAGTTCTCGGCGGGCGCGGGCTCCGCCGGATCACCGAACGGGCGTCAGACGCCCAGCAGGCGCCGGACCGCCGAGCGGCGGCGGGAGGAGTGCTCGCCGTCGGGGCCGTCGGCGGGCCGGAGCGCGGCGACGGCGCCGGCGGCCGCGGCCTGGTCCGCCAGCGGGCGGGCGGCGGTCAGCGCGGCGGCCTCGTCGGCGGTCAGGCCGGCCTCGGTGAGGGCCGCGGCGGCCTCGGCGGCCGGGACGGCGTTGAACCAACGCAGCGCGAGGGCCGCGCGGCCCGCCTCGGTGAGGCGGCCGGTGAGCCGGAGGCGGGCGAGGCCGCCGTCCGGGTGGACGTTGATGCGCACGTGGGTCATCGGGCGGCCCGCGTCGAGCCGGAAGCGGTGCCGGGTGTCGGGTTGCAGGCGGGTGCGGGGCAGGATCTCGAACCACTCGCCGTCGGCCGGGTCCGCCCCGGTCGAGGCGTCGAAGCCGACGAGGTCGGCCCAGCCGGGGGCATTGGCGACGAAGTGGGTGGTGTCCACCTCGGCGGCCAGGGCCTCACCGCCCCCGGCCAGGGCGATCTGCACCCAGTCGTTGGCCTTGTCGCGCCGACGCCGGGTCTCCCAGCCCTCGCCCATGACGGAGGCGCGACCGGGAGCGTTCAGGTTGTGCGGGGAGGAGAAGTAGCGGTCGGACGCCGCCTCGGCCACCCCGCCGTACTCCTGGGCGGCCAGGTCGAAGGTGAGGCCGTCCAGTTCGCGCGGGTCGGGCAGCACCTCGCCGTGGACGCGCAGCCGGGCGACGCCGCCGTCCGGGAAGATGTTGAGGCGGATGTGGGTGTAGCGGTTGGCGTCCTCGACGGCGAACTCGTGGGCGGTGTCGCCCTGGAGCGGGGTGCGCGGCACCAGCGTGGTCCACTCGGCGTCCGCCACTTCCTCGGGCGAGGGGTGGCCGGGCACGGAGGCGGCCTCGACGGAGGCGCTCTCCGGGTAGTTGCCGGTGAAGTGGGCGGTGTCCACCACCAGGCCGCGGACCACACCGGCGGCACCGAGCCGGACGATCGCCCAGTCGTGGTCCTGGTCGGTGGGGTGGGGCTGGTCGGCGGAGACGCCGCGGCGGCGCTTGGACTCCCAGCCGTCCATGATCTGGCCCTTGTGGCCGAAGGTGTGCGGGCGGAACTCGGCGGGCTTGGCGACCAGGAGGTTCTCGGCGTCGGCGAAGGTGTCCTCGTTGGTGGCGACGACGCCCGCGCCGAGCAGCCGCGAGGCCAGGTTGACCAGCTCGGTGAAGGGAGCGCTCGGGGTGTCGGCAGTGGTCACGAAGTCTCCTCAGGACGGGCGATCGGACGGGGTGGTGGGGGCGGCGGCGGGCCGGGTGAGCCGGCGGCCGAAGGGCTCGGCCGAGACGTCCACCGCGCGGCCGCGCAGCCAGGTGGTGCGGACCGCGCCGGTCAGCGTCCGGCCCGCGTACGGGGTCACGGGGTTGCGGTGGTGCAACTCGCGGGGGTGGACGGCGAATTCGCCGTCGGGGTCGAAGGCGACCAGGTCGGCGTCGCAGCCCGCCGCGATGGCGCCCTTGACCCCGGTGAGGCCGACGAGTTCGGCCGGTCCGGCGGACATCCAGCGGACCACGTCGGCGAGGCCGTGGCCGCGGCGGCGGGCTTCGGTCCAGATCGCCGGCAGGCCCAGCTGCAGGGAGGCGATGCCGCCCCAGGCGGCCGCGAAGTCACCGCTGCCGCCGTACTCGGGCAGCAGCTTGAGGTCGGGGGTGGAGGGCGAGTGGTCGGAGACCACGGCGATGAACTCGCCGTCCGCCAGGGCCTGCCAGAGCAGGTCGCGGTTGGTCTCGTCGCGGATCGGCGGGCAGCACTTGAAGGCGGTGCCGCCGTCCGGCACCTGCTCGGCCGCCAGGGTCAGGTAGTGCGGGCAGGTCTCGGCGGTGACCTGGACGCCGTCCTCGCGGGCCTGGCGCAGCAGCGGCAGCACGGCGGCGGAGGAGACGTGCAGGATGTGGACGCGGGCGCCGGTGCGCCGGGCGGTGTCGAGCAGGACGGCGACGGCGACGGTCTCCGCGTCGGCGGGGCGGGAGGCGAGGAAGTCGCGGTAGTGGACGCCGGGTTGCTGCGGGGCGGCGGCCAGCACGGCCGGGTCCTCGGCGTGGATGATCGCCAGCGCCCCGAGCCGGGCCTGCTCGGCCAGCGCGGCCTCCAGGTCCGCGGCCTCGACGTGCGGGAACTCGTCGACGCCGGAGGGGGCGAGGAAGCTCTTGAAGCCGAACACGCCGGCCTCGTGCAGCGGCGCGAGGTCCGGGACGTTGCCGGGGACGGCGCCGCCCCAGAAACCGAGGTCGACCCAGGCCTGGCCGTCCGCGGTCTTCCGCTTGGCGGCCAGGCCCTCCAGCGTGGTGGTGGGCGGGACGGAGTTGAGCGGCATGTCGATGATCGTGGTGACGCCGCCGGCCGCGGCGGCCCGGGTGGCGGTGGCGAAGCCCTCCCACTCGGTGCGGCCGGGCTCGTTGACGTGCACGTGGGTGTCGACCAGGCCGGGCAGCAGGGCGGTTTCGCCGAGGTCGGCGAGGCCGCCGTCGCCGTCGGGCCGGTCGCCCGCGAGGAGCGAGCCGTACGCGGCGACCTGCTCGATCTTCCCGTCCCGGATCAGCACGTCGGCGGGGCGCTCACCGTCGGGCAGGACCACCCGTCGGGAGCGGATCACCGCTGGCTGGCTGAAAGGCATGGGAGACCTCCGAAACCTGGAAGTTGGGGGTGGGCGCCGGGCAGGGACCGGGAGGGGAACCGGGCGGGAACCGGGCGGGGAAGCGAAGGATTGCCGGGAGCCTAGGCCCGCCTTCAACAAAACGTCAATGGAGGAACGTGCGAGGGAAACGCACGGGGGATCCGCGCGCCCCGTCGGCACGGGGGATCGGCCCGAAGATCAGCCGGACAGCAGCTCGCCCGCCAGCCGCTCCCCCGCGACCTCGGCCAGCTCGCCGGCCTTGGTCATGCTGTCCCCCGGCTGCTCCGCGAGGTCGGTGAGGGCGATCGCGGCGGCGAACCCGGCGGCCCGCCACTCGGGCTCGGACAGCTCCAGCCGCCCCGCCACGGCGGCCACCCGAACCCCCGCCCGGGTGGCCGCCGAGGCAACGCCGGCGGGGGCCTTGCCGTGGAGCGTCTGCGCGTCCAGACAGCCCTCACCGGTCACGACGAGGCGTGCCCCACGCACGGCCTCGTCGAAACCCAGCAGTTCGAGCAGCAGCTCGATACCGGGTCGCATGGTGGCGCCGAGCAACGCGAGGGCGGCGAAGCCCACCCCGCCGGCGGCCCCGGCACCGGGGGCGTCGCGCACGTCCCGTCCGGTGGCCAGGGCGACCTGGTCGGCGAAGCGGGTCAGGCCCTCCTCCAGGATCACCAGGTCGGCGCCGTCGGCGCCCTTCTGCGGGCCGTAGACGGCGGTGGCGCCGCGCGGGCCGAGCAGCGGATTGTCCACGTCGCAGGCCACGACGATCTCGACGCCGGCCAGTACGTCGGTCAGCGGGCCGGGCTCGATCCGGTCGAGCCTGCGCAACGCGGCTCCGCCGGGGGGCAGTTCGGCGCCATCCGCGTCGAGCAGGCGGGCCCCGAGAGCCTGGACCATGCCCGCGCCGCCGTCGGTGCAGGCGCTGCCGCCGAGGCCGAGCACGATCCGCTTGGCGCCGAGCGCCACGGCCCGGCCGATCAGCTGGCCGACGCCGTAGGAGCCGGCCGCGAGCGGGGCGGTGCGTCCGCCGGGGAGCCGGGCGAGACCGGAGGACTGCGCCAGCTCGACCACGGCGGTGTCGCCCCGCACGGCCAGCGCGGCGTCCACCGGCAGGCCGGTCGGGCCGGCCACCTTGGCCGGGACGCGGGTGAAGCCGGCCGCGAGCGCGGCGGCCAGGGTGCCCTCGCCGCCGTCGGCGACGGGCAGTTCGCGCACCTCGACGCCGGGCGCGGCGCGCCGGACGCCGGCGGCGATCCGGGCGGCGACCTCGGCACCCTCCAGGGTGCCCTTGAACTTGTCGGGAGCTACGACCACATGGCCCTGGTGGGGGGTGACGGGCATGGTGCGGTCCTCACTTCCGTACGGGGTCTGGCGATGTTTCGACAGCCTGTGCCAAGCATGGGCCCGGGTGCACCTGGGGTGCGACCCCCCGTCAGGAGAAACGCCCCCGGCCGGGAGATGCGCCTCCCGCCGGGAGGGTGCGACTCCCGCCGGGAGGTGCGACCCCCTCCCCGCCGTTCCCCTCGTCCCGCTTCCGACGTACGAGAGGCTCCCCTCGGCGGGGAGGGGGCCAGGCGAGGCGTACCGGCACGACCGAAGTGCCCCCGACAGGGGAGTACGCATCACCGGCTGGATCGACCGGCGGGCGGGCGGATGAGCCCCGGCCCGCCCGCCGGTCGGGTCTGGCCTCCTGGTGGCGCGGGCACGACCGGATGAGGTACACGCCACCAGGAGGAGTTCACGGGGGCCCGAGGAGCCCCGGGGCCTACTTGACCTCGCGGCCCGAGAGGCGCTCGACGCCGCGCAGCAGCGCCGAGTGGTCGAGCGAGCCGTCGCCGTTGGCGCGGGCGGAGGCGACCAGCTGGGCCACCACGGCGCCGACCGGCAGCGCGGCGCCCACGGCGCGGGCGGCATCGGTGACGATGCCCATGTCCTTGTGGTGCAGGTCGATCCGGAAGCCGGGGGCGAACTCGCGGTCGACCATGTTCGCCTTCTTGCGGTTCAGCACGGTCGAACCGGCCAGGCCGCCGCCGAGCACGTCCAGCGCGGCGGGCAGGTCGACGCCGGCGTTCTCCAGGAACACCACGGCCTCGGCGAGCACCTGGATGTTGACGGCGACGATCAGCTGGTTGGCGGCCTTGACGGTCTGGCCGGCGCCGGACGGCCCGACGTGGATGACCGTGGTGCCCAGGACGTCGAACAGCGGCTTGGCCTCGGCGAAGTCCTCGGCGGCACCACCGACCATGATCGACAGCACCGCCTCGACGGCGCCGGCCTCGCCACCGGAGACCGGGGCGTCCAGGGTGCGCACGCCCTTCTCCTTGGCGGCCGCCTCGACCTTCTGGGAGGTCTGCGGGGTGATCGAGGACATGTCGATCACGAGGGTGCCGGGCCTGGCGTTCTCCAGCACGCCGCCCTCGCCCAGGATGGCCTGCTCGACGTGCGGGTCGGCCGGGACCATGGTGATGACGACCTCGGCGTCCTTCACCGCGTCCGCGATGCTGGTGGCGCCGTGACCGCCGACCGCGACCAGGGCGTCGATCGGCGGCTGGGTGAGGTTGTAGCCGGTGACGTGGTGGCCGGCCTTGACCAGGTTGGCGGCCATCGGGCTGCCCATGATGCCGAGGCCGATGAAGGCGATCTTGCGGCTCATCGCGTCGTTCCTTACGTCGTTCGTGGGGTGGGGAGGGTGGGCCGGGCTTGCTCGGCGGCGTGCGGCCCGCCTGCTCGGCGGCAGCGCAGGGCCCGCCTGCTCGGCGCCTACTCAGCGCCTACTCAGCGGCTACTCAGCGGCGCGGTGCTCGCGCGGCAGCCACCCGAAGCTGTCGGCGCTGACGCCGGTGGAGGGGCGGTACTCCAGGCCGATCGGGCCGGTGTAGCCGGCGGCGGTGAGCCGGGCGAAGAGGTCCTCGAAGTCCAGTCCACCGGTGCCGGGCTCGTTGCGGCCCGGGTTGTCGGCGATCTGCACGTGGCCGAACCGGTCGGCGTAGGCGTCGATGACGGCCGGCAGGTCCTCGCCGTTCCTGGCCAGGTGGTACAGGTCGCAGAGGAACTTCGCGTTGCCCAGGCCGGTGGCCGCGTTGACCTTGTCGACCACCTCGACCGCGGCGGCCGCGGAGACCAGCGGGTAGTCCGGGGACTCCGCCGCGTTGAGGGCCTCGATCAGCAGGATCGCGCCGATCTCGTGCGCGGCCCCGGCGGCGAGCACCAGGTTCTCCAGCGCGAGGGCGTCCTGCTCGGCGGCCTCGACGCCTTCGATCCGGTTGCCGTACAGCGCGTTGAGCGCCTTGGCACCGAGCGAGGCGGCGAGCCCCGCGGCGACCGGGACGTTGGCCCGGAAGCGGTCCTGCTCGGAGGGCACCGAGACGGTGCCGCGGGCCCCGAGGGTGAGGTCGTCCAGGAAGTTGAGGCCGGTGAGCCGTACGCCCGCGTCGCCGAAGGCCTTGCGGAGGGTGTCCAGCTCGGCCTCGGACGGGGTGGGCTCGGCGCCGAAGGGCCACCACAGCTCGGCGGCGGTGAAACCAGCGGCCGCGGCCGCGGCGGGACGCTCCAGCAGCGGCAGTTCGCCGAACAGGATCGACAGGTTGACCGTGAAGCTGTGCCGGGAAGCGGCCGTCACGTCACTCACCTCTCACTCTCTTCCGAGATCCGCTACTTCCACGATCCGGAAGAGGGATTCTGCTTGGTGGAAGCATCTCCGGCTCGGCGAGCAGGTGTCAAGACCGCCGCAACGTTTTGTTGAAGAAGTCCGGACGTGAACCCGGAACCCCCTCTCGCCGGCACCGCGGGCGCCGGATCGACCGACCCCCGCCCGCCCGCACCGGCGCTCGCTACAGTGAGCACGTGCGATTGATGGTGGAGTTCACGACAGAACCGTTCGAACTGGACACGTTCCCCGAGCACGCCGCGGCGGCCCGCCAGGTCGTCGACGAGGCCGGCCTGGCCGTCTCGGTCGGCCCCTTCGGGACCGGCGCCGAGGGCGAGGCCGACCAGGTGCTCGCCGCGGTGACCAAGCTGCTCCGGGAAACCCTGACCGCGGGTGCGACCCGGATCTCGGTCCAGGTCAGCGTGCTCGGCGAGGAGGGCGGCACGCCGTGACCGAGCACGTGGAACACCCGCTCGCCCTGGCGATCAAGCCGCTGCTGGACGCCGTCGGCGCGACGCCCGTCCGACTGGACGAGGCAAAGTCCGAGGACGTCGTCCTGGAGTGGGAGGGCACCCCGGCGCTCGCCGTCCGGCTGCCGCACCTGAGCAGCGCCCTGGACCGCCTGCTGGCCGAGATGGCCCGCCAGTTCGACGGCCGCCCGCTGGCCGAGCTGGACCGCGGGGAGAAGCAGCGGGTCGTCGCCCTCCTGGAGGAGCGCGGCGCCTTCACCGTCCGCCACGGGGTCGAGACGGTCGCCTCGGCGCTCGGCGTCAGCCGGTTCACGGTGTACAACTACCTCAACCGCCAGGACGGCTCGAAGCCCTCCTGACCCCGGTCGATCCCCCGGTCGACTCCTCCAGGACCTCCTCCCGGCGGAAACCTTCCGGACAGGCGAACCCCGCCGGCGCGGCCAGTCCGAACCAGCCCCCGGCGGGGCGCACTTGGCGAATCGCACACGAATCGCGCCGGCAACGGCGGCCGGTTCAAAACGTAACCACCAACCGTTCAACAAAGTGTTGACGGCCGGGTGGGGTGGATCTAGCTTGTGCGGGTGGCACCACTCTTCAGGAGGTCCACCCGTGACCAACCACCCCCACACCCTTGACGCCCTGGCCGCGGCCGACACCGCGGACCTGGAAGCCGTTCTGCTGGAGGTCTGCTCCAGCCCCCACTGGGCCGCCGACGTCGCGCGGGCCAGGCCCTGGCCCGACCGGGAGTCCCTGCTCGCCGCCAACGCGGCGGCCGTGGTCGGGCTGACGGTCGCCGACCTGCACGACGCGATGGCCGGCCACGCCCGGATCGGCAAGCCCAGGACCGGCGACGCCACCTCGCAGCGGGAGCAGGCCGGCATCCAGGGCGTGGACCAAGCCCTCCTCGACGAACTGCACGAGGCCAACGCCGCCTACGAGGCCAAGTTCGGCCACGTGTTCCTGATCTGCGCGACCGGCCGCACCGCGGCCACCATGCTCGCCGCCCTGCGCGAGCGCCACCCCAACGACGCCGCCACCGAGGCGGAGATCGTCCGGGGCGAACTGCGCAAGATCAACGACATTCGGCTCAATCGCCTGCTCGACGCGCCCTGACAGGCCCTGGCGGGTCCTGGCGGGCCCCGACGGGCAGATCCTGACGGATCGTTAGCATGCGTTGACGAATGATCACTTCTGCCATCAGTAAGGTCACTTCACCCATGACTGGCATCTCCACCCACGTGCTCGACACCAGCCTCGGCCGCCCGGCCGAGGGCGTCCCGGTCGAGCTCGCACTGCACACCGAGGGTGGCTGGCAGGTGCTCGGCACCTCCGCCACGGACTCCGACGGCCGGGTCAAGGACCTGCCGGCCGTGGAGGCGGGCTCGGTCGTCCGGCTGCTCTTCGACACCCGCGCCTACCACGCGCTCAAGTCCGCGGAGCCGCCGTTCTTCCCCGAGGTCTCGATCGTCTTCACGGTCGCGCCCGCGCAGCACCACTACCACGTGCCGCTGCTGCTCAACCCGTTCGGATACTCGGTCTACCGCGGAAGCTAGTAGACCGACCTGGAAGCCCTAGGAGCCACGTCATGGCCCACGTGCTCGGTCAGAACCAGTACGGCAAGGCGGAGAACCGCATCGTGCGGGTCTACCGCGACTCCACCCGGCACGAGATCAAGGACCTGAACGTCTCGGTCTCCCTCCGGGGCGAGTTCGAGGACGTCCACCTCACCGGGTCGAACGCCAACTGCCTCCCCACCGACACCACCAAGAACACCGTGTACGCCTTCGCCAAGGAGCACGGGATCGAGTCGGCCGAGGCCTTCGGCATCATCCTGGCCCGCCACTTCGTCGACGACACCGAGCGCGGCGTCGTGCACAGCGCCCGGATCCGGATCGAGGAGTACGCCTGGGACCGGATCAAGACGCCGGACAACTCGGCCCGCTTCATCGGCTCGGAGGAGGTCGGCCACTCCTTCGTCCGCAACGGCCAGGAGACCCGCACCACCGAGATCGTCTACGACGGCGAGACCGTCCAGGTCATCTCCGGCCTCAAGGACCTCGTCGTCATGAACTCCACCAACTCGGAGTTCTGGGGCTACATCAAGGACAAGTACACCACCCTGCAAGAGGCGTACGACCGCATCCTCGCCACCCAGGTCACCGCCCGCTGGAAGTACGGCTACGACGGCCGGGACGGCGAGGCCCAGCCCAACTGGAACCGCTCCTACACCCACGTGCGGCGGCACCTGCTGGAGGCCTTCGCCGAGACCTACTCCTACTCGCTGCAGCAGACCCTGCACTCGATGGGCACCCGGGTCCTCAACAACCGCGCCGAGGTGGACGAAGTCCGCCTGGAGCTACCCAACAAGCACCACTTCCTCGTCGACCTGGAGCCCTTCGGCCTCAAGAACGACAACGAGGTCTACTACGCCGCCGACCGGATGTACGGCCTCATCGAGGGCACCGTGCACCGCGAGGGCGTCGTCCCGGTCATCCCCGTCGCCTGACCGCCCCACCCCAATGGGCACCACCCGGAGTCGCCGCACCCGCCGGCCCCCGAACGCCGGCCGCGTCCGGGCGGACAGCAGTACCCGCACCACCAGAACCACCCGTTCCACCAGTTTCTCCACCCCCACCCACCGGAGTTCGTGTCTGCCTCGCGGCGGCCGGCCCGGGGCACTGGAGAAGCGCCCCGAGGGACTCCTGCACCGCCGTCCCGCCCTCGGGGCACCTCCAGCGCCGCGGGCGCGCCGGGAGTCACGGGCACAAGAGGGGCTCGACATGGCACCCAGCGACACCAGCAGTAAAGACGGCGGTTCCACCCCGGAAAGAACCTCTGGCCCGGACGGCACGTCGGCGCACCTCCCCGGTGAGCCGTCCGGGCCCGGAACCCACCCCGTGGACGAGTTGCTGCCCCCGGTGAAGCTCTTCTCCACCGGACTCCAGCACGTCGCCGCGATGTACGCGGGGGTCGTCGCACCCCCGCTCATCGTCGGCGCCGGCGTCGGGCTCTCCCCCGCCGAACTCGCCCTGCTCATCTCGGCCAGCCTGTTCACCGCCGGACTGGCCACCCTGCTCCAGACCCTCGGCATCTGGAAGATCGGCGCGCGACTGCCGTTCGTCAACGGCGTCTCCTTCGCGGGAGTCGCGCCCATGATCGCCATAGCCAAGGAGCACGGCCCGAAGGACGCCCTCCCGGTGATCTTCGGAGCGGTGATCGTCGCGGGGATCCTGTGCTTCCTCGCGGCACCGTACTTCTGCAAGCTCATCCGGTTCTTCCCCCCGGTCGTCCAGGGCACCGTGATCACCCTCATCGGGGTGTCCCTGCTTCCGGTGGCGGTCAACTGGGCGCGCGGCGGCTCGCCGGGCGCCCCCGGATACGGCTCCATGCGGGCCGTCGGGCTCGCCGCGATCACCCTCGTCGCGGTGGTGCTCTGCAACCGGCTGCTGCGCGGCTTCTGGCAGCAGCTCTCGTTGCTCATCGGCCTGGCGCTCGGCACCCTGATCGCCTTCCCGCTGGGCCTGGCCGACTTCGGCGCGGTCAAGGACGCGAAGGTCTTCGCGCTCCCCTCCCCGTTCCACTTCGGCGCGCCCGTCTTCGACGCCGCCGCGATCGTCTCGATGTGCATCGTCATGGTGGTCGCCATGACCGAGTCCACCGCCGACATGCTCGCCCTGGGCAAGATCGTCGAGCGCGAGGCCGACGAACCCACGCTCGCCGCCGGCCTGCGGGCCGACGGACTGGCCACCGCGCTCAGCCCCGTCTTCAACGGCTTCGCCGCCAGCGCCTTCGCCCAGAACATCGGGCTGGTGGCGCTGACCAAGATCCGCAGCCGCTTCGTGGTCGCGGCCGGCGGCGGCATCCTGATCCTGCTCGGGCTCTTCCCCGTGCTCGGGTCGCTCGTCTCCCTGGTACCGCAGCCCGTCCTGGGCGGCGCCGGGATCGTGCTCTTCGGCACCGTCGCGGCGAGTGGCATCCGCACCCTCGCGGAGGCTGGGATGGAGTCCAGCTCGAACACCATCCTGGTGTCCGTGTCGCTCGGCGTCGGCATCATCCCCATCGCGGTGCCGACCTTCTACGACTCCTTCCCGGAGGCCGTCCGGACCCTGATGCACTCCGGGATCTCGGTCGGCTGCGTGATGGCCGTCCTGCTCAACCTGCTCTTCCACCACGCCGGAGCCGCCCGCCGGACCAGGTCCGGCAAGACCTCCGGCGCGACGGTGCCGACGGCGACACCGTCCTGACCGGCCCGGGAGGGGCACACGCCGCGCGGCGCACGCCCCTCCCGGCCCTCCCCCATAGGAGTGACACCATGGCAGTCCAGCCCCCACCCGCCGACCAGCGGATCGTCATCGAGAACGTCGCGATCGCCACCGTCGACGCCGACGACACCGAGTACGCCCGCGGCCACGTGGTCGTCCTCGGCAACACGATCGAGTCGGTCGGCGACGGACCCGCCCCGCAGTGGCTGGACAACGTGGTGCGCCGGATCAACGGCGAGGGCCACCTGATCACCCCCGGCCTGGTCAACACCCACCACCACTTCTACCAGTGGATCACCCGCGGCCTCGCCCAGGACGACATCCTCTTCGACTGGCTCGTCGCCCTCTACCCGACCTGGGCCCGGATCGACGAGAAGCTCGTCCACGCCGCCAGCCAGGGCTCCGCCGCCGCCCTCCTCAAGTCCGGCTGCACCACCGCCTCCGACCACCACTACGTCTTCCCCAAGGACGGCGGCGACGTCCTCGGCGCCTCCATCGAGGCCGTCCGGGAGCTCGGCCTGCGGTTCACGGCGCTGCGCGGCTCCATGGACCGCGGCAAGAAGGACGGCGGCCTCCCGCCGGACCACGCGGTCGAGGAGCTCGACGACATCCTCACCGCCTCCGAGGCCGCCGTGGACACCTACCACGACTCCTCCTTCGGCTCGATGCTGCACATCGCCATCGCGCCCTGCTCGCCGTTCTCGGTCTCCACCGACCTGCTCCGCCAGTCCGCCGAACTCGCCCGCCGCAAGGGCGTCCGGCTGCACACCCACGGCTCGGAGACCGCCGAGGAGGAGCAGTTCTGCAAGGAACTGTTCGGCATGGGCCCGACCGACTACTTCGAGTCCGTCGGCTGGCTCGGCGAGGACGTCTGGATGGCGCACTGCGTCCACATGAACGACTCCGACATCGCCAAGTTCGCCGAGACCGGCACCGGCGTGGCCCACTGCCCCTCCTCCAACGCCCGGCTGGCCGCCGGGATCGCCCGCGTCCCCGACATGCTCAGGGCCGGCGTCCCGGTCGGCCTCGGCGTCGACGGCACCGCCTCCAACGAGTCCGGCGAACTCGGCACCGAGCTGCGCAACGCCCTGCTGATCAACCGTCTGCACGGGTCCCCGGCCGCCCTCACCGGCCGCCAGGCGCTGCGGCTGGGCACCATGGGCGGCGCCCGGGTGCTCGGCCGCCAGGACGAGATCGGCTCGATCGAGGTCGGCAAGCTCGCCGACCTCGCGCTGTGGAAGATCGACGGTGTCCTGCACTCCTCCATCGCCGACCCGGTCGCCGCCCTCACCTTCGGCGCCCTGCCGCCGCTGGCCGTGCTGTTCGTCAACGGCAACGCCGTCGTCGAGAAGGGCCAGCTGACCACCGTCGACGAGGACCGGATCGCCCGCGCCTGCGCCCGCGCCGCCAAGGAGCTCGCCGCCCGGCCGCTCTGACGCCCCGCTCCTCCTCCACCCCTGAACTCCGGGCTGCCCAGGGACGGTGCGTGACCCGGACTCCGCAACCCGGCCTTCCCGGCCGGCGCGCGGACCGCAGCCCCGGACCCACGGCGGGGGTCCGGGGCTGCGGCGTGCCCGGGGGCGGGTGACGAGTGACGGATAACAGCGAACAGATGACAGCTGACGAAAGTTGTCATCTGTTATCTGTTCGCTGAAATCTGTTCGCCGTGATTCGCTTGCTGTGATCCGTTCGCCGTGGTGCGTCCGCCGCTACGCGCCCGGTCTCAGGCGGTGCGCCCGAGCGAGCCGAGGTAGGCGCGCCAGCCCCCGTGGTGGGTGATCTCGCGGTGCACCCCCCGCTCCACCTCGCCGCGGGCGAGCAGCATCGACAGGCAGGCGGAGCCGTCGTCGAGCTTGATGACGCCGAGCTCCAACTCCCGCGGCTCGCCGGGGAGGATGACGTCGCGCAGGTGCTCCAGGGTGATCTCGTAGAGCTCGCCCTCGATGGCGGTGTCGACCGCCGGATCGGCGAGCAGGCCCGGGCAGACGTCGTCGATCGAGAAGAAGCGGTAGCCGGGGGCCGTCCGGGCCGGGCCGACCAGCGAGTCGGCGACCTTGGCGTGGAACGGTCCGCCGACCATGGCCTGGCCGTTGAAGAAGATGCGGGGCACGGTTGAACTCCTTACCGGGTACCGGGAAAAAGCCGTTCCGCACGGCGACGAGAGGACAGGTGGAATCGTCGCCGTACGGAACGGAGCAATGGGCCGGCGGGACCGCTACAGCCTGGCAGGCGGCAGCGGCGGCGCCGGCGGATGGATTGGGACTCAGCCCAGCAGGGGAAGCGCGGGGAGGGTCAGGAAGTCCGCGAACTCCTCGGCCAGGGCGACCTGTTCGAAGAGCTGGGCGGCCTCGCGCCAGCGGCCGCCGGCGTACGCGTCCGCACCCAGCTCGGCCAGGAGTTCGGCCAACTCCGCGGCGACCAGGGCGCGGACGAGGTCCGCGGTGGCCTTCTCACCGGTGTCGGACAGGACGACGCCGTTGTGGATCCACTGCCAGATCTGCGAGCGGGAGATCTCCGCGGTGGCGGCGTCCTCCATCATGTTGAAGATGCCGACCGCACCGAGGCCGCGCAGCCAGGCCTCGATGTAGCGAATGCCGACCTGGACGGCGTTGTGCAGCCCCGCGTGGGTGCAGCTGCCGTCGGCGCCGGCGATGTCGAGCAGCTGGGTCGCGGTGACCGGCTCGGAGGGCCCGGGGTGGTCCTTCTGGTGGGGGCGCTCGCCGAGCACCGCGTCGAAGGAGGCGCGGGCGACCGGCACCAGGTCCGGGTGGGCGACCCAGGAGCCGTCGAAGCCGTTGCCGGCCTCGCGGTCCTTGTCCGCCTTGACCTTCTCCAGGGCGGCGGCGTTGACCTCCGGGTCCCTGCGGCTGGGGATGAACGCGGCCATGCCGCCGATCGCGTGAGCGCCGCGTTTGTGGCAGGTCTGCACCAGCAGGCGGGTGTAGGCGGCCATGAACGGCGAGGCCATGGTGACGCTGTTGCGGTCCGGCAGGACGTACTGCTCGCCGGCGTCGCGGAAGTTCTTGACGATCGAGAACAGGTAGTCCCAGCGCCCGGCGTTGAGGCCGGCCGCGTGGTCGCGCAGCTCGTAGAGGATCTCGTCCATCTCGAACGCGGCGGTGATGGTCTCGATCAGCACGGTGGCGCGGACGGTGCCGTGCGGGATGCCGAGCGCGGCCTGGGCGTGGGTGAACACGTCGTTCCAGAGCCGGGCTTCGAGGTGGCTCTCGGTCTTCGGCAGGTAGAAGTACGGGCCGGAGTTGGGGTCCTCGGCGCCCTTGGCGAGCAGCCGGGCGGCGTTGTGGAAGAAGTACAGGCCGAAGTCGAGGAAGGCTCCGGCGACCGGGGCGCCGTCGACGAGCAGGTGGTTCTCGTCCAGGTGCCAGCCGCGCGGGCGGACCACGACGGTGGCGAGTTCGGCGGCGGGCTTGAGGGCGTACGCCTTTCCGGCGGAGGTGGTGAAGTCGATCCGGCCCTCGAAGGCGTCGATCAGGTTGATCTGGCCGCTGACCACGTTCTCCCAGGTCGGGGAGGTGGCGTCCTCGAAGTCGGCGAGCCAGATCCGCGCGCCGGAGTTGAGGGCGTTGATGACCATCTTGCGGTCGGTGGGACCGGTGATCTCGACCCGGCGGTCCTGGAGCGCGCGGGGCGCCTCGGCGACCTTCCAGTCGGCGGCCCGGACGTCGGCGGTGTCGGGGAGGAAGTCCAGCGTGCCGGCTCTGGCGATCTCCGCCCGGCGGGCCTTCCGCCCGGCCAGGAGCTCCTGTCGGCGCCCTTCGAAAGCGCGATGGAGGCCGACGACGAAGGCGACCGCCTCCGGAGTGAGCACCTCCTCCGCCCGGTGAACGCGCGGACCGGCGACAGTGACGACCGGAGCAGCGGGGGAGGCGCCGACGGGTCCCTGTTCTGTAGCCATGGGCAGGACACTCCTAAGCGGTTGAGCCTGGCGAAGGGAGCTCCGGTGGGAACTTCCTTGATCGGAACCCACCTGTCGGCGGGTTCGATTCTGTAAGGTGGAGACTAGTTTCCGCGATACAGAATTTCAACGGTTTGTTGATGTGATCGCCGGGACTCTACTCCTCCCCGACAGCGAAGGGAACGCCGGTGGTTTCGACCCCCGACACAGCATCGACGACCAGCCCGGACCGCGCGACCGGCGGCGTGCAGTCCGTCGAGCGCGCCTTCCAACTCCTGGAGGCGCTGGCCGACTCCGGCGGCGTGGCCACCCTCAGCGAGCTCTCCGCCAGCTCCGGCCTGCCGATGCCGACCATCCACCGCCTGGTTCGTACCCTCGTCCAGCAGGGCTATGTACGCCAGGACACCGCGCGTCGCTACACCCTCGGCCCCCGGCTGATCCGCCTCGGCGAGACGGCCGGCCGGCTGCTCGGCAGCTGGGCCCGCCCCTACCTGGCCGAACTCATGGAGGCCACCGGCGAGACCGCCAACCTGGCGGTGCTGGAGGGCGGCGAGGTGGTGTACGTCGGGCAGGTGCAGTCGCGGCGCTCGATGCGGATGTTCACCGAGGTCGGCCGACGGGTGCAGCCGCACTGCACGGGCGTCGGCAAGGCGCTGCTGGCCCAGCTCCCCGAGGACGAGGCGCGCGCCGTCCTGGGCCCCAACCCGCTGCCCGCGCACACCGAGTACACCGTCACCGACCCGCAGGAGCTGCTGCACCAGCTCGCCGAGGCTCGCGAGCGCGGCTACGTGGTCGACGACCAGGAGCAGGAGATCGGCGTCCGCTGCATCGCGCTCGCCGTACCGGGCGCGCCGACGCCCACCGCCCTGTCGGTGTCCGGCCCGGAGGCCCGCATCCGGGCCCTGGAGGAGCAGGCCGGCACGTCCTCGCTGGTGCCGGTGATGCATCACATCGCGACCCGGCTGGGGCAGGTCCTCGCACCCTGACCCGTCGCCACCGCCCGCTTCACGCACGGGAAGTCGATCCGGTCGACTTCCCGTACGTACGCTCCCCCGTTCGGGCGGACGCCGAGCGGGTTGCACCGGCCCCCGGCGCAGGCTCCGCCACCCTGGTGCGGACGCGGCCCGCAGCGGCGCGGGCGGCCGGGGCCCCGGGACAGGGTGGACGACGATGACGTACAGGCGTTCGACAATGCGAGGCGGGTCCGGGCAGGGCGGGTCCAGGCGGGGCGGGTCCGGGCAGGCCAGCAGGCTCCGCGGATTCCGCGCGGCCTCGCTCGTCGCCGCGATGGCGGCCGGCTGTTCGGTGGCGACGCTGACCGCCGGCCCGTCCTGGGCGCTGCGGCGGCCCGAGCCCCGGCCGGCGGTGGACACGGCAGCCCCCACGGCGTCCCGCTCCGATCTGGAGGTGGTCCGGCTCGACCCGGACGCCGCCCCGCCCGGCGGCACCACCACCGTCCACGCCTTCATCGCCAACCGCGGCCCGGACACCACCGCCGCACCGTTCACCGTGCTGGTGACGCTGCCTCCCGGGGTCTCCCCAGTGGGCCCGTACTTCCCCGAGGACTGCGAGGTGCGGCTCAACGGCCGGCAGGTGCGCTGTGTCTTCCCGGCCGGACTGCCCCCGCTGCGCAGCGCGACCGCGCTGGTACCGGTGCGCCTCTCCCCGGACCTGCGGATCGGCAAGCTCACCGGCGGCTCGGTCGCGGTGCGCGGCGTGGACGACCCGGACGAGGGGAACAACCGGCAGCCGTTCGACATCACGGTGGTCGAGACGGCTCCCGGTTCCTGACCCGGAAGCCCCGAAGGCCCTACCGGTACACGCGGACGTAGTCGGCGGCGAAGGTGATCGGGGCGGTGCCCTGCGGCGCCGGGTGGTACTTCCCCGCGCCGACCGACAGGTTGAGGATCAGGTACGCCGACCAGTTGGCGCCGACGCCCTTGCCGTCCGAGAACACCTTGGCGCCGTTGACGTACCAGTCCACCGAGGTGGCGCCGTAATAGGTGCCGATGGTCACCCACTGGTCCTTCGCGACGGCACCGGCGTCGGTGTAGTACTTGGGGTTGCCGGGGTTGACGTGGTTGGTCAGCTCCAGCAGGTTCGGGTTGTCGGGGTGGTACTCGAAGGAGTCGACCTCCCCGTTGCCGTTCTTCCAGGTCCAGAAGGCCGGCCAGGCGCCGGAGCCGGACGGCAGCTTGACCCGGGTCTCGGCGTAGTCGCCGGTCCTGACCTGGAAGCCCTCGCTGGAGCCCTCGGTGGTCAGGAAGCCGGTGTTCCAGGCCTGCTTGCCGTTCTCCAGCGTGGTGGTGCCGGGCGCAGCGGTGAAGGTGGCGACCCCGTTCGCGACGCTGACGTTGTTCTTGTTCAGCAGGTCGAGCTTGTTGTCGTCCGGGTTGTGGTTTCCGTACTTGTACGCGGTGCTCTTGTCGCCGACCCAGCGCGAGCCCCAGCTGATCGGGCCGTTGAACTCGTCGGACCAGGTCAGCGACTTGCCGGCGACCGGGGATACGGGGGTGCCGGCCGACGGGCTGGCGGTGGCGCTCGGGCTGCTCGGGCTCGGGCTGCTCGTCGGGGTCGGCTTCGCGGTGGGGGTCGCCGTCGGGGTCGGGGCGGGAGTCGGGGTCGGGGCGGGAGTCGGGGTCGGGGCGGGAGTCGGCTTCGTGGTGGGCGTCGGGGTCGGGGGCGGAGTCGGCGCCGGGGTGCTGGAGACCACCAGCTGCTGCGAGGCCAGGTTGTGCCAGGCCCCGCCGAGGTCCTGCCAGAAGCCGAACTGGGTGCACGTCCCGGCCGGCAGGGCGCGTGCGCCGCTGGTGAAGGACAGGCCGCTCGGGCAGATCTGCACATTGGAGGCGTTGCCCGGGAAGTCGAGGTTCGCACCGGCCGCGTTCCGGACGCCCACGCCGACGGTCTTCGCGGTGAAGCAGGCCGAGGAGTGGAGGGTCAGCGAGGCGGTGGCGGCCTGGTTGGCGACCATGGTCGCCGGGGCGAGCCGGTCCTGGGTGACGGTCGGGGCGGTGGCGGCCTGGGCGCCGGAGACGGCCGGCAGGCCGAGCAGTCCGGCGCCGGTGACGGCGAGCGCTCCGGTGACGGCGAGGGCGGCGTTGCGGCCCCGGTGGGAGGGACGGGCGTGGCGCGGCGCGCGGCGCCGGGCAGGCTGGTGCATGGCAGTGTCCTCTGCGACGCCTGCGAGGTGAGCTGTCGGATTCGGGCTGAGGCAGCCCGGCCGCCGGTGGAAGCGGCTTCACCCCTAGCCACGGCCCGCACGCGGGAGCGTACGGGCCGGGCGCTGACCTTGGTTCCCCCGCTCCCGTCCGCTGTGGTGCTCGGTTGCCGGCCGGCGGGTGGACAGGACTCGGCGTCCCGGCGGCGGGGGTCCGCGAGGGCGGACGACGGTTGCAGGCTAGGCGGGCCGTCCGTGAACGGACAACCTGCTCGGGCCGGTTGTCGCACAGGTCACAGCGGTGTCGATCAACGACGCTGCGTGGTGGATCAGTTGGGACGGATCAGCGGAGCCGTCGAGCTGCCGAACGACGAATCGGCGAATCGGCGAATCGGCGGTCCACGGGTCAAGCGAGCCAGTTGTCGACCTGGCTCTCGGCCTCCGGTGCCCAGGCGAGTTCCAGGTGGTTGAGGCCGGTGAGCAGCCGGGTGCCGCCGATCGTCGCGATGCCGGTGGTGTCCAGGGCGCTCGCGGTGAACACGATGCCGTCGCTGGGCCCCCGGTTCTCGTTGAGCACGCCCGGGATGTCGGCGGACCCGCCCGCGAGCAGATAGGTGCGCACCGACGCGGGGACGCCCGCCTGTTGCAGCGGCGCGATCAGCGAACCGGCGTCGATCGCCGCCTGGATGCCCTGGCCGGAGGTGTAGAAGCCCTGGCCGCCGTAGTAGGTGGTCCACCAGTCCTGGGCGGTGCCGTCCACCCCGTACCGGCCGTCCCAGCGGGCGAGCAGCTGGCGCTGGCCCGGGTAGCAGTCGTAGCCGCCGGTGGGCAGCACGCCGAGGCAGGGCTGCGCCGTGTAGGTGCCGTAGCAGGTCATGTAGAGGTGCGGGGACGGCGCGTTGGCGGTGCCGCCGCAGGCCGGCCAGCTCGCGAGGTCGAACGACCAGCCGTGCGCGTACACGTAGTCGAGCCCGCCGTTCGGGCCCCCGAGGGTGATCAGGCGGCGCACGTCGCCCGCGTAGGCCCGCCCCCAGGACGGGCGCACCGAGGACACGTACGCCCGGGCGGCGACCTCGCCCTTGCTCCAGGCCACCACGTCCACCTGCGGGACGCCGAGGCGGGCCCGGATCAGCGCGACGGCGTCGCCGACGGCCTGCGCCTGGAACAGGTTGTCGCCCTGCTTGTGGGCGAAGCCGATGGCGAACACCCGGTGGCCGGTGCCGGCGAGGTACTGGGCGAGGCCGGTGGACGGGCAGGCGGAGGCACCGCAGGTGCCGCTCTCCCCCGGGTTCGCCCAGGCGCGGTCGGCGTTGTCGTTGGCGCCGTGGACCAGCAGCACGGGGGTCGGACGGCTACCGGTGTCCCAGCCGGTCGCCGAGTACAGCAGGAAGCGGCTGGAGGAGGGCTGGCCGGTGCCGCCGAAGTACGTCCGGCGGGCGCCGTCCTGGTCGCCGCGGCCGTCGGCCGGGTACTGCTCGGTGCGGAAGCCGGGGGTGGTGTCGAGGTAGCGCTCGACCTTGGCCCAGCCGTTGCCGGGGGCGGGGAAGGCGGCTTCGAGGGTGAGCGGGGCGGTGGCCGCCTGGGCGGTGGTCTGGGAAGTGACGGTCTGGGCGGCGGTGGCCTGGGCGGGAGTGGGGGTGCCGAGGAGCAGCGCGGCGAGGGTGAGCAGGAGGGCGGACAACGCGGTGGGGGTGCGTCTGACGGCGGTGGGGGTGTGCCGCATGGGGGTGGGGGTGCGTCTCATGGGGGTGGACGGTAGGACCGGCCGCCGGCGGGCGCCCAGGTGCCCGCCGCACACCGCGCCGGCCTGCGCGGTGGCGGCCGGTGCCGTGGCGCACCGTCCACGGGTGCGCCCACCCGGCTCACCGGGTCGGATAAATTGGAGGTCCGACATCTTCCGCAGTGCACAAGACCGCCGTGCACGGCCCCACAGGAACGAGGTACCGCCCCACCATGACCGCGCCCCTGCCCGCCTTCGCCGGCCGCACCTACCTCTTCCGGGCCGACAACGGCGCGGCCTTCCGCAACACCTACTCGGCCGACGGCAGGCGGCTGCGCTGGGAGGGCCTCGGCGAGTCGGCGGGCCAGTGGGAGGACGTGCGGCTGCACGTCGCCGAGGTGGCGCCGGAGATCTACTTCATCAGCTGGACCGAGGAGAGCGGGATCACCGTCAGCCACGTGATGGACCTCGGCCGGCTGACGGTGCGCGCCTTCTGGACGTACGAGGGCGAGGGCGGCCGGGTCGGCGAGCTGCACACCGGGACGCTGGAGCGGGTGGCCTGAGCCTCACCGCTCCCGCGCCCCCTCGCTGTCCGTCGGCTTACTCAGACCGTCTGAGCAGACTGCCTGCTCAGACAGTCTGCTCGGGCGGCCTGCTCAGGCAGCCTGGTTCGGGACCTTGAGGTGCTGGGACATCCACTCCAGCGAGGACGGCAGCAGCGCGCTCCAGGTCTCGAAGTTGTGGCCGCCGTTCTCCAACATGCTGTAGGAGACCTTCATCGGGGACTGCACGGCGTCGACGAAGGCCTCGGTGTCGCGCCGGTAGTCGCCGTCGCCCTTCTTGGTGCCGGCCAGCAGCACGGACACCTTGGGCTGCGGCAGGTTCTTCAACCGCCACATCAGGTTGGCCTCGTCACGACGCTGCTTGCTGCCGCCGAACAGGTCGCCCGTGGTCGGGTCGTCGGCGGCGTCGTAGTAGGCGGAGAGCGCGACGGCGGTCGGAAAGACGTCCGGGTGGCGCATGGCCAGCTTGAGGGCGCAGTAGCCGCCGGTCGAGTTGCCCATGAAGGCCCAGGCCTGCGGGTCGGAGGAGACCCGGAAGCTCGCCTGGATCGCTGAGGGGACGTCCTTGGTGAAGTACGTGTCGGACTGCGCGCCGCCCGGGATGTCCTCGCACTCGGTGTCCTGCGGCAGGGCCGGCGAGGGGCGCATCAGCACCATGACGGTCGGCTGCATCTTGCCGTCCTGGAGCAACTTGAGCGCTGCGCCCGGGTAGTTGAACCGGGTGATCAGGTTCTCGGCGATCCCGGGGAAGCCGGTGCTGACGATCACCGCCGGGAACTGCCGCTGCGCGTACTCCGGTTGGAAGTACTGCGGCGGCAGGAAGACGTACCCCTCGGTGGACAGCCGGCTGGCCGCGCCGTCGATCCGCACCTTGCGGATCTCACCGGACTGGCTGGGCTCGCGGCCCATCGCGCCGCCGCCCTTGACGGAGGCGTGGCCGATCGTCTCCACGAGCAGCCGGCCGGACGCGTCCGCCTTGTTGTGGATCACCACCGGGCCGGTGTCACCGGTGCCCAGCAGGTCGTCCCAACTGCTGTAGAAGGCGAAGTAGTTGTTCGCCACCAGGCCGAGCGCGGCCAGCACCGCGAGCTGGGTGGCGAGCAGGGAGCCGATCCGGCCGAGCACCGCCTGCCAGGTCTGCTTGGCGAGTCTTGGCCACAGCCAGACCGTGCCGGCCGTCATCACGACGGCGATCAATACGGCCAGCGCCAACACCTTGTGGCTCGTCAGACCCATGTCCTACTTGCTCCCACGCCTCGAACTCCCCGCCCCCTCCGTCCAGGACATCCGAGGTGGTCACCCCGGTTCCCCCACCGGGGCGCGCGATCACCCACCCTAACGGGGCCGGGGAGAAGGAACAGATGACAGATGACAGCCGACAGATAACAGATAACAGATAACAGATAACAGATAACGAAATCTGTCAGCTGTTATCTGTCACCTGTTCGCGGCCGGGCGGGCCCAGCCCTCCCGCCCGTAGAGCCGCAGCCCCGCCGTGAGTTCGCGCATGCAGCGCGCACCGAGCTCCCGCGGGGAGCCCGGGCCGGTCGTGGGCGCGTCCGAGGCGGCCCATTCCTCCAGCGCGACCCGGATCGCGGCCGTCGCCGCAGCGGCGGCCAGTCGGATCTCCAGCGGGTCGGTGCCGCCCGGGCAACGCGCCGCGAGGACCGCCCGCAGCCGCTCCTCGGAGTCGGCGTGGACGCGCTGCCACGTGCCGTCGAGGCGCGGGTCGCGCAGCAGGCTTCGCGTCCACTCCATCGCCTCGACCGCCTCCTCGTCGGGCGGGGTCAGCGAGGCGACCGCCGAGCGCTCCAGAGCCTCGCGCAGCGGCAGATCGGCCGGGGTCTCGGCGAGCTGGTCGACCCAGCGACGCCCACCGGCCGCCAGCAGCGGCGCGACGGCGTCCTCCTTGACGGAGAAGTACCGGTAGAAGGTGCGCAGCGAGATGCCGGCCGCGAGGGCGATCTCCTCGGCGGTGGTCGCCTCGGCCCCGCGCTCGGCGAAGAGTGCGGCGGCGGTACGGGCGATGTCCAGCCGGGTGGCGTCGCGGCGGCGTTGATTCAGGGTGGGGCGTCCGGTCACAGGGTCAGCGTACGCGGGCCGGTGCCACTGTGGCGCGTTGCGCCGAAGTGACACCCAGAGGACTTATTGGCACGTTATGCCATTAAGGCGTACCGTGCCTCTTGAGGTCGAGAGGCCACGAACGAACGAACGGAGTACCACCATGGAGCGCTTCAGCGGACGGAACGTCCTGATCACCGGCGGCGGCTCTGGCATCGGCCAGGCCACCGTGCACCGGATCCTCGCCGAGGGAGGGAAGGTCGTCGCCGTCGACGTCGACGAGGACGGCCTGAAGGCGACCCTGGACCGCGCGACCGCCGACGGCACCGCGGACCGCCTGGCCATCCAGGTCCTGGACATCTCGGACGAGGCGGCCGTCGTCACCGGCGTCGCGGCGGCGATCACGGACCTCGGCGGGCTGGACGCCCTGGTCAACGCGGCCGGCATCCTCCGCTCCTCGCACACCCACGAGACCAGCCTGGAGTTCTGGAACAAGCTCCTCGCGGTCAACCTGACCGGCACCTTCCTGATGACCCGCGAGGCGCTCCCCTCGCTGCTCGCGGGTGGCAGGGGCGTGGTGGTCAACTTCAGCTCCACCTCGGCGAGCTTCGCCCACCCCTACATGGCCGCGTACGCCGCGACCAAGGGCGGCATCCAGTCCTTCACCCACGCCATCGCCTCCGAGTACGCGAAGCAGGGCCTGCGTGCGGTCTGCGTCGCGCCGGGCAGCATCGACAGCGGCATGACCCACAACCCCGGGCTGCCCGCCGACGCCGACTTCAGCCTGCTCGCCAAGCTCGCCCCGGCCCTCGGCCAGGGCTTCGCGGGTCCGGAGACGGTGGCCGGGGTGATCGCGATGCTGGCCTCCGACGACGGCGCGTTCGTCACCGGCACCGAGCTCCGCATCGACGGCGGCACTCACATGTGAGCCGCCGGACGGCCGCGCGACGGCGGGGCCCCGGCCACTCCCCCCCCCGGTGACACGGGCCCCGCCGTCGCGTCGCGGACGGCGGGGCCGGGCTCGTGACGGCAGCCGGGCTCGTGACGGCCGCCCGGGTCAGCCGAGGCCACCGTTGCGGGCCGCGGCGAGAACGGCGGCGGCGGCTCGGTCGGCGGTGTCGCCGTCCACCCGCTCGGCCGTGATCAGGACCCGGAAGTACAACGGCGCGGCAAGGTTCTTGATGACCTCGGCAGGGTCGGTGCCGGGTGGCAGCTGCTCGCCTTCGGCGCGTTCGCGGCCGTCGAGCGGGTGGCGGGGTGGATCGGCGGGTGACCGGCCCGCCCGGCCGTCAGCTGCAACCGTCAGCGCAGCGGCTTCGCCATCACGAGCTCCCGGGCGACCCCGCCGACGAGCGGCCCGCCGGGCCCGCCGGGCTCGGTGAGCTCGGTGAGCTCGGTGAAGCCGTGCCGGCGGTAGAGCGTGATCGCGGGTTCGTTGCCGGGGAGCACCGCGAGGCGCAGCGTGCTGCCGCCGGATGCGCGGGCCCAGCGCTCGACCTCCTCCAGCAGGCGGTCGGCGACGCCCCTGCCGCGCGCCTTCGGTCCGACCCACACCGAGCGCAACTCCCGTACGCCGTCGACTCCGGGGAGACCGTCCGCCAGGCCGACGGGCATGGCGTCCGGACCGTCCGGACCGTCCAGCAGCGCCGCAACGTGGTGGCGCGCCCGGAAGGTGCAACCGGGCGCGCCACCGTTCCTCGCCGCCGTGGTGCCAGTCCGCCAGGCGGGCCTTGAAGGCGTGCGGCGCGTCGGAGAGGGCGGCGAGGCGCAGGTCGCGCCAGAGCGGCCAGTCGTCGGTCGTGAGGATGCGCAGGGTCACCATGGCCGTCACGGTAGGGCGTGGGCGGCGGGCCTTCACCGAGGACCCTGGTTCGGCCTGCGGCCGGTCGAGACCGGGGCGGGCCGAGCGGGAACGGTTCAGGGCGTGCGCCACTCGGTGGCGAAGGCGGCGGCCGGGTTGGCGGTGAGGAGGAGGCCGGGCAGTTCGGGGCCGAAGGTGCGGGCGAGCCGTGGGGCGAGGTCGTCGAGCAGTGCGGTCGGGCCGTCGGCCCGACGGGCGGTGCGGGTGGTGGTGTCGGCGCCGAGGAGGAGGCGGGAGGCGTGGCCGGCCTCGACGAGGTCGGCGATGACGTCGAAGGCCTGGTGGTCGGCCGGGTGGCCGGCCCGGGAGGGGCTGTCCAGCGCGAAGTAGACGCCTTCCGCGGCGAGTTCGCGGTGCACCCGCACATCCGGCAGCCGGGTGAGGTGACCGAGGATGATCCGGTGGGGCGGGACGCCGTGTCGAACGTGCAGCCGGTTCAGGACGAGGTGCGGGTCGGCTCGGGGTTCGAGGTGGACGGCGATCGGGGCACCGGTGGCGTGGTGCGCGTCGGCGGCCGCGGCCATCACCCGGCGGGTGTGCGCCGTGATGGCCCCGGGGTCGCAGGCGATCTTGATCAGGCCCGCCCGGACGGCCTCGGGCGACGCGGGTGCTTCGGGGACCTCGGCGGCTACGGGGGCCTCGGCTGCTACGGGCGGTCCAGGCAACTCGGTGGCCGGTTCGGCCGTCAGCCCGGTGGTGAGTTCGGCGGTGAAGCGTTCGGCCAGCCCGTCGTACACGGCAGGGAGGGTGTCCGGGTCGTAGTGGGCCGCCTGGTGCAGGCCGGTGGCGGCGACGACGTGGACTCCGGTCGCACGGGAGAGCTTCGCGAGGGAGTCCGCTCCGCGACCCATGCCGTACGGGGTCCACTGGACGAACGACCGTCCGCCGGCCGCCGCGAAGGCGCGCAGGACACCCTCGGCGGCGGCCGGGTCGTCCAGTTCCTCGCCGGGGAGCAGGGGGCTGCGGATGAAGAGGTGGTCGTGGGAGTCGGTGGCACCGAGTTCCGCGGGGTCGAGGTCGCCGAGAACGGTACGGATCGTGGGGGTCATGCCCGGTCCGCCTCGGCCGGGGATGCGGGGGTCGGGGATGCGGGGGTCGGGGATGCGGGGGTCGGGGATGCGGGGGTCGGGGACGTCTCGGTCGGGGATACCTCGGTCGGGGGTACCTCGGTCGGGGGTACCTCGGCGAAGGTGGCGGTGGCGACCCGCAGGCCGGCCAGAGCCTTGGGGACGCCGACGTAGGGGGCGAGGTGGACGATGACCTCGGTGATCTCCTCCCTGGTCAGGCCGATCCGCAGACTGTTGCGGACGTGGTCGGCGAGCTGCGGCTCCACGCCGCCGAGGGCGGTGAGCGCGGCCAGGTTGGCCACCTGCCGGTCGCGCAGGGCGAGACCGGGGCGCTGGTAGGTGCCGCCGAAGAGACTGGTGACGATCCAGTCGGGGAAACCGGGTGCGAGACCGTCCAGGCCGCCGAGGGTCGTGGCGGCGACCGGGCCGGCGAGGTCGGCGAGCAGGGCGTAGCCGGCTTCGCGGTCGAGCGGCGCGAGGGTCAGGTCGGCCGGTGTCATCGGGGCGGGGGGTGGGACGGCGGGGGCGGTCGCGGGGGTGACGGGGGCGGTCGCGGAGGCGGGCGTGGGGCTGGTCATGGGAGTGGCGAAACCTTTCACCAGTGCCGGCCGCCAGGCAGCCGGTCGAGTTCGGGACGGGACAGGTGCAGCACCTGGTAGCGGCTGCCCGGCACGTCGTCCGGAGCCGGGCCGTGCCAGAGGGCGAAGCGGACCAGCTCCCAGCGGCTCGGGTCCACCGCGACGGCGGCGGTGTGCAGAGCGGGGTGCGCGGGGAACTCGGCGAGGGCCCGCTCGACCGCCTCGGCGGGATCGTCGGACTCGGGGAGCCTGACGGTGTGGCGGGTAGCCGTGGTCGCGGTCGTGGTCACGGTCGTGGTCACGGTCGAGGTCGAGGTCGAGGTCGCCGGAGCATCCGGCACGGCGCCGTGGGCCAGACCGGCGCCGAGCCAGTGACGGACGACCGGGCGGCCGAAGTCGGCGCTCAGGCCGCGGAAGCCCGGTCCCCAGAGGAAGCTGTTCATGCCCTCGACGGTGCGCCAGAGGTAGAACGGCGCGTACTGGTTGACGGGCGACCCGTCGCGGCCCCGCTCACGGACCAGGTACGCCTTGAGCCCGAGGCCCGGGTGCGCGTCGAGCAGATGGCCCTTGTCGGCGACGCGCTTGCGGATGATCCCCAGGTCGTAGTCGGCGGGGAGGGTGATCTCGTACTGCATGGCGTGCACGGCGGGTCTCCTCGGTCGGATCGTCGAGCGGGCGTCGCTCGGCCAGTCGGTCACGCGCTCGGTCACGCGGTCACGCGGTTACGCGGCCAGTCGGTCACGCGGCCGCTCAGCCGTGCGCGGCGCGGGTCAGGCGGTGCGTTGGGCGGCGAGCAGGCCGAGGGCGCCGCGTACGGCCTGATCAAAGGGCTCGGCCCGGCCGGCCGCGCGGGCCAGAACGTAGCCGCCCTGGACGACGGCGACCACGGCAGCGGCGGTGTCGGCCGGGTCGACACCGGGGGCGAGCTCGCCCGCCGCCTGGCCCTCGGCCACCAACTCGGCGATCCGGGCGCGCAGCCAGTCGAAGGTCTCCTCGACGGGGGCGCGCAGTTCGGGGTCGGCGATGACGTCCGGGTCCTGGGCCATCCGGCCGATCCGGCAGCCGCGCAGCACGTCGCGGTCGCGGCGCAGGTAGGCGGCGATGCGGTCGTACGCGCTGCCGGGGGCGGACAGGTCGGCGGCGGCGACTCCCCGCAGCTGCTCGGCACTGCGTCGCAGTGCGGCGGCGGCGAGGTCGGGCTTGCCGGCGAAGTGGTGGTACATGCTGCCCTGGCCGACGCCGGCGTGCTGCTGGATGGCCTTGGGGCTGGTGCCGACGTAGCCGCGCTCCCAGAGGAGTGCCTGGGTGCTCTCGATGAGGCGGTCCTGGGTGGTCATGCGAACCACTGTACATACCAGTAGGTACAGAAGGCCAGGGATTGCCCGGCTCGACGCGGACGCGAGGCGGGCCGACGCGGTCCGCCCCGTGGACAAGGCGGGCGGACGGGTACGCGCCGGGGACGACTGAGGGCCGTGCGCCGCCCCCCGGCGGCCACGGCCCCTCGCCCGCTCGTCTCCCCCTCCCCGACCGGCGGCACTCCACCGCGGCCGGTGGCGCGCGTCACGTCGGGCGGGCGCTCACGGAAGCTCGCGCCTGACCACCGGGGCTACCTCCGCCGCGAACAGCTCCAACTGCTCCCGCTGCGCCCCTTCCGTCAGAGCGTCGACTCCGATCCCGACCACCTCGTTGCCGAAGGCCTCGTGATAGCGGTGGATCTTCTCGATCACCTGCTGCGGGCTTCCGACCAGGGCCGAACCGTGCTCCAGCGCGTCCTCCAGCGAGGTGAACGGCGACTTGTTGTGCCGGCCGGCCGCCGAACCGAACATCGCGTCCCAGTACGGACGGAAACCCTCGACCGCGTCCTGCGAGCGCTTGGCGACGTACAGCCCGCCGAAGCTCGCGCCCACCCTGGCCCCCCTCGGATCGCGCCCGTAGTGCGCCCAGCGCTCGCGGTAGTGCTCCACCAGGGAGCGGTACTTGGCCAGCGGGTGGAAGGAGTTGGCGGAGAAGAGCGGATCACCGTAGCGGGCGGCCAGGTCGGTGGACTGGGTGCTGGTCGCGCTGCCGTGCCACACCGGGATCGGGTCCTGCAACGGGCGCGGCACGACGGCCGCGTCCTTGAGCGGCGGGCGGGTCGAACCCTCCCAGGTCACCCTCTCCTCGCGCCAGAGCCGGCGCAACAGGCCGTAGTTCTCGGCGAGCGCGTCCCACTGGCGTTCCTCGGGCAGACCGAACAGGTCGAAGTGCCGCGGGTCGTTGCCCTTGCCGATGATCAACTCGACCCTGCCTCCGGAGAGCTGGTCGAGCAGGGCGTAGTCCTCGGCGACCCGGACCGGATCCAGGATGCTCAGCACCGTCACCGTGGTGAACAGCCGGATGGTGGAGGTGCGGGCCGCTATCGCGCTGAGCAGCACCGGCGGCGCCGGAGAGAGGAACGGTTCACCGTGCCGCTCCCCCACGCCGTAGCCGTCGTAACCGAGTTGCTCGGCCACGACCGCCTGGTCGATGACGTTCCACAGCTTCTCCTGCGGGGTGCGCTGGACGCCGGTCACGGGATCGGGTCCGTTGGCGACGAGGGACGAGACGGTGAACCGCACGGCGGTCTCCTTGGGGGCGCTCGATGGGGCCTCGGCGCGACGCCCTGACCCGAGGCGCGGGCAGGGCTGCCGAGGAGGGGTGGCGGCGGCCCGCGCGGAACGCCCCGGTACGGGCTGCGCTCACGCGGGCGGCACCGGGAGGGGATCGCGGCGGAGCGGCTCTGGGGCGGCGTCAGCGCGAGGTGCGGCGGCGGCGACGACAACAGCAGGGCGCGGCGGTCGCGGGTGCGGTCGCGGTTGGGGTCGCGGGCGCGGTCACAGCCTGGACGGTCATCGTGACTCCCCCTTCGCCTCGCACGCGTACGATCCTCCGCGAGCATAAGCACCGGTCAGAAACGGGGCAAGGGCTTGATCCGCCCGCGGCGACTGGCAAGATGTCCGGCATGAGCTACCTCGCCGCGGATGACCGCTATGCCTCGATGACCTACCGCAAGGCCGGCCGCAGCGGCGTTCAGCTGCCGGCCGTCTCCCTCGGCCTCTGGCACAACTTCGGTGACGCCCAGCCGCTGGAGGTCCAGCGGGCGGTACTGCGCCGCGCCTTCGACCGGGGGATCACCCACTTCGACCTCGCGAACAACTACGGTCCGCCGTACGGCAGCGCCGAGCGCAACTTCGGCTACCTGTTCGCCCAGGACTTCCGCCCGTACCGCGACGAGCTGTTCATCGCCAGCAAGGCCGGCTGGGACATGTGGCCCGGCCCGTACGGCAACGGCGGCAGCCGCAAGTACCTGCTGGCCAGCCTGGACCAGTCGCTGGGCCGGATGGGGCTGGACTACGTCGACGTCTTCTACTCCCACCGCTACGACCCGGACACCCCGCTCGAGGAGACGATGGGCGCGCTGGACAGCGCGGTGCGCTCGGGCAAGGCGCTGTACGCGGCGATCTCGAACTACCCGGCGGAGCAGCACCGGGAGGCGGTGGCGATCCTGCGCGAGCTGGGCACGCCGGTGCTGCTGAACCAGTCGGCGTACTCGATCCTCAACCGGTACGTGGAGGAGGGCGTGCTGGACGCGGTGGGCGAGACCCGGACCAGCCTCATCGCCTACTCGCCGCTCGCCCAGGGCCTGCTGACGGATCGCTACCTGTCAGGTGAGGTGCCGGCCGGTTCGCGGATGTCGGTCGGGCGGTTCCTGACCGAGGAGGCACTCAGCGGGCCGAAGCTGGAGCAGCTGCGGGCACTCAACAAGGTCGCCGAGCGGCGCGGGCAGACGCTGGCGCAGCTCGCGCTGTGCTGGGTCCTGCGGGACCCGCGGGTGGTCTCGGTGATCATCGGGGCGAGCAGCGTCGCCCAGCTGGACCAGAACATCGACGCGCTCGCGGGCGGTCCGCTGACCGCGGAGGAGCTGGCGGAGATCGACCGACTCAGCCTCTGAGCGGGGAGGGGGGCGGGCGGGGCTTGCCGGCGGAACGGGCGAACAACTGACAGCTGACAGATTTCATCATCTGTCAGCTGTCAGTTGTCGGCTGTCAGCGGCGGATGCCCAAGGCGGGCAGTACCGTTTCTGCAACCCGGTGGGCCTCCTCCAGCAGGGGGTTGCCGGAGAGGATGAAGGTGTCGACGCCCAACGACTCGAACTCCTGCAACCGCTCGACCACCTGGGCAGTCGAGCCGACCACCGCCGTACCGGGGCCGGGGCGGAACAGGCTCATTCCTGGCCAGAGGTTCGGGTAGGCCTCCAGCTCCCGGGCCCGTGCGGGCACCTTGCCGCCGTGCTGGCGGAACTGCCGCTGCCAGCCGACCCCGTCCTCTCCCTTGGCGCCGCCCAGTTGACGGGCGTACGTGGCCTCGCTGGTGACGTCGAGCAGGCGGTCGGCGGCCGCCCAGGCCTCATCCTCGGTGTCGCGGACGATCAGGTGCAGCCGCAGCCCGATCCGCAGGGTCCGGCCGTGGGCGGCGGCCCGCGCCCGGACCAGGTCCAGCTTCTCCTTGAGCAGGTGCGGCGGCTCGCCCCAGGTCAGGTAGACGTCCACGTGCTCGGCCGCCATCTCGATGCCAGCCGCCGAACTGCCGCCGAACCAGAGCGGGATGCCGCCGGGCTGGACCGGCGCCAGCTCCCTCAGGCTCGCGCCCGCGTTCTTCAGATCGTAGAACTCGCCCTTGTGGTCGAAGACTTCGCCGGCGGTCAGGCGCTTGACGATCGACCAGTACTCGGCGCTGAGCCGGTAGCGGTCGTCGTGCTCGACGTCCAGTCCGTACTCGCGCAGTTGCGCGGTCGAGCCGTTGACCACGTTGAACCGCAGTCGGCCGCCGTGCATCCGGTCGAAGCTGAGCGCCATCTTGGCCAGCAGGGTGGGCGAGACCAGCCCCGGGTGGACGGCCAGCAGCGGCTTGAACGCCGGGGTGGTGGCGGCCGCGAGCGCGCTGCCGAGCGTCCACACGTCGTAGAGGTCGGTCGCGAGCAGGGCGCCGGTGTAGCCCAACCGCTCGACGCTTCCCGCCAGTTGCTGCAAGTAGCGGAGATCCACCGGGCGGCGTCCGGCTGGCTCCCACGGGTAGTGGCCCTCGCGCGGGATGGTGTACCAGAGGACTTCGGAGGCCATGGTTCAGACCGCCTTGGCGAGCGCGGCGGCCACCGGGGCCTCCAGCTCGGGCAGATGGGCGTCGGCGACGGTCAGCGCCCGGTCGATGAACCCGACCCCGTGGAAGATGTCCGCGGCCTCCTGCTGCTCGGCGATGAACCCGGCGGTGGCGGGCTCCAGTTGCCACGGCAGTGCGGCCAGCGCCGCCTGCCAGTCGACGGCCGAGCCGCCCAGCTGCTCCGCCGCGATCGCAGCCGCCTCGGCCGGGTGGGCGGCCACCCAGGCGTCGGCCCGGCGCAGCGCGGCGGCGATCGCGGCGACCACCTCGGGGCGCTCGGTCGCGAAGTCCCGGCGGGTGAAGAACACCGAGCGGTCGGTGATGACGTCGCCGGTGCGGATCAGCTCCCGGAAGCCCCCGCTCCGGCGGGCGGCGGCCAGTTCGGCGCCCTGGGCGATCCACCCCGCGATCTCGCCGTCGCGCAGCCGCTGGGCCTGGTCCTCGCCGGCCGCCGGGCGCACCGGGGTGACGTCCTCGGCGTACGAAAGTCCCTGCGCGTGCAGGGCCTTGGCGAGCAGATGGGTCTGCCAGGATCCGATGCCCAGCACGACGGTGCCGCCCTTGAGGTCCGCCACCGCCTGGACCGGGCCGCCGTCCAGCACCAGCAGAGCGCCGTGGTCGGGCCGGGGTGCGGAGACCGCCGCGTACACCAGGTCGTGGCCGGCCGCCTGGGCGGTGACCGGCGGGGTCGAGCCCGTCCCGCCGAAGTCGATGGTGCCGTCGGCGAGCAGCGCACCGGTGCGGGTGCCGTCGGCGTAGTGGTGGAAGGCGCCGGTCTCGCCGAGCGGGGCCAGTTCCTCTTCCAGGTAGGGCAGTCGGGCGAGGTAGTAGAGCGAGGGGTTGCTGGCGTGGACGCCGAGGGTCACGGTCATCTGTTCAACTCCGGTGGTGCGGGCTGGCGTTATCGAGGACGGTTCGGTGGGGCCGATTACGGGTCAGTGGACGCCGAGGTCGGCCAGCAGTCGGCGGCGCAGGTCGGCGAAGGCCGGGTCTGCGGGGTCGCGGGGGTGGTCGACGGCGACCGGCTCGTCGCGCACGAGCAGGCCGTCGCGCAGGACGGCGACGCGGTCGGCGAGCCGGACGGCCTCCTCCACGTCGTGGGTGACCAGCAGCACGGCGGGGCGGTGGCGGCGGACGAGGTCACCGACCAGGTCCTGCATGCGCAGTCGGGTGAGCGCGTCCAGTGCGGCGAACGGCTCGTCGAGCAGCAGCAGTTGGGGTTCGCGGACGAGGGCCCTGGCGAGGGCGACGCGCTGCGCCTCGCCACCCGAGAGGGTGGCCGGCCAGGCGTCGGCGTGCTTGTCGAGGCCGACCTCGGCGAGCGCCTTGAGTCCGGTCTCCCGGGTGGCGGCGCCGCGCGGCAGGCCGACCGTGACGTTGGCCAACACCCGCTTGGACGGCACGAGTCGGGGCTCCTGGAAGACCACCGTTCGCACCGGCGGGACGAGTACGGTGCCCTCGTCGGCCCGGTCGAGCGCGCCGAGGATGCGCAGCAGGGTGGTCTTGCCGGTGCCGCTGGCGCCCAGCAGCGCGACGAACTCGCCCCGGGCGATGGAGAGATCGACGCCGTCGAGGACGGCCCGGGTGCCGAACACCCGTCGCAGGCCCCGCAGGTGGACGGCCGGAGCCGCGGTCGCGGGCGCGGAGGTCGCAGGCGCGGAGGCGGCAGAGGTCGCGGAGGTAGCGGTGCTCATCGGGCTGCCCCCTGGACGGCCTGGCGCCACGGCATCAGGAGGCGTTCCAGGACCCGGACGACCGCGTCGGCGGTAAGGCCGAGCAACCCGTAGATCAGGATGCAGACGGCGAGGATGTCGGTGCGCGAGTAGTTCTGCGCCTGGGCCATCAAGTATCCGATCCCCTCGGTGGAGTTGATCTCCTCGGCGGCGATCAGGGCGATCACGCTGAGCGTCATCGACAGCCGCAGGCCGGACAGCAGGGCGGGCAGCGCGCCGGGCAGGACGACGGTGCGCACGATGGCCCAGCGGCCGAGCCCGAAGCTGCGCATCGCCTCTACCAGCTTGCGGTCGGTGTTGCGGACGCCGCCGGAAGCGGACACGTACATCGGGAAGCTGGTGGCGACGCCGATCAGGGCGACCTTCGCGGTCTCGGTGATGCCGAACCACACCATGAACAGCGGGACCAGCGCCAGGAACGGGACGGTGCGCAGCACCTGGATCGCGGAGTCGAGCAGTTCCTCGCCGAGCCGGGTGAAGCCGGTGACCACGCCGAGCACCAGACCGGTGGTCGCGCCGAAGAACAGGCCGAGGCCGGCCCGGGTGAGGGAGACCCCGAGGGCATCGGCGAGCTGGCCGTTGCCCCACAACTCGCCGACGGCTTCGGCGACCTGGGCGGGTGAGGCGAGGACGTCCTGGGTGAGGGCGCCGGTGGCGGAGGCGAGCGCCCAGCCGCCGAGCAGGGCGAGCGGGCCCAGGGTGCGCAGGATCACGGCGAGGGCGCGCGGGCGGGGTCGCCGCCGCCTGGTGTGCGGGGTGACGAGTCCGGCGTCGAGGGCGGTTCGGGTCTCGTCGGTGGCGCGTTCGGGGGCGGCGGTGGTCACTTGGCACCGTCCCCGAGCTTGTTGATGTCGATCAGGTACGGCTTGACGTCCACGAGTTGCTTGGTGACCTTCTGGTCGGCGAAGAACCGGGCGACGGTGCCGAAGCGGGCGGTGTCGGCGTCGGAGATGGCCTCCGCGGCGGCGCCCTGCCCGCTGACGTTCACCGCGATGTCCTTCTCGGCGGGGGTGACGGCGGTCGGGCCGGAGTCGGTGAAGACGTTGAGGTAGGCGGCCGGGTCCGCCTTCTCCTTGAGGCCGTTCTCGCGCAGGTAGGTGTAGAAGGTCTTGACCACCTCGGGGTGCTTGTCGGCGAAGCCGTTGCGGACGGCCCAGACGGCGTAGTTGTCGGAGCCGACCTCCTTGCCGTTGGCCAGGAAGTGCGCCCCGGCGTTGGCGATGGTGGGCGTGGAGAAGGTGTTCCAGGTCGCCCAGGCGTCCACCTGGCCGGAGTTGAAGACACCTGCCGTCTGGTCGGCGCGCAGGTAGACCCGTTCGACCTTGTCGGCCGGGACGCCGTTCTTCTCCAGCGCCTTGAGCAGCAGGTACTCGCTGGTGCCGCCCTGGGAGACGGCGACCTTGCGGCCGACCAGGTCCTGGACGGACTTGATGGGCGAGTCGTTCTTCACCAGGATCCCTTCGCCGACGCCGTCGGGCGCGGTCTGGGCGAACAGCTTGAAGCCGGGCTTCTGGGCGAGCGCGGCGACGGCCGAGGTGATCGAGCCCTGGGCGACGTCCAGTTGGTCGGCGGACAGGGCCTGTGCGGCCGGGGCGAACGGGCCCGCGCTGCCGGTCCAGGCGACCTTCGCGTGGACGGCGGCCAGAGCCTTGTCCAGCGAGCCGTCCTTCTTGCCGCGGGCGAGGAACCCGTTGTTTCCGGGGTCGGGCAGGCGGAGCACCACGTCGGCCTTGCCGCCGGCCCCGCCGTCGGCGGAGGCCTTGGCCCCGTCGGCGGACGAGCCGCAGGCGGCCAGTGCGGTGGAGGCGAGCAGCGCGGTGGCGGCGAGGGCGAAGCGGGGGGTCTTCACGGGGTCTCCAAACGAAGGACAGCTGACAAGTGACAACTTTCGAAATCTGTTATCTGAAATCTGTCTGCTGAAATCTGTTAGTTGTGATCTGTCAGCCGGCGGTCGACGGCGCTCAGCCGCCCACCGCGGCGCGGCGCCGTTCACGCAGCAGCTCGCGGGCGGCGCGCAGTGGTTCCGGGTCGGCCCAGCCGGGGATGTCGACCGGGGCGGCGAGGAATCCCCGCTCCCCGAGGAATCGTTCCTGCTGCGCCAGCAGCTCCAGGCGCTCCGCCGAGAGGTCCAGGTGCAGGGTGCGGTGGCTACCCGGCGCGTACGCCCCGGCCACGCCCTCGACGCCCGCGCCGGTCTCGGCCCGCAGGATCCGCACCACCTCCGCCGGGTGCTCGGCCGCCCAGTCGGCGGCCTCCAGCAGAACGGCGAGGAAACGGGCGACCAGCTCCGGCTGCTCGTCCAGCAGTTGCTGGTGGACGGTGACCGGCCGGGGCGTCCCGTTGTTGACCCGGGCCCGGCGGTCCGGCACCGCGTCCAGCTCCACAGCCACCTCCGCCCCGACCCGGCGGGCCGCCTCGACGGCGAGCGCCCCCTTCACGTACACGGCGTCCACCACCCCGTCCCGCAGCGCGGCCAGCTCGCCGGCCCACTGCCCGCCGCCGGGTAGGCCCGGGACGTCGACCAGCTCGGCATCGTCCAGCGTGAGCCCGGCGAGGCCGAGGGCGCCACGGAAGCCGGCCAGGGCCATCGCCCGCCAGAAGTCGATGCCGATGTCATGATGTGGGACCGCCAGCCGCAACCCGCGCAGGTCGCCGGGGTCGGTGATGCCGCTGCCGGCCCGGACCAGGACCACCTGGCGCTCCTCGATCCAGGTGAGGCCGACCAGCCGGGTCCGCTCGCCGTGCGAACGGGCCCACAGCGCCGGGACGTTGCCGCCCTCGCGGAACAGTCCGGTGAGCGCGTGGGTGTAGTGGTGGTCTGCGGCCACCTCCGGCGGGGCGTCCTGGAGCGAGCGGACGGCGATACCGTCGGCTGCGAACTCGCGGGCGAGCCAACCCTGGTCGGCGGCGATCCCGGTGGCGGTGGGCACCGGGCAGCGGGTGAACCAGAGGGTGTCGGGGGCACTGGGGGAAGGGCTGGGCACGGGGTGTGGTCCTCTGCGGAGGGGGCGGGTTCGGCGGGCGCCGGAAGGCTACGGGTCTGGGCACGCCGCGCGGGTCACGGGGCCCACGGCGTCGGGGAGTTGCACGAGATGGCGAGGCGGGCGGGTCGGGCGGGTCGGGCGTGTCGGGCGAGACGGGCGAGGCCGTGAGTCGCGCGAGGCGGGGAACGCCGGACGGTGCGGCGCGAGGGGAGCGTCAGCGACAACACGCGCAGGAGGCGGGGCACCGGTGGATCGTCACGGCGTCGCTCCTTCCTGCGGGTCGGGGTTGCGGGTGGTGCGCCGGGCGGCGGGCGTCCGGCGCGATGTGAGGAGCGTTCCACGACGATCGAGCCGGAGGCAAGGTTTTGCCACATGGTGGGATCACTTGTTCATCAACGCCATTCCATTGCAACGTCGTCGACACAATCCCGCAGCACTCGCTGCCCTACGCTGAGACTCCTCCCGGTGATCCAGCCGGATTCCCGAACCGAAACGCGAGGTGCCATGGCCGAGGCCGCCACCGCCGTCCAGGGCCCGCCGGCCGGTGCGCAGGCCGTCCAGCGTGCGCTGGGGCTGCTGCACTGCTTCCACGACAACGGCCCCGACCTGAGCGCCTCCGACCTGGCCCGCCGGATGGACCTCTCGGTCTCCACCGCGCACCGGCTGGCCCGGACGCTGGTGAGCGCCGGCTTCCTGGAGCAGGACGAGCAGACCGCGCGCTACCGGCTCGGCCCGGCGGTCGCCGAACTCGGCCAACTCACCTTCCACCAGCGCGGACTGCACCTGGCCGCACCCGAGTTGGACAGGCTGTCCCGACGCACCGGTGCGACCGCAGACCTCGCGATCCGCAGCGGTCCGCACGCGGTCATCCTGGTGGGGGCCTCCGTCCGCCCGGACACCGGCCTCGGGCTGCGCCGGCCACTGCACTCCACGGCGCTCGGCAAGGTGCTGCTGGCCTGGCCGCGCCCGGGTGAGCCGGCGGTGTCGGCGCTCGGCCCGCTGCCGTCGTTCACCGACCGGACGATCACCGAACCGGCGCTGCTCGACGAGGAGTTGGCGAAGGTCCGGAGCTCCGGGTACGCACTCAACGACGGCGAGTCGGCTGCCGGAGTGCGGACGGTGGCCGTGCCCGTCCTGGACGGCACCGGGCAGGCCCGGTTCGCGCTGGCCGTCCGCTCGACCCCGGCGCACCTGACCGACGACCGCCTGGACTGGTTCCTGGGCCACGCCCGCACCTGCGCCGACGCACTCGCCGTCCTGCTGCTGCCGCCCGACCAGCGTGCCTGACGTCACGTCACAATGCCGCAGCGGGCTGCCCGTTCCACGAGGTCACGGGCAACCCGCCGCGGCAGGAGGTTCAGTGGCCGATCAGCCGGCCGGGGTGTACTTGTAGCCGACCCGACGGACCGTCACGATCGTGTCGCGGTAGACCGGTCCGAGCTTGCGGCGCAACCGGGCGACGTGCACGTCGACCGTGCGGCCGTCGCCGACGTGGCCGTAACCCCAGACCGCCGAGACCAGGTGGTCCCGGGTGTGCACCCGCTGCGGGTGCTCGGTGAGGTGGGCGAGCAGCTCGAACTCCAGGTAGGTGAGGTCGAGCAGCCGCCCGTCGACGTAGGCGTTGCGCCGCTCCGCATCGACGGCGATGCCGCGCCCGGCCGGTCGGACCGGACGGACACCGCCCTGTGCGGGCACACTCACGGGCGCACCGGCGTGCTGCGCAGCCGAGGGCCCGCCGAGGGACGCACCGGGAACCGCCGCCACCGGGCTGTCGGCCGGCACGAGCACCAGGTACCCGACCATCGGGTTCCCGGTACCGGCGCCGAACTGTGTGCCGTACTGGGCGAGCAGACCCTGCGGCAGCGCGCCCTGCGGCAGGGCGGCGACGACGGTCGCGCCCTCGGGCAGCGCGGCGAGCAGGGCAGCCGGCGCGGCCGGGAGGACCGCGCCCGGCTGGGGTGCGACGCCCGCGCCCGCCGGACGGGACGGGGCCGCATGGGAGGACCGGACCGCTCCCCCGGGCCATCGCTCGGCGGCCGGCGAGCCGTGCGACAGCGGGGAGGCGGAGGAGCCCGGCGCGCCGGAGAGGCCGGACCCGGCCGGGAGGACGCCGGGGACGGAACGGACCGCGCGCAGGTGCGGGGTCGCGGAAGGCAGGGGCAGGGTGGCCGTGGATGAAGAAGACATGGTGTGCCGCTCATTTCGCGCGTGACGGACGGGGTGGAGTCGTCTGCGCGTCGACCGGGCGTACTGCCGGGCTGATCCGGAATCAGCCTGCGGAGGGCCGGGACGCGCTGGGCGAGCCCGGACACGTCTGATCGAACAGGTGCGGCTGCCGGGACGGCCAGAACGGCTCAAGGTCGAGGTGACCCTGGTGGCTGTCCCCGGCGCGGTTCGCGCGCCCGTTCCACCGCCTGGCCGGTCCACCGTCGCACAGCGCGGAGGCCGCCCCGGTCGAGCGGGGACGGCCGGCGATGCCGGGGGCGGGGCTGGTGCAGGCGATGTTCACTGGTGGTCTCTCCGCGAGGCGGGTCCGGATCGGCGGTCGCGGGCACGCCGGATGGGGCGGGTCCGCTACGGCCTGGTCGACGGGATTGGCGGTGCGTCAGACGGCGGCCGGGTGGGCCGGGATCGTCGGGGACGTACCGGGAAGGGGCCGGCCGGTCACCGACAACAGGCGCTGCAGATCAGCGCCTGGTCGATGTAGCGGCGGACGGTGAGCACCGGCGTGACGGGGGCGGGATCGGTCGTGGCACGTTGCTGGCCGACGGTCATCCTGCTGCCCTCCCCCTTGCTCTGCACAATGGCGCGTCGTCGTCGATGCGCGCCTTCGTGAACGGAACGTTTCCGGCCCTCCCGACGGCATGGCCGGGCGGCTTTCGTGCCCAGAGCCTTCCACGCCGGGCCGGTCTAGGCAACCTTCGGCACACCGAACGTCCGGGATGCGGACAACCGAATGAGACGTCGGGTGGCTCGGAGGCTCTGTGAAGCCTCTGTGCGGGTGCAGTGCCGAACCGGGGGCGCGGTGTCGTCAGACCGGGTCGCGGCGGCGCCAGGACCGGGGTGCGGCGGCGTCAGGTCCGGGCCGGGGCGCGGTGGCGACGGGCGGCGGCGTGCTCGACGAGCGCGACCAGGAGTTCCTTCCCGTCCTCCCGCAGGCGTGCGTCACACAGCAGCACGGGAATGTCCGGGTCGAGGTCGAGCGCGTCGCGGACCTCGTCCGGGGAGAACCGCTCGGTGCCGTCGAAGCAGTTCACCGCGACCACGAACGGGACGCCGCGCTGCTCGAAGAAGTCGACCGAGGGGAAGCAGTCGGCCAGCCGCCGGGTGTCCGCGAGCACCAGTGCGCCGAGCGCGCCGCGGGCCAACTCGTCCCAGACGAACCAGAACCGGTCCTGCCCGGGCGTGCCGAACAGGTACAGCGCGAGTCCGGGCCGCAGGTCGATCCGGCCGAAGTCCATCGCCACGGTGGTGGTGCGCTTCGCCTCCACGCCCGAGGTGTCGTCCACCGGGCGGCCCAGCTCGCTGAGCTCCTCCTCGGTGCGCAGCGGTCGGATCTCGCTCACCGAGCCGACCAGCGTGGTCTTGCCCGCGCCGAAGCCGCCCGCGACGAGGATCTTCACCGCGACGGCCGGGCCACCGCGCCAGCGCGGGTCGTTGGCGCGACCGCCGGAGCCGTGGCCGACGGGGGTGCCGGGAGTGCCGCCACCAGAGGTACCGCCGGCGGCGGCGCGGCCGTCGTGGTCAGAGCGCACGGAGTCCATTGATCACGTCTCGCAGCAGGCGCTCGTCCGGCAGCTCGGCGAGCGGAACGGGTCGGGTGACGCTGATCAGCTCGGCGTCGTAGAGGTCGCCGAGCAGCACCCGGACGACGCTGACCGGCAGGTCGGTGTAGGAGCCGAGTTCGGCGACGGACAGCGGCTCGCGGCGGCACCAGGCCAGGAGGGTCTGGTGCTCCGGGTCGAGGACGTGCGCCGGCACGGCCCCCGCGTTCGGCCCGGGCTCGGCGGCGGTGATCAGCGAGATCAGGTCGAACAGGCCGTCCTCGACCGGCCGGGTGCGGCCGCGGGTCATCGAGTAGAGCCGCACGACCGGGCCGGCCTCGTCGTCGAACCAGCGGTCGTCGGCAGGGGCATGCGGGTGGAGCAGGTCGGACTCGGCCCCGTCCTGGCCCATCTGCTCCGCCACCTCCCCTGCCGTACCTGCCGTCCCGGCCGACGCGGCCGACGCGGCCGAGCCGCCCGGCTCGGGCCGCCCCGCCGCCTCAGCCTTCGGATCCGCCATCGGACCACTCATCTCCCCGGCGGCGCGGCTTCGGTGCGCGGCTCGGCGGCCAGGTGCTCGCCGACCCGCTTGACCAGCAGCGCCATCTCGTAGGCGATCTGGCCGATGTCGGCCTCGGCCTCGCTCAGCACGGCCAGGCAGCTGCCGTCACCGGCCGCCGTGATGAACAGGAACGCCTCGTCCAGTTCCACCATCGTCTGGCGGACCCCGCCGACCTTGAAGTGCCCGCCGGCGCCCTTGGCCAGGCTGTGGAACCCGGCCGCGACGGCCGCCAGGTGCTCGGCGTCCTCGCGGTCGAGGTCGCGGGAGGCGCCGGTGGCCAGGCCGTCGCTGGAGAGGATCACGGCGTGCCGCAGGGCCGCGACGCGCCCCACCAGGTCGTCCAGGAGCCAGTTGAGGTCCCCGGACGGCTGCGTCGAAGTGGTCATGAATCAGTTCCTTCCGATGGAGCGGGTGGTGCAGGTGGTGCTGTTGGTACAGGTGCTGCCGATGGTGCAGGTGTTGCCCATGGTTCAGGTGTTGCCCTTGATGCAGGTGGCACGGGTCGTGCCGTGGGTGCGGGCGCCGGGTTCCGCCGGACGGGCGGACCGGGCGGCACCCGACGGGCGAGCGGCGCCCGGGCACCGTCCGACGGCGCGGACAGCGCCGCCGGGGCGGGTGCCGGACTGATCGCCCGCCGGGCGGGGTCCGGCGGCTGCCAGACGGGTACGGCGGCGGGTCGGGCACTCGCCGGGGCCGACCCGGACGTGGCGGCACCGCGCCCCCGGGTGAAGCCGCGCTGGAACGAGGCGAAGGTGGCCCGCGCCTCCTCGGGCGAGCGCTCACGCGCCCGCTCGGCCTCCTGGGCCTCCCGGGCCCGGCGGGCGGCGAGCGCGGCCTCGTCCTCGGGCCCGTGGTCGGTCCGGTCCCGGAGGCGCTCCTTCAGCTGTTCCTTGAGCTGCGGCGCGAGGTTCGCCTGCCGGACCCGCCGGGGCAGCCCGCCCTCGGTCCGCGGGCCTGCGACCAACGGCGGGTCCGCGGGCCCGTCGAGGACGGGAGCGGCCGTGGTCGGCTCGTCCCGACGGTGGCGCCCCGTCGCCGCACCGTCCTCGGTGTCCCTGGGCGGCGCGGGCACCAGCACCGGCCCGCCCTTGGTCCGCGAGGCCCGTCGCGGCAGCCCGCCCGGCGTCCGGGCAGGCTCGGACGTGGACGGCCGGGGACCGCCGCTGCCCCGGTGCCGCTCGTCCTCCCCCGCAACGGAACCGGCCCCGGACCCGGCACCGGCAGCGGCCCGAGCCGAGCCCTCCGCCGTACCGCCACCGCCACCGCCACCGCCACCACCGAGCGCGGGCACGGCGATCAGGTCGCGCTGTCCGCGCCGGACCGGGGCGGAGCGCTGTCCGGTGGGCGGCGGCTCGGGCAGGCCGTCCGGCGCCTCGGCGAGCAGTTCGCGCGGGATCAGCACGACCGCCGTCGTCCCGCCGTACGGGGACGGGCGCAGGTGGACCCGGATGCCGTGCCGCCGGGCCAGCCGGCTGACCACGAACAGGCCCAGCCGGTCGGTGTCGGCGAGGTCGAACTCCTGCTCCACAGCGAGGCGTTCGTTGATGTCGGCGAGGAGTTGATCGCTCAGCCCGAGCCCGCGGTCGTCGATCTCCAGCGCGAATCCGTGTGCCACCACCTCACCCTGGACGGTGACTTGGGTGATCGGCGGGGAGAACACCGCGGCGTTCTCGACGAGTTCGGCGATCAGGTGGGTGACGTCCGCGACGGCGCTGCCCAGCAGGCCGGTGCCGGGGAACGGCCGGACGATCACCCGGGCGTAGTCCTCGACCTCGCCGACCGCCGCGCGGACCACGTCCACCATCCGGACCGGCTTGCGCCAGGCGCGCCCGGGCGAGCCGCCGGCGAGGATGATCAGGCCCTCGGCGTGCCGCCGCATGCGCGTGGTGAGGTGGTCGACCTTGAAGAGGTCGGCCAGCTCGGTCGGGTTCTCGGTGCGGCGCTCCATGGTGTCGAGCAGGGTGAGCTGGCGGTGCAGCAGCACCTGACTGCGCCGGGCCAGGTTGACGAACACCGCCGAGACGCCGCGCCGCAGTTCGGCCTGTTCGACCGCCGCCTCGACGGCGGCCCGCTGGACGGCGTTGAAGGCCTGGCCGACCTGGCCTATCTCGGCTGCCCCGAAGCGTAGTTCGGGCGCCTCGGCCGCGACGTCCACCGCCTCGCCCCGGCGCAGCCGCAGCATGACGGAGGGCAGCCGGGCGCCGGCCAGTTCGTTGGCCGCGTTGCGCAGTCCGATCAGTTCGCGGGCGAGGCCGCGCCCGATCCGGAAGGAGATCAGCACCGACAGGACGACCGCGACCAGGCCGATCGCGCCGGCGATGCCGCCCCGCCAGAGCATCCCGATCGCGGCGGACCGTTCGCGCTCGCCGATCCCGTTGGCGATCCGGGTGTTGATCGAGGTGAGGTCGCCGAGCGCCCGGTCGGCGGTCTCCCGCCAGGAGTCGCCGTTGATCGCCTGGGCGACCCGCTCGGGGCCGCCGGCGCCGACGAAGTCCGCTTCGGCGCGGGCCAGCGCGGCCCAGGCCTCGCCACCGCGCAGGGCGATGTAGTCGGACTGGTCGGCGGGTTCGAGTTCGGCGATGTAGACGGTGAACAGGGCCTGCTGGTTGTGCAGGGCGTCCAGGGCGATCTGGTACTGCTCGGCGGTGGGCTTGGCGGCGCCGCCGCGCAGGCCCTCCATCGCCGCGTCCTCCTGCGCCAGGTACTCGCGGGCGCGCACCAGCTCGATCAGGATGGTTCCCTGGCGCGGGAGTTGGCCGGTCTGCCGGGCGACGTAGGCGGACCGGAAGCCGAACACCGGCTTGACCAGGTCGCTGTACTGCCCCAGCGCGAACTCCCAGTTGAGCGCGGAGCGGCCGACCTGCGCGCGCAGCGGTCCGATCTGGTCGGCGGCGGCGATGATCTGCAGGAAGCGGCCGCGCTGGGAGCTGGAGAGCTTGCCGCCCACGTGGTCCTTCTTCTGCCGCAGGACGTCGAGGCTACGATCGGTGGCGGCCTTGGCGTGTTCGTAGGCGTCCGTGGCGACCTGCGAGTTCGGGACGGCCAGTCGCTGGACGGCCGCGCGGCGCTCGTTCTGCAGATCGTCGGCGTACTGGTCGACCGGGGTCCCGAACTCCTTATACGTACGGCTGATCTCCAGCTGGCCCCAGACGTCTCCGGTGGTGGCGAAGGTCGCGTACACCCACAGCGCGGTGAGCGCGACGATGGGCACCAGGAGCAGCGCGATGATCTTCGCGCGGATCGAGCTGCTGCGCAGACGCATGGAGTCCTCGGTCGGGAAGTGCCAGGCGCGGACGGGGAGCGGTTCGGAGGAGCCGCGGGGCTCGGCCGGAAAAGGCTTGGGAAAGGGCTTCGGAAAGGACTTCGGGTGCGGGCTTCGGAGATCGGCTTCGGGGCTGGTCGGCGTGGATGGTGCGTCGTCGGATCGGGCCTGGCCGGGAGGCCCCCGGTCGCAGGTCTGCGAGAGCCTACTACGCCCTGACCACTCGTTCGAGGGTCGAACCAGTCCACTTCCCCGGCTTGCCCCGCACACGTCAGGATCGGGTCCCGGTCACTGCGGGCTCGCGTCCGGATCATCCGCCGCCGCCCGGTTTGCCCGATCACCGAACGCACGCGGTTCCTCCCCGGCGGCGACACCTTCCGCAGGGACCGGTGCCGATCTCGTCGCGTCACGGTCACAACCCTGGGCAGTGACAGGCCGATCCGATAGTTTCGCTCCACCTGCGCGGCCCGGCACCGCCGCCACGGCCTCCGGCGCCGACACCGGTTCCGGCGCGGGCAGTGCCGCCGCGAGACGCCAACGGGGGGAATGTGCGCGAGTTCACCACCCCCGCCGTGGCCGGGCCCGAAGCCACCGGAGGACTCGCCGACTCGCTGTACGACACCGCCGAACGCACACCGGACCTGGTGCAGCTGGCCCGCCGCGTCGGCCCGCCGGGCCCCGCTGACTCCGCCGGACCCGCCGAGCACCGCGACGAGCACCGGGACGGGCACCGGGACGGGCACCGGTTCGGGCACCGGGGCGAGTGGCGGGGCGTCACCGCGCGGGAGTTCCGCGACGAGGTGCTCGCCCTCGCCAAGGGCCTGCTCACCCGGGGCGTGCGCTACGGCGACCGGGTCGCCCTGATGTCCCGCACCCGCTACGAGTGGACGCTGTTCGACTACGCGCTCTGGTCGATCGGCGCGATCACCGTCCCGGTCTACCCCACCGCGGCGGCCGAGCAGGTGCGCTGGATCCTCGCCGAGACCCAGGCGGTGGCCTGCCTGGTCGAGGACGAGGACGCCGCGATGACGGTCGGCGCGGTCTGCGACGCGCTGCCCGACCTCACCGGCATCTGGCAGCTGGACCGCGACTGCGTCGCCGCGATCACCGAGGACGGCCGTGACGTGCCCGACTCGCTCGTCCACCGCCAGCGGCTCGGCGTCACGGCCGGGAACGTCGCCACCGTCGTCTACACCTCGGGCACCACCGGCCGCCCCAAGGGCTGCCTGATCACCCACGCCAACCTGGCCGCCGAGGCCGACGCGCTGCTCGGCGGCTGGCGGGAGGCCTTCCACGACACCGGCGGCGGACAGCCGTCCACCCTGCTGTTCCTGCCGCTGGCACACGTCTACGGGCGGGCCGTGCAGGTCGCGGCGATCCGCGGCGGCTTCCGGATCGGACACGTCCCCGAGGTCTCCACCGACGCCCTGCTGCCCGCGATGGAGTCCTTCCGGCCGACCTTCCTGCACGTCGTCCCGTACGTCTTCGAGAAGATCTTCCAGCAGGCCCGGCGGGCCGCCGAGGACGCCGGGCGCGGCGAACTCTTCGAACAGGCCCGGCAGGTGGCCGTCGACTGGGCCGCCGCCCGGGAGCAGAAGGCGTTCGGGCGCGGACCCGGGCCCAGCCCCAAGCTGCGGCTGCGCCACCTCGCCTACGAGCGGACCGTCTACCAACGGCTGCGGGCCGTACTCGGCGGCCGGGTGCGCAGCGTGATGTGCGGCGGCTCCGCGCTGCGCCGCGAACTCGGCCTCTTCTTCACCGGCGCCGGCCTGCACCTGTACGAGGGCTACGGGCTGACCGAGACGTCCGCCGCGATCACCGCCAACCCGATCGGGCGGCAGAAGCTGGGCACGGTCGGGCATCCGCTGCCGGGCTCGTCGGTGGCCCTCGCCGACGACGGCGAGGTCTGGGTGCGCGGCGGCTCGGTCTTCGGCGGCTACCTCAACCACCCGCAGTGCACGGCGGAGTCCCTGATCGACGGCTGGTTCGGGACGGGCGACCTGGGCCGGCTGGACGAGGACGGCTACCTGACCATCACCGGCCGCAAGAAGGACCTGATCGTCACCAGCAGCGGCAAGAACCTGGCCCCGTCGGCGCTGGAGGAGCGGGTGGCCGCGCATCCGCTGGTCTCCCAGTGCCTGGTGGTGGGCGACGACCGCCCGTACGTGGCCGCGCTGATCACGCTCGACCCGGCGGCGCTGGCGCACTGGTTGAAGACGCACGGGCTGGAGCAGCTGGACCCGTGGGCGGTGCTCGCGGACGAGCAGTTGCACACCGAGGTCCAGCGCGCGGTGGCGGCGGCGAACACGGCGGTGTCGCGGGCCGAGTCGATCCGCGCGTTCCGGCTGCTGCCCCGCGAGTTCAGCCAGGACCAGGGGCTGCTGACGCCCTCCCTGAAGCTGCGCCGGGCGGCGATCGCCGAGTACTACGCCGATGACATCGCGGAGTTGTACGTCCCCTGACGGATCGTCTTGTCCCTTTTGCGGCGGGTGCGGTGGGCTTCGGTTCACCGGCCGTTCCCTTGACGGGCCGATTGGTCCAGTCCATTGTTTCTCCTCGGTCCGAGTGCGGCGCACCATCCGCTCCCGCCCCTCCGGGAGCACCCAGGTCCCGCGAGCCCGGTTCCAGGGGCCCGACCCAAGGCCCCGGTTCCAGGGTTCCGATTCCGCCACGCCCTCCCCACGGGCGTGTCCCCCACATGCAGGAGTCCTCTCGTGTCGATGTCCACGCGCCCGTCCGCGCGCCTGTCCACGCGCCAGTTCACGCGCCTGTCCGCGCGCCAGTCCACGCGCCAGTTCACGCGCCTGTCCGCGCTGGCCGCCTCCGTCGCGCTGCTCACCGCCTTCGCCGCCCCGGCGGCCTCCGCCGCCCCCGGGCCCGCCCCGGCCGGCGCCCCGAGCGGTCCGAGCACCCCGAGCGGCCCGACCGTCAACCTGGCCACCAACCCCGGCTTCGAACTGCCCGTCCCCGACCTCTCCGACTGGGGCGCCGTCCCCGGCTGGAAGTGCACCGGCGGCCCGGCCGAGGCCGCCGTCACCACCACCGCCGCGCACTCCGGCGCCTCCGCACTCACCGTCACGCCGGCCACCGCCGACTCCACCGGCGAGTGCGCGCAGACCGTGGCCGTCCAGCCCAACACCACCTACACCGCCTCGGCCTGGGTCCGCGGCGCCTTCGTCTACCTGGGCGCCACCGGCACCGGCAGGGATGTCGCCCCGGCCTGGACCGAGACCACCGGCGGCGGCTGGCAGCAGCTCACCACCCGGTTCACCACCGGCCCGAACGCGCACAGCGTCCGGCTCTACGTCCACGGCTGGTACCAGCAGGGCCCGTTCTCGGTCGACGACGTCCGGGTGGACGGCCCCGCGCCCGCCCCGGCCGTGGCCGCCGGATCCGCGCCCACCAGCGACAAGGTCGTCTTCTTCACTGTCGACGACGGCTGGCAGCGCACCCCCGAGGCGGAGAAGTTCATCGCCGACCACCGGCTACCGATCACCGCCTTCCCGCTGCCGATGCCGGCCGGCACCGACCCCGACTTCTTCCGACGCGTCACGGCCGTGCCCGGCTCCTCCATCCAGGACCACAGCGTCTCCCACTCCGACCTCAGCAAACTGCCACTGGAGCAGCAGCAGATCGAGATCTGCGACGCCCGCGACGCCATGACCCGCCAGTTCGGCACCACGCCGGTGGCCTTCCGCCCGCCGTACTTCGCCTGGAACGCCGACACCCTCCAGGCCGCCGCCAACTGCGGCATCCGCACCGTGCTCACCGCCGACGCGGACTTCAGCTGGGGCGCGTCCAACATCTGGCACCCGGGCCTGTTGCAGCCGGGCGACGTCGTCCTGATGCACTGGACCGACACCCTCGCCGCCGACCTCCAGCGCGCCCTCGCCGCCGCTGACGCGGCCGGGCTCAAGCCGGCCGGCCTGGTCGACTACCTGCACTGACGCGTCGCCGTCGGCGGGCTCCCCAGGGCGCCCGCCGACGGGGGCACCCACTCACCGGGCTCCCGTCCACCGGCGGCCGGGATCAGCCGAAGACGTGCGCCATCCAGCCGCGCAGGCGCTCGTCGAAGTCGGCGGCGCCGGTGAAGTCGTTGGCCGGGATCACTCCGCCCTCGGCGTCTTCCTGCTCCTCCCAGCCGGCGGCGAGGTACTCGACGTCGGCCCAGCCGCCCCGGAACAGCACCACGTGCAGCTCGCCGCCGGACAGCGGGTCCACGACCTGGACGCCGACGGAGTCCGGGTCCGTGACGCGGGCGCGGTCCGTCTCCAGCGGCTGCGGCCACGGGGCCAGGGCGTCGCGCCAGGTGAGCGCGCCGACCCTCAGGCCGGCGGCCCGCCAGCGTACGGCCCGGGCGGCGATCCGCTCGGCGGCGTGGTCGAGGTCGACGATGCGCTCCACGACGGCGTTCCCTCCCCTTTCGTCGACGATCCCGGTCAGGGAACTTTCGTCGGCGATCTTGCTCGTTGACAGGGCGTCCGCGGCGTGGCTCTAATGGGGGCGTGCAGCGTGGCGCCGGCCACAGAGTAGTGGGCCGGCCGGCCGCCGGGCGAGCACCTTTTATCCGAGGGACGATGCGCGATGAGCACTTTCTCCGCTGCCCTGATCTGACGTAGGCGGTCACTGCGGTGTCCGCGTGCGCGCCCATGCACCGCGTGTGGCCGTGACTCCCAATCCCTGTAGGAGACTTCACCCACACTCATGTCCACACCCATGTCCACGAACCATGTCCACCAGTTCAACCAGAGCGTCATCGAGGAGTTCCGCGCCAACGGCGGGCGGGTGGGCGGCCCGTTCGAGGGCGGCGACCTGCTGCTGCTCACCACGGCCGGGGCCGGCTCGGGCAAGCCGCACACCGTGCCGCTCGGATACGTCCGGGCCGAGGGGCTGCTCCTGGTCGTCGCCTCCGCCGCCGGGGCGCCGGACCACCCGCAGTGGTACCGCAACCTGCTCGCCCGACCGGTGGTCCGGGTCGAACTCGGCTCCGAGGCGTTCGACGTGATCGCCGTACCCGCCGAAGGCGCCCGACGGGAGCGGCTGTTCGCGGCTGTCGTCCGGCAGGCGCCCGGGTACGGCGACTACCAGGCGAACACCGACCGGGAACTACCGGTGGTCGTCCTGGAGCAGCCCGAGACACCCGCGCGCGAGGTGCGCAGCCTCGCCGACAAGCTGTTGGAGGCGCACACCTGGCTGCGCGCGCAGCTACGCCACGTCCGGGAGGAGGCGCACTCGCACATCGCGGGCCGACCGGCCGGCCTCGGGCTCCAACTGCGCCAGCACTGCCTCGCCTTCTGCGAGGGGCTGACGCACCACCACGCCGGCGAGGACGCCGCGATCTTCCCCGCGCTCGCGCGCAACCACCCGGAACTGGCCGGGGTGCTGGAACAGCTGGGCGAACAGCACCTGGTGATCGGGCGGATCAGGGAGGAGCTGGTGGCGCTGCTGGCCGGGATCGAGGTCACCGAACCGGACCGGCTCCGGGCCGAGTTGGACCGGATGTCGGCCGAGCTGGAGGCGCACCTCGACTACGAGGAAGCGGAACTGCTGCCGACGCTCGCCGGGATCCCGTTCCCGCCGCTGCGGCCCGGTCCGGCCCGGGACTGAGACGCACGAATGCCGTCGGCCCCTCTCCCCGCGCTCGGGGAGAGGGGCCGACGGCCCGTGTGCCGGTTCGGCGGCGCCCTGAAGCGACGGCCTACCGGCGCGAAGCCGTTACGACTGGGTGAAGACCGGGAGGTAGCCACCGGATTGGCCGGCGGCCTTCGGGTGGTAGCTCTCGTCGACCGGCAGGGTGGCGCTGTTCAGCCAGGTGGTCTGCGAGCCGCAGATCTCGTGCTCGGTGAAGATGCTGCGCACGTCGCCGAAGCTGAAGCCGGCGTTGGCGACCCGCTTGGCGATGACCTCGTCCAGCGTGTCGGCGGCACCGTTGATCGCGGCGCGCTTGGTGTCACTGATGCCGAGGATGCAGCTGCCGCCGATCTTGTAGAGGTGCGGGTAACCCAGCACCACCACGTGGGCGTTCGGCGCCTTGGCGTGGATCGTCGAGTACACCTTGTCCAGCTGGGCGGGCAGGGTGTTGCGGGCGTAGTTCTGGGCCGTGCTGACGGCGCTGAGGCAGGTGCTGTCCGACTCCAGCACGCAGGTCTTCATGGTGTCGGCGAAGCCGGCGTCGTTGCCGCCGACCGACAGGCTGACCAGCGTGGTGCTGGAGCTCAGCGCGGAGATCTGGTTGCTGAGGACGTCTCCGGTTCTGGCGCCGGAACACGCGACGAACGAGAAGGACGACGGCGAGTGCGCGTTCTTCCACAGGTACGGGTAGGCGTTGGTGCTTCGCTTGCAGTTGCCGCTGTCGCTCAGGTAGCTGCCGGCACCGACACCGGCGGAGTAGGAGTCCCCGAGAGCGACGTAGTTGACGCTCGCCGCATTCGCGGATGACGCGGTGAACAACGTGGTCAGAGTGAGCAGAGCCGCTATCGCGGCAACGGACATGGCGCGAGCTGGACGGAGCATGGCACCTCCTGGTGTGGTATGGGTCACAGAAGTGATACCAGGCAGTAGGTGAACCGGGAAGCGCTCATGCCAAGGACATTGACGGGCTGTCCGACAACGCAGAAGTGAACCACCGTCCACAGGGCGTGAGTTGGCGCTGGTCAGCGCCGGTGTACGCCGACGGGCGTCGGTCATCGCGCGTAGACGGTGGTCGGTGAAAAAGTCAGCGAGTGGTCAGTTGGTAGTCAGGGCACGGCCAGGACACCGTTACGGCCCGGCCACCGCCGGGCCACCCGCCGTACGACGCGTCGCGGGGTGCCGGGGCTCGCCATGGCACAGCGCGCCGAGAACCGGCGCGAACCGGCGCGACACGAACCGACCCCGCACGAACCGACCCCGGGCGCAAGGGCGTCAGCGCACGCGGACTCCGACGCACGCGACTCCGGCTCGAAACCCTGACCACGGATCAGACGGACGGCGCCGGCACCCGGCAGCCCCTCCTCGGGCTACGCGAGGCCCGGGTGAGGCTCGCTCGGGCACACCGCATCCGGGTGGACGGCATCCGAGCAACCGGCGTCCGAGCACACCGCATCCGGATAGACGGCGCCGGGGAAGACCACGCAGCCCTCCACCGGCAGCTCCTCGATCGCCTCGTTCGCGGCGACCGGCACGCCGAGCCGGCGGGCGGCGGTGGCGACCGCCACCCGGGCCTGGCGCAGCCCGGGCGCGCCCCAGCCGAGCAGCTCGACGGCGAGTCCGGGCGCGACCAGCAGCCGCCGGTAGTGCCGGCCGGAGGCCGGGTCGGCCGCGCTCGGGCCGACCGCGCGCAGCGCCGCCGCCATCCGGACCCGCGCGCACTCGTGCCCGCCGTTGGCCGAGCCGACCCGGTCGTAGAGGTAACCGAGGTAGTACGGTCGGCCGATCACGGCCTGGGCCTCCTCGGCCGCCTCCCGAGCCAGCGCGGAGGCCGGATCCCCGGCGTCCTCCGGCTCCAGCGATCCGCCGGGGAGCGAGCAGATCCCGTCCCTGGGGTTGACCAGGGTCAGCACCCGCCCGTCGGGAGCGAACAGCCACCCCCAGGACTGCTTCACCGGCAGCCCCTCGGGCACCTGCTCGCCCGGCCGCCACGGCCACCCCGCCGTGGGACGCCGGCGCACCCTGCCGAGCAGCTCGGCGATCTCCGCGCTGTACTCGATCCGGCTCATGCGTCCCCCTCTCGCTGTCGGGCTCGCCGGACCGGCAGTGCGCGGGACGGACCTGCGGAGCACGGTACGGAGCGGAGCGGCCGGAGCGGCGGCGTGGGGCACCACGCGCTCCTGCTGTTGATCTTCTCCGAATCTTCCCCGAACAGGCGGTCGATGAACAGTCCCCAGCGCCGCATGGTGGATGACAGGGGTGGAAACCCCCTGATCACCCCAGCGGCCCACCCCCCTCCCCCGGCCCAGCCGAGCCGGGCTCCGGGAAGCCCGGCAGCGGGAAGCCCGGTCGCGGGACCACCCCGGGCGGGAACGGCAGCCCGCGCGCCGCGTCGTCGGCCAGCTCGTCGAACACCTCGTGCACCGTCATCGGCCGCAACCGCCCGCCGGCCAGCGCCCAACCGCGCACCCACGGCCCGTCCGAGGCCGGGGCCCCGGGCGCCGGGACGCCCGGATCGCCGTGCAGCAGCAACGCCCCCGCCCCACCACCGGCGACCCCCGCCGCCAGCGTGACGCAGAACGCCTCGGTGTCCCGCCCGGCGGGGTAGAGGCCGCCCGCCTCCACACAGACCTCCACCGCCGAGCTGAGCTGCTCGCCGTCCTCCGGGCCGTGGCAGCGCAGCGTCAGCAGGTGGCAACCCTCCCCCGCGCCCTCGGCCAGCGCGAGGTAGACCGACGTCACGTACCCCATCACCGCCGCCAGCCGCCGCTGCCCGTCCGGGTCGTCGCCGACCGCCTCCAGCAGGGCCACGCCCGCGACGGACATCCGCACCCGCGCCCGGTGGTCGTCCAGCAGGACCGGGAGCAGTTCGGCCAGCCGCTCCCCCGCGTAGACGAAGGGCTCCCCGGCCAGCTCCGGATCGCCCGCGTACGCGACCCGGGCGGCGGGCGTCCGGGGGTCGAGGCCGAGCGCCGTGCAGTAGTCCTCGTAGTCACCCGCCTCCAGGACCCGCAAGTGCACCTCCAGGCCCTGCGCGTGCAGGGCCCTCAGCTGCTCCTCCGAGCGCCGCAGGTACTCCTGGTGGGCGAGCCGGCCGAACAACCCGTACCGCGCGAGGCCGGCGAAGTCGGCCGCAGCCGCCGCCAGCGCGACCGCCACCGGCTGCGGCGGCGGAGCACCCCGGGCCCGCCCGCCGCGGCGCCCCCGCGCACCCGCCCCGCCCGCACGCCCTCCCGGCGGCCGGTCACCACCGGACGGCCGGGCCCCACCGGGAGCGCCCGGCCCACCGTCCGCCCCGGCCCGCCGCCCGGCGCGCAGCAGCACCCGCCGGCGGACCCGCGACCGCCCGAAGACATCCACGGCCCCGGAACACTCGGAACCCCCGGGGCCCCCACAACGCCCCGCACAACGCTCCGCAACCCCGGAGCCCTCACGACCCGACGACCACACCCGCATGGTTCCTCCCACCGACTAGCCCAGCACCGGACACCGCCGACGGCCCCGACCCCGGAACCGCCGACGTCGAGGAACATACACAGAGCCACTGACAATCCACCCCGAGTAATCGAACGCGCATGTCCCGAGACCCTCGGGTCTCCTGATCCGGACGGGACTGTCAGTACCGGACGTTAAGGTCGGGAACCATGCGACTGCTGCATACCTCCGACTGGCATCTGGGCCGCTCCTTCCACCGGGAGAGCCTGCACGACGCCCAGCGCGCGTTCCTGGACCACCTGGTGGACGTGGTCCGGGCCGAGCGCGTGGACGCCGTGCTCGTCTCCGGGGACGTGTACGACCGGGCGCTGCCGGGCCTGGACGCGGTCGCCCTGTTCGACGACGTGCTGCACCGGCTGGCCGGGCTGGGCGTGCCGACGGTGTTCATCAGCGGCAACCACGACTCGGCCCGCCGCCTCGGCGTCGGCGCCGGGCTGATCGGCCGGGCCGGCATCCACCTGCGCACCGACCCGGGCGAGTGCGCCGCCCCGGTGCTGCTGGCGGACGAGCACGGGCCGGTGGCGGTCTACGGGCTGCCGTACCTGGAGCCGACGCTGGTGCGCGAGCGGTTCGGGCTGGAGCGCGGCGGGCACGCGGCGGTGCTCGGCGCGGCGATGGACCAGGTCCGGGCCGATCTCGCGGCCCGCCCGGCCGGCACCCGCGCGGTGGTGCTGGCGCACGCCTTCGTCACCGGCGGGACGGCGAGCGACAGCGAGCGGGACATCGCGGTCGGCGGCGTCGCCTCGGTGCCCGCCTCCGTCTTCGACGGCGTGCACTACGCCGCGCTCGGCCACCTGCACGGCTGCCAGACCCTGGCCCCGCACCTGCGCTACAGCGGCTCGCCGCTCGCCTACTCCTTCTCCGAGGTGGACCAGCGCAAGACCATGTGGCTGGTCGACCTCGCGGCCGACGGCTCGGTCGCCGCCGAGCGCGTCGACTGCCCGCGCCCGCGCCCGCTCGCCACCCTGCGCGACAGCCTCGACGCGCTGCTCACCAAGGACGAGTACGCGCCGTACGAGCAGGCCTGGGTACAGGCGACGCTCACCGACGCGGCCCGCCCGAGCGAGCCGATGGAGAAGCTGCGCCGCCGCTTCCCGCACACCCTCCAGCTGCTCTTCGACCCCGAGGAGAGCGAGGCCGAGCCCTCCCGGTCGTACGCGGCCCGGGTCAGCGGCCGGGCCGACCTGGAGATCGCGGAGGGCTTCCTGCGGCACGTGCGCCCGGGTGCCGAGCCGGAACCGGACGAGCTGGGCTGGCTGCGCGCCGGGTTCGAGAGCGTCCGGGAGACCACCGACCGGAAGGCGGACCTGCCCCGATGAGGCTGCACCGGCTCACCGTCAGCGCGTTCGGCCCGTTCGCGGGCAGCGAGAGCGTCGACTTCGACGCGCTCGCCGCCGGCGGCCTGTTCCTGCTGCGCGGCGCCACCGGCGCGGGCAAGAGCAGCGTGCTGGACGCGGTCTGCTTCGCCCTCTACGGCGACGTCCCCGGCACCCGGCGGGCCAACCGGCTGCGCAGCGACCACGCCGAGGCTCGCAGGCTGACCGAGGTCCGGCTGGAGCTGACGCTCGGCGGGCGGCGGCTGCAGATCACCCGGCTGCCGGAGCAGCGGCGGCCGAAGAAGGTCGGCACCGGCACCACCGTCGAGCGGCCGCAGACCCTGCTGCGCGAGTGGGCCGCCGACGCGGGGGACGGCACGCCCGGCTGGCGGGCGGTGAGCAAGTCGCACCAGGAGGCCGGGGAGGAGATCCACCAGCTGATCGGCATGAACCGGGAGCAGTTCTGCCAGGTGGTGCTGCTGCCGCAGGGCGACTTCGCCCGCTTCCTCAAGGGCGACTCGGAGGAGCGCGGCAAGCTGCTGCGGCGCCTGTTCGACACCGAGCGGTTCCAGCACGTCGAGGGGTGGCTCGCGGAGCAGCGGCGCGTCCAGGAGGCCGCCGTCCAGGCCGGCCGGCGCCGCCTGCGGGATCTCGCCAGCAAGGCCGAGCAGGCGTCCGGCCCCGGCGCCGAGCCCGCAGAGGGCTGGGTGCCGGCCGAGGAGGACGCCGCCGACCTGACCGCCGGGGTGCTCGGCTGGGCGGCGATCCTGCGCAGCGGCGCAGCCGAACAGTTCACCGTCGCCGGGGAGGCGCTGGCGGGCGCCGAGGAGGCGCAACGCGCCGCCCAGGGCGAGCGAGCGGCCGCCGAGGAGCTGGCCGGGCGGCAGCACCGCCACCGGCAGGCGCTGCTCCAGGCCGACCGGCTGGCCGCGTTCGAGCCCGAGGCGGCCCGGGACGGCCGGCGGCTGGCGGCGGCGCAGGCGGCCGTCGGGGTGGAGTCCGCGCTGCGGCTGCACGAGGGCGCGGCCGAGGCGCACCGGCGGGCCCGGGAGGCCGAGCGCCGGCACCGCGAGGTGCTGGCCGGCGACGGCGGCGCGGGCAGCGCGGCCGCCGGGGGCCCGGCGCTGGCCGAAGCGGGGGCCGCCGAGCTGGCCGAGGCCGAACGGGGCCTGCGGGCCGGGCTCGTCCGGCTGGAGGCCGCCGGGGCGGAGGAGCGGCGCTGCGCCGAACTCGCCCGCGAGCAGCGGAGCCTGGACGAGGAGCGCCGGCGGGCCGACGAGTTCGCCGAGGAGGCCGAGGACTGGCTGGCCGAGTATGACGAGCGGCTCGGAGGCCTCCAGGAGGAGCAGAACCGGGCCCGGTCGGCGGGCGCGCTGGTCGAGCAACTCGACGGCCGACGGGTCGAGTTGAGCACCCGCCTGGACGCCGCCCGGGAGCGCGACGGCCTGCGGGCCGAGATCGCCGCCGCCGAGCCGCGCGCTGCCGCCCTGCGCACCGCCGCGCTGGACGCCCGCGAGTACGGCCTCGGCCTGCGCGAGCGGCGGCTGGCGGGCATGGCCGCCGAGCTGGCCGAGCAACTGCGCGCGGGCGAGGCGTGCCGGGTCTGCGGCTCGCCCGAACACCCGGCACCCGCCGAGACCGCCGACGGCCGGGTCGGCGCCGACGACGAGGAGCGTGCCCGCCGGGCCCAAGCCGTCGCCGAACAGGCCTGGACGGCAGCGGACCAGGCCCTCACCGCGCTGCGGGTCCGCGAGGCGACCGCCACCGGCGCGGCCGGGCCGGAGGGTGCCGACGCGCTCGCGCAGGCCCTCGCCGAGCTGGACCGCGAGCACCGCGAGGCGCTGCACTCGGCGGAGGCGCTCGGCCGGGTCGAGCAGGAGATCGCCCGCTTGTCGGCCGACCAGGACCGCCGGCTCGCCGAACTGCGCGAGGCCCGGGAGCGCGCCGCCGTCCGTACCGACCGGCTCCAGGCGCTCCAGCACGAACAGCACGAACTCGCCGCGCGGGTGGCCGCGGCCCGGGGCGAGGCGGCCTCCGTCGCCGCGCGGGCGGCCGCGCTGGAGCGGCTGGTCGAGCGGGTCGCCGCCGTGGCCGAGGCCTCGCGGGCCTGCGCGCAGACGCTGGCCCGGCTCGGGGACGCCGAGGTCGAGCTCGCCGAGGCCGCCGCCGCAGCGGGCTTCCCGAGCCCCGAGGAGGCCCTCGCCGTACTGCTCCCCCGCGCGGAGCGCGAGCGACTGGCGGCCCGGCTGGAGCGGCACCGAACCGAGTCCGCCGCCGTCCGGCACGAACTCGCACTGCCCGATCTGGCCGAGGCCGCGGCCCGTCCGCCGGTCGACCTGTCCGCCGCCGCGGCCGCGCTCAGCGCCGCCACCGACCGGCTGGGCCGGGCCCACGCCGCCCGCTCGGCGGCCGCCGAACGGTGCGCGGCACTGGCCTCGATCGGCCGGCAACTGGCGGACCTCGCAGCCGAGTTGGCCCCGGCGCTGGCCCGGTACGGGCGGATCAACCGGCTCGCGGCGCTGGCCGCCGGCACCTCCACCGAGAACCGGCTCCGGATGCGCCTGGAGTCCTACGTCCTGGCGGCCCGCCTGGAGCAGGTCGCGGCGGCGGCCAGCGACCGGCTGGTCCGGATGTCCGGCGGCCGCTACACCCTGGTGCACAGCGACGACCGGGGCACCGGCAACAAGCGCTCGGGTCTGGCCCTGCGGGTGGTCGACGCCTGGACGGGCACCGAGCGGGACACCGCGACGCTCTCCGGGGGCGAGAGCTTCTTCGCCTCCCTCGCCCTGGCCCTGGGCCTGGCCGACGTGGTCACCGACGAGGCCGGCGGCATGCCGCTGGACACCCTGTTCATCGACGAGGGCTTCGGCACGCTCGACGAGCAGTCCCTGGAGGAGGTGATGGACGTCCTCGACGGCCTGCGCGAACGCGACCGGGCGGTCGGCATCGTCAGCCACGTCGCCGACCTGCGCACCCGCATCCCCGCCCAGCTCCTGGTCCGCAAGGGGCGACGCGGCTCGACCCTGGCCCTGGCCGGGCGGGAGGACGCCTAGGGACCGCTCAGGGGCACTGCCAGCGGTCTTGAGGCGGCCTTCCGGTGCCTTCTGGGCCCTGCATCGCCGCAGGTCAACGGCTTGCGGGCACTGTCAAGCCGGTGGCATTGCGGCTAGGGCACACTGCGTCGCATCAGCCCGAACAGGCCACCCGCTGGGCCTGTTGCCAGGTGCAGACCGGGCAGAGCGTGCTGCCCGGGTGGTCGGCGGGCAGTTCGGTCGGCTCCCCGCACAGGACGCAGTCGGCCCGCGGCCCGGTCGACGCCGGATCGCGCACCAGCGCCGCCTGCGCCGCCTGCACCCCGCCGTCGGGGGCGAACTCGCAGACCGCCGTGTCCTCGTTCCTCGCGCTGTCGCTCATGCCGCCTTCCTACTCCGCCCCCGGCCCCCGCCGCAAGGCGCCGCCGGCCCGAGCCCGACCCGAGCGCCGGACCGCCCCGCCCCACGCCCCGCCCCCCTCCGCCCCGGGCGACCCGCCGGCGGCGGGCCCGCGACGCCCGGCTACGGTGACCGCATGGCCACCGACCTCCAGCGGCGCCTGCTCGCCGCCCGCGCCACCGCGCCCTCCTACCCCGAGGTCGGCGCCACCCGCGGCGGCCCGCTGCCGGACGGCTACGCGCACCTGCGGCGGCGGGTGCACCTGGGCCGCGGGCCGCAGGTGCTGGCCCGGGCCGGGCGGTACGTGCTCGGCTGGGGAAGCCAGCTGGGCACCGGCTTCGCCGTGTACCCGCACGCGCCGGCCGAGCCGGGGTCGACGGTGCTGCTGCGGCTGAGCCTGCCGGGCGGCCGGTGGCCCCGGCTGGTGATCCCGTGCCGGGTGGTGTGGACGGTCGAGGAGCCGGATCGGATCGGCTTCGCGTACGGCACGCTCCCCGGGCACCCGGAGTGCGGCGAAGAGGCGTTCCTGGTGTCCATGGACGCCGCCGGCGAGGTGTGGTTCGAGGTGTCGGCGTTCTCCCGGCTGACCGCCTGGTACGCGCGGCTGGGCCGGCCGGTCGCGCTGCTCTGCCAGTACCTGGCGATCGAGCGCTACCTGGCCGCGGTGGCCGCCGCCGTCGCCGTGGCCGAGCCGGCCGGGCCCGGGGGGGGGGGGGGGGCCCCCCTCCAGGCGGGAGCTTGATCAGACGAAAGAGCGTGCGGTCGAAGAAGTCCGTCCAC
>NZ_JBWKER010000011.1:76161-131955 GCF_056435345.1 Kitasatospora sp. NPDC043950
CTCACCCCCCCCCTCGCCCTGTTCCCCCCCCCCCCCCCCCCGCCCGCCCCCCCCCCCCCCCCCCCCCCCCCCGGTCCCGCCGTCGAGTAGAGCGTCGAGTCAGCCGAAGGAGTGTCGGCCGAAGAAGTCCTGGCCGAAGGAGTGTCGGCCGAAGGAGTGTCGGCCGAAGGAGCCTCGGCCGAGGGAGCCGGATCAGCCGAAGAAGGAGAGCCGCACGGTTCGGCGTGGATTGTCACCGTTGGTGTCGATCAGCACCACGGACTGCCAGATGCCGAGCGCCAGCTGGCCGCCGATCACCGGCAGGGTGGCGTGCGGGGCGACCAGGCCGGGCACCACGTGGTCCCGGCCGTGGCCGGGGCTGCCGTGCCGGTGGCGCCAGCGGTCGTCGGCGGGGAGCAGTTCGCGCAGGGTGGCGAGGAAGTCGTCGTCGCTGCCGGATCCGGTCTCCAGGACGGCGATTCCCGCGGTGGCGTGCGGGACGAAGACGTTGAGCAGGCCGTCGCGGCCGGCGGCCCGTTCGGTGAGGAACGCGGCACAGCGGTCGGTGATGTCGAGCGCGACCTCTCGGCTGCCGGTGGTGATCTCGAAGGTGGTGGTCTGGAAGAGGCCCTGGTGGGTGGAGTGGATGTTGTCCGCCATGGCGCCATCCTGACCCACCTCGGCGGACCTCGCGCAGCACCTCGCCGACTCCACCTGTGGGGGCGGCGAGGTGCACTAGGGTGAAAGGTTTAGACCACATCGGCCCAGCCGGGACGACCCCGGAGCCGGGTACGCCGAAGACCCGACGGTCCGTGTGGTCCGCCGGGTCGGGGTCCCGATCCGCATCGGGTGGCCCGGGAGGCCCCGGGCCGCGGAGCCGTGGGCCCCGAGCCGACGGGCGCTAGCCGCGCCCGCCGAAGAGGCTTCGCCGCAGCCGGCGCAGTGGCGTCAGCAGCGAGATCCGCGCGTGACGACGCTTGGCCGTCGGGGCGTCCGCGCCGCGCGGCGTCAGCTCCCTTATCAACCCGAGCGCCTCGGCGGTGTCCACCGCCGGGAGCGCGGGCGCGCCGAGCACGGCCAGGTGTCGGTCGATCCGACGGCCGGTCGTGCCGACACCGCACTGGATCGCCGGCACGCGGGGCCGAGTCCGCACTTGCATGTGTTCCATCAGTTTTCCCACCCCTACGAGGCGCCAGGGCCGTGAGGCGAAGACTATCCGCGATGGACGGCCTTCGCGCAACCGTCCTTGGTGTTGTGCCACCGTATCGTGCGGCGTCAACTGACGATGCACCAGGGGCCACCAGGCCGATCACGACTAGGCATCAATGATGGTGCACGACCGGCCATCTGTCAGCAGTACCCGGGGCACGGGCACGGCGCCCGGCCACGCGGCGCGCGCCGGGCGCACGCGACCCCGCACGCGTCCCTGCGGACGGTCCTGCCGGTGGTCCCGCGGGCGGCCCGCCGGTCCGCCCGAGAGCCATGAGGGATGCGGCGGTGGACACGACGCGGATGCCGCGGTGGATATAGGGGACAGCCGGGGCCATCGACAAAGCGACCGGTCGACACCTCCAGGCTTCATGAAGTGAACACATTCGAGGGATTGACTCCCGGCAATCCTCCAAGCAATATCTGTGAGAACACGTGCGCGCCCGCATCGCACCCGGGTGCGTGTTCGAGTGATGAAGAACTCCGGCTCCCGCGAGCCACTGCCCGGCCGCCTCGACGCTGCGGTGGCCAGGCTCGCGAGGTGCCCGGAAAGGCGGCCGGCCGTAGAGGGTCGGCCGGGCCGCCGCCAGGCTGCCGGTGCCGCCCCGTTCAGGGCCCGGCACCGGCGGTTCCGGGCCCAGGGGCGACCGTGGCCACGGCTCCACGGCAACCGGTCAGCCCGGCCGGTCACCTCGACCGATCACTCCGGCCGGACGTCCCCGCAGGTCGCACCCGGTGGATCGGTAGACTCGGCCAGCGTGCCCCTCCTCCTCAGCATCGTGCTCCCGGTCCACGGCGTGGAGCGGTTCCTGCCGCGCTGCCTCGACTCGATCCTCGGCGACACCCCCGCCACGGAGTCCCGTTTCGAGGTGATCGCGGTCGACGACCTCTCCCCCGACGGCTCCGGCGCGATCCTGGACGCCTACGCGGCCCGCGATCCCCGACTTCGGGTCCTGCACCTCACCGAGAACCAGGGCCTCGGCGGCGCCCGCACCGCCGCCTTGGCGCAGGTGCGCGGCGAGTACGTCTGGTTCGTGGACAGCGACGACTGGCTGCCCGAGCGGACGGTGGGCGCGATCCTGGACGAACTGGAGCGGGAGCAGGAGCGGCAGCGCGGGACCGGGACGCCCGCCGACGTCCTGCTCACCGGCTTCACCCACGTCTACCCGGACGGCGGGACCGAGCCGAACCCCTGGCGCCACGTGCTGGCCGACTCCCCGCTGGTCGAGGGGTGCACGCTGGCCGAGCACCCGGCGCTGTTCCAGACCGTGATGTCGGTCTGGAACAAGGTGTTCCGCCGCGCCTTCCTGGAGGGCCTCGGCGTCTCCTTCGGCCGCGGCTACTACGAGGACATCTCGGTCACCTACCCCGCGCTGCTGGCCGCCGAGCGGCTGCGCTACCTCGACCGCCCCTGCTACTTCTACCGGCGCGGCCGGGACGGCGCGATCACCGCCACCGCCTCCCCCAAGCACGCCGACGTGTTCGCCCAGTACGACGCGATCTTCGCCTTCCTGGACCGCCCGGACCGCCCCGGCCGGCCCGTCCCCGACGCGCTGCGCACCCTGGTCTTCGACCGGACCGTCCGGCAGGCGCTGAACGTCTACGACACCCCCGGGCTGGTCCCCGTCGACCGGCGCAAGGACTTCTTCCGCCAGATCGCCCGGCACTTCACCCGGCACCGCCCGACCGGCTACCGCTACCCCGGCGGCGTGCGCGGCGTGCAGTACCGGCTGGCCGCGCGCGGCGCCCGGATCGCGTACGCGGAGCTGCGCCGCACCGGGCAGCTGCCGCGAGAACTCAAGCGCGGGGCACGGGCGGTGGCCCCGGCCGTGAAGAAGGGCGTGCGCAGCGGCGCCCGGTTCACCGCGTACAACGCCTTCCGCCGGCTGCCGCTGGACGAGCACCTGGCGGTCTACGCGGCGTACTGGCACCGGGGTTACGCGTGCAGCCCGGCGGCGATCTACGAGAAGGCCAGGGAGCTGGCGCCGCAGATCCGGGGCGTGTGGGTGGTGGAGAACCGCAAGCAGGCCGCGGCCATGCCGCCCGGCGTGCCGTACGTGATCGTCAACACCCCGGCCTACCTCAAGGCGATGGCGACCGCCAAGTACTTCGTCAACAACGTCAACTTCCCGCGCACGATGGCGAAGCGGGCGGGCACCGTGCACGTGCAGACCCAACACGGCACCCCGCTCAAGGCGATGGGCATGGACCTGCGCGAACGCCCCGAAGCCGCCGAGGGGATGGACTTCGACCGGCTCCAGGAGGCCGTCGACCGCTGGGACTTCCTGGTCTCCTCCAACCCGCACACCAGCGAGCACTTCACCCGCGCCTTCCCCGGCCGGTACGAGATGCTGGACACCGGCTACCCGCGCAACGACCGGCTGGCCAACACCACACCGGACGGAGTGCGGGCCGTGCGCGAGCGGTTCGGGCTGCGGCCGGACACCACGGCCGTGCTGTACGCCCCGACCCACCGCGGCGACCAGGGCGGCTACGTGCCGCTGCTGGACGTCCGGGAGCTGGCCCGGCGGCTGGGCCCGGACTTCACCCTGCTGGTGCGCACGCACTACTTCCACACCGGCGGCCCGGGCGACCTGGCGGCGGGCGAGGGTTCGGCCGCGATCGTCGACGTCTCGGCCCACCCGACCGTGGAGGACCTCTACCTCGCGGCGGACGCGCTGGTGACGGACTACTCGTCGATGATGTTCGACTACGCGGTGCTGGACCGGCCGGTCGTGATCTTCGCGCCGGACTGGGAGGAGTACCAGCGGGTGCGCGGCGTCTACTTCGACCTGTTCGAGCAGCCGCCGGGGGCCGTCACGGTGGACCCGGACGGGCTGGCGAAGGCGCTGCTGGCGGGCGATCCGGAGCCGGCCGCGCGGGCGCGCTTCCGGGCGCGGTTCTGCCCGTGGGACGACGGCGGGGCGGCGGAGCGGGTGGTGCGCCGGGTGTTCCCGGTGGAGTCCTGAGGCGTCGCGCGGCGCTCCCGGAGCCCTGAGGAGCCGGGTGGCACCGGGCCCGGCGCCGCCGGTACGGCGACCGGACCCGTCGGCACGCTCAGCGCTGGCGGGCGGCCAGGAACTCGTCGAAGGTCAGGAAGCCCTGGTGGTGGGTGTCCATGGCGTGGATCAGGGCCTCGGCCATCGACAGCGTCACGTCGTGGTCGCCCATCTCGTTCGCGACCAGCGCGTATTCGGCCGGAGTGATCTTGCCGTCGCCGTTCTTGTCGAAACGGTCGAACATGGCCTTGATCGCCTCGGTGGTCTCCATCGTGCCCTCCTGGTACTGCGGGGTTGTGCTCTGTTCGGACGGGCGTACCCTACCCGGCCGTGGTGCGCGCCACGGTCGCCGGGAGTGGACGGCCGCGGGGGTGGTTGTCGTAGTCTGCGGATCTGATTGCAGGCCCGGGCTCCTCCCGGGCGATCGTTCGTCCAGGGAGGGACCATGCTCGATCTCGCCACCAGGCTGGTGCTGAAACCCGTCTCACGCGGCATCTGGCGGCCGACCATCGAGGGCATCGAGAACGTGCCGCGCAAGGGCGGGGTCATCCTGGCCAGCAACCACCTGTCCTTCATCGACAGCGTGGTGATCCCGCTCACCGCCCCGCGCCGGGTCCACTTCCTCGCCAAGGCCGAGTACTTCACCGGAACGGGGCTCAAGGGCCGGCTCTCCAAGGACTTCTTCGAGGCGATCGGCGCGGTGCCGGTCGAGCGCGGCACCTACCGTTCCGCTCAGGCCTCGCTGGAGTCGGCGCTGGAGATCCTGGAGGACGGCAAGGCCTTCGGCATCTACCCCGAGGGCACCCGGTCGCTGGACGGCCGGCTCTACCGGGGCAAGACGGGCGTCGCCTGGCTGGCGCTGACCGCGGGCGTACCGGTGGTGCCGGTGGCGCTGGAGGGGCCTGAGCAGATCCTGCCGGTCGGCAAGCGGGTGCCGCGGATCAAGAAGGTGACCGTCCGGTTCGGCGAGCCGCTGCACTTCGACGAGCTGCACGGGCAGGCCCGCTCGCTGAAGGCCCGTCGACAGGTGACCGACGAGGTGATGGCGGCGATCCAGCGGCTCTCCGGCCAGGAGGTCGCGGAGAGCTACAACGAGGCGCCGAAGGCCGCGTAGGCCCCGGCCGCGCGCCGCACCGCATCACACCCCGCCACACCTCGCTACGTCACACCCCGCCACATCACGCCTCGCCGCACCCGCTCGGGCGCTCACACGTGTCCGAGCGCGGCCGGCTCCGGTACGACGACGGCCGGCTCCGGCGCCTCCCGGCGCAGCAGCGCCGCGTAGCGGCCGTCCAGCTCCACCAGTTCCTCATGGGTGCCGAGTTCGACCACCTCACCGTGGTCGAGGACGGCGATCTGGTCGGCGCCCCGGACGGTGGAGAGCCGGTGCGCGATGGTGATGGTGGTGCGGCCGGCGGCCAGGGTGTCCACGGCCTGCTGGACGGCCTGTTCGGTGCGGTTGTCGAGCGCGCTGGTGGCCTCGTCGAGGATCAGCACCGGCGGGTTGCGCAGGATCGTCCGGGCGAGCGCGAGGCGCTGCTTCTCGCCGCCGGAGAAGCGGTAGCCGCGCTCGCCGACCAGGGTGTCGTAGCCGTCCGGCAGGGCGGCGATGGTCTCGTGGACCTGCGCGGCCCGGGCGGCTTCGACCAGTTCGGCGTCGGTGGCCTCCGGCTTGGCGAAGCGCAGGTTCTCGGCGACCGAGGCGTGGAACAGGTAGGTCTCCTGGGAGACCACGCCGACCGCGCGGGCCAGCGTGTCGAAGGACAGTTCGCGCACGTCCACGCCGTCGATGGTGACCCGGCCGCCGGTGACGTCGTACAGACGCGGGACGAGGTAGCTGAGCGTGGTCTTGCCGGAGCCCGTCTCACCGACCACGGCCAGCGAGCTCCCGGCCGGGACCTTGAGTTCGACCCCGGAGAGCGTCGGCCGCTCCTGCGCGGGGTCGTAGCGGAAGTCGACGTCCTCGAAGCGGACCTCGCCGCGGATGTCGGTCAGTTTCCGCGGCTTCGGCGGCTCGGCGATCTCCACCGGCAGGTCGAGGTACTCGAAGATGCGCTGGAAGAGCGCGAGCGAGGTCTGCACGTCCACGCCGGTGGAGAGCAGGCTGACGGTCGGGCGGAACAGGCCCTGCTGGAGGGTGACGAAGGCGACCAGGGTGCCGACCGAGACGATCGGCGCGCCGCCCGCCGCGGACAGCCCCGCCGCCCAGTAGATGACCGCGGGCATCGCGGCCATGACGATCTGGATGGTGTTCATCCGCCAGCGCCCGGCCATGCTGGACCGCACTTCGAGGTCGGCCAACTGGTCGGACTGCCCGGTGAACTCACGGGCGAGCGAGTCGGAACGGCCCATCGTGCGGCCGAGCAGGATGCCGCTGACCGACAGCGACTCCTGGACCGCCGAACTCATCGCGGCCAGCTGCTTCTGCCGCTCGGTGGTGATCTTCTTGCGCTCGTTGCCGACCCGCCGGCTGATCCAGACGAACAGCGGGAGCAGCAGCAGCGAAACGACGGTGAGCCGCCAGTCGAGCGCGACCATGGCGACCACGGAGGCGATCACCGCGGTGAAGTTGGAGACCAGGCTGGTCGCGGTGGACGTCACGGTGGACTGCATGCCGCCGATGTCGTTGGCGATCCGGGACTGCACCTCGCCGGTGCGGGTGCGGGTGAAGAACGCCAGCGACTGCCGTTGCAGGTGGCTGTAGACGGCGGTGCGCAGGTCGTGCATGACGCGCTGGCCGACGGTGGTGGAGATCAGCGTCTGCAGGACGTTGAAGATGCTGTTCACCACGGCCGCGAGAACCATGCCGAGCGCGAGCAGGCTGAGCAGCCCGGTGCGGCCCTGCGGGATCGCGGTGTCCAGGACCGCCTTGAGCAGGAACGGCGAGACCACCGACACCACGGCGGAGGCGGCCACCAGCAGCCCGACGACGGTGAGGCGGCCCGTGTACGGGCGGAAGAGGCCGAGGATGCGCCGCCACTGGGCCGGCGGGCGGGGCTCGCCCTGGGCGCGTTCGGGCGGGGTCCAGTTGATGGTGGTGGGTCTCAAGGGCAAACCTCCGTGGGTGGGGCGGTCGGACGGCCGCAAGCATAGCGAGAATAGCTCATAGTTAGACTAGCTAATAGTGAGGCTGGATCTATTCCCACGGCGCCGCGACCGCCCGGCCTACCGTCCGGCCGCCCCGACCGCCCCGACCGCCCCGACCGCCCCGACCGCGTCAGTTCGTCCGGTAGCTGCGCGCCGCCTTCGAGGACAGGCCGCCCAGCCGGCCGGAGGGCAACAGGCGGGCGAGGGCCACCACCGCCTTGTAGCGCTTGCCCGGCACGGACAACGAGCGGCCCCGGGCCAGGTCGCGCATCGCCTCCGCCACCACCCGCTCGGCCGAGAGCCAGGACCAGGCCGGAATGTTGCCGGTGCCCATGCCGGCCCGCTGGTGGAACTCGGTGCGGGTGAAGCCCGGGCAGAGCGCCATCATCCGCACCCCGGTGCCACCGAGGTCGCGCAGCACGCCCTGGGTGAAACTCACCACCCACGCCTTGCTCGCCCCGTACGTGCCGCGCGGCAGGAACGCCGCCACCGAGGCGACGTTCACGACCGCGCCGCGACCGCGCTCGCGCATCCCCGGCAGGGCCGCCGTGGTCAGCCGCAGGATCGCCTCGATGTGCACCTTCAGCATGTCCAGCTCGTCCTGGAGCGGGACGGTCCCGAACGCGCCCTTGTTGCCGAAACCGGCGTTGTTGACGAGCAGGTCCACCGGGCGGGCGGAGTCGGCGAGCCGGGCCTCGACGGCCGCGATGCCCTCGTCGGTGGCGAGGTCGGCGGTCAGCACCTCCACCTCGATTCCGTGCTCGGCGTGCAGGTCGGCGCTCGCACGCTCCAGGCGCCCGGTGTCCCGGGCCACCAGGACGAGCTGGTAGCCGCTGCGGGCGAGCCGGCGGGCGAACGCGGCTCCGATGCCGGCGGTCGCGCCGGTGATCAAGGCTGTGGTCATGCCCCCGACGGTACCGACTCACCGCGGCCGCGCCCACTCCGAACGGACTATCCCTGCCGGCCATCTGCGGATGCAGGTACCGGACCGCGCCCGTACCGTTCGGACGGGGGCATCGCCCGACCGGGCGGTGACGCTCAACTGAGGAGGCACTTCTGATGCTTACTCACTGCCGGACCCACAAGGCCACGACCACGCCGACCGCCACGACCACGCCGACCGCGACGACCGCGACGCGCGCCGAGACGGACACACTCGCGAGCCTGATGGTGGAGGACGAGGCCGTCGTGTCCGACGCGCCCACGTACTCGCCCGAAGCCCTCGGACTCCTGCTGCTGGCGCTGTTGCTGTCGCCGAAGCCGCCGAAGGAGAAGTCGACCCGCTAGCAGCCGGGCGACCCGATCACCGACCCGGTAGCCGGGCGGCCCGATCGCGGGGCCGGTCCACCGACGTGGACCGGCCCCCCTTCCCCGGCTCCTCGGCGGGCCTGACGAGGGCTCGTGAGCCCGAGTTCGTGAACCGTCCGCGCGAACCCGCGCTCGTGAGCCCACGCTCGTGAGTCCGTCCGCGTGAACTCGCGCCCGTGAGCCCGTCCGCGCGAACCCACGCCCGCGAGGCCGCCCGCCGGGGGCTCCCCGACCAGGAGGAACACCACCGATGCCCTTCGCCGAGACGCCACTGCGCGACGAGTACGCCGCAGCCGTCGAACGGGTGGCGCGCCGGACCCTCGACGCCGTCCGGGGCGACGGAGGCACAGCCGCGCTCGCGGACCCGGACGGCGCCGTGCCGCGCCCGACACTGGCCGCGCTGCGGGTGCTCGGCGCGGACCTCTTCGCCCCGCAACTACTCTCCGGGGCCGCGCCCGACGGGCCCACCTCCGTACTGCTGGCCGAGGCGCGGCAGGCCTTTCCGGCACCGGACTCGGCAGCGGCCTCGGCCGACGCCGCGCTGGTGATCGCATGGCAGGACTGGGCGGCCGGGCAGGTGCTCGCCCGCACGCCTTCCGGAACCGGTGCCCCGCCGCCCGTGCCGCCTCCGGGCCCGGAGGCCGTCGGCTGGCAGACCTGGTCGGTACGGATGGCCCAGCTGTCCGTCCTGGCGCTGCCCGGGCTCGACGGCCCGGTGCACGACACCGCCCGCGCGCACACCCTGGCCCTTGCCCGCGGCACCGTCCGCTCCATGCTGCGCCGCGACCTCCCCACCGCCGCCCGGCTCGCCCGCTGGCTCGCCTGGGCCGGTGCCGAGGGCCGGCCGCTGCGGCTGGAGGTCGAGCCCGTCCTGGAACGCATCCGGCTGGCCGGCAACGGCAGCGCCCGCACCGGACTCGAGCTGGCCGTCGCCCGTCGACTGCTCGACCGCTCCTCCCGTCCGCCGACCGACCGACGGAGCCGGGTCCGATGACCGACACCCACGTCCTCGCCACCGCGCAGCGGCTCGCCTCCCGCGCGCTGGCCTGGCTGCACGCCTCCCACGCCGACGGCCTCGGCCGGATCCCGGACAACACCGTGGTCGACCTCTCCGACCCCGACGACGCCTACAAGCCGCTCGGCGAGATCGCGCTGGCCGCTTCGCTGATCCTGCGCGACGGCGTCACCGGGCCCACCGAGGCCCGCACCGCACGCGAGCTGCTCAACCACGCCTGGGCGCAACTGCGCGAGGGCGACCTGCTGTACGAGCGGCAGCTGCGCCACTTCACCATGACCGACCCGCTGGAGACCTACGCCCACTTCGCCCGGGCCGGCTACCGCCACCCGGCGCTGGAGGAACTGCTCGATTCGCTCAGCCGGTTGCGGGCCGCGCACGCCGAGGAGATCCACCCCAACCGGCGCCTGGGGGTCGCCAACGCCCGACGGGTCATCGGGCTCGCCCACCAGCCGGACTGGGCCGCACTCGCCGCCGGCACCTGGCTGGGCGCCACGCCCGAGCCGTGGGCCGTCAACTGGATGACCGGCTACGACATCACCCACACCGTCTTCCACCTCACGGACTGGGGCGCCCGCCCGGACGGCCTGCCGGAGCCGATGCGCGACCACGTGCGCGACTGGCTGCCGGCCTGGCTCGACATCTGGCTGGAGATCGGCCAGTGGGACCTCGCCGCCGAACTCCTCGTGGTCGACGCGTGCATCGGTGAGCCGGCCACCGGGCGGCAGGGCTGGGACGCGCTGGCCGCCGTCCAGCACGAGGACGGCCTGCTGCCGCGCGACGCCGACCCGGTCGACGAGGACCGCGCGCAGGCGTTCCAGGACCACCAGCACACCGCCGTCGTCGCGGTGGTGGCCGGTGGCATCACGCTCGCCCGGGCGCTCGGGGCCACCACGGCGGTCGCGTGAACGGGCTGGGTCCGGCGGTCGCGGAGGTGGTGCGCGCGGCCGGGCCGTACGCCAGCGCCGTCACGGTCGCCGTCGCGCGCGGGGACGCGGAGGAGGTGCGCTGCCACGGGCGGCTCGGGCACGGGCGGACGGCCGCGTGCTCGCCGGACACCGTCTTCGAACTCGGTTCGGTCAGCAAGACCTTCACCGCGCTGCTGCTGGCACAGATGGCCGCGCGCGGAGACGTCTCCCTGGACGACACGGTGGAACGCCGCCTGCCGGACTGCTGGCGCCCGGTGACCGTCCGCTCCCCCGAGCCGATCCGGCTGCTGCACCTGGCCACCCACACCTCGGGCCTGCCCCGGCTGCCGCCCGGACTGGCCGCGCGCGCCGTACCGACCTGGTTCACCAATCCGTACGTCGCGTTCGGGGACGAGCAGTTGAGGGCAGGGGTGGCCCGAACCACCGTACGGTGCAGGCCCGGCAGCCGGTACCGGTACTCCAACTACGGCGTCGCACTGCTCGGTCGGGTGCTCTCCGAGACGGGCGGGTCGCCCTATGGGGAACTGCTCGCCGAACGGGTCCTCCGACCGCTGGGCCTCGGTGCCACCACCTGTACGGCGGACCCGCCGGGGCGGGCGGTCGGGTACCGGCGCGGGCAGGAACTGCCACCCTGGCACATCCCCGGACTGCCGGGGGCCGGCGCGCTCCGGGCGAGCGGGGCCGACCTGTTGCGCTACCTGAGGGCGCATCTCGGCGGTGGCCACGGCGAGTTGGCGGCCGCGCTGCGCGAGGTCCAGCGACCGCGGCTGCGGCTGCCGCGCTCGACGGACGAGCTGTGCCTGGTGTGGAACCACCGCCGCCCGGGCGGGCGCGACCTGTACTTCCACGCCGGGGCGACCCGGGGGTTCACCGCCTTCGTCGGGTTCTCGCCCCAGGCGTCGGCCGCGGTGGCGGCCCTGGCCAACACCGGGCCGTCGCTGGACGGGCGTTTCCTACAGGCGGCGTACGAGGTGCTGCGGGCGGCTTAGGACCCTGGGGGGTGCGGCACTGCGGCGCTGCGGCATCGCGGCACTGCGGGCCGAGGCGACGGGCCTAGGCTGCCACGGCTTTGGCGCGGTCGGCGGCGATGTGGACGGCGAGGCCGCCGAGGACCGTCCCCATCGCGTAGCGCTGGATCCGCAGCCAGGCGGGACGGCGGTTGAGGAAGGACGCGATGCCTCCCGCGCTCACCGCGATCAGCCCGTTGACGGTGACCGCCACCACGATCTGGGCCAGCCCCAGCACCAGGCTCTGCACCGCGACGTGACCGCGCTCGGGCGCCACGAACTGGGGCAGCAGCGAGATGTACATGATGGCGATCTTGGGGTTGAGCAGACAGGTCAGAAAGCCCATCGCGAACAGCCGGCGCGGCGGATCCGGCGGCAGCTGCTGCGGGGCGAACACCGCCGTACCGCCCGGACGGACGGCCTTCCAGGCCAACCACAGCAGGTAGCCGGCGCCGGCCAGCTTGATCGCGGTGTAGAGGGCGGGCACCACCGAGAACACGGCAGCCACGCCCGCCGTCACCGCGGCCAGGTAGACCAGGAAGCCGGCCGCGACCCCGATCAGCGACAGCAGCCCGGCGCGGCGGCCCTGGGCGATCGACCGGGAGACCAGGTAGATCATGTTGGGCCCCGGTGTCAGCACCATCCCGAGCGCCACGGCGGCGATCCCGAGTACGGCGTGCCCGCCCACAGCGGACAGGGCGGATGCGGCGGGAGCGGTGGGGGTCAGTGCTTCCATGCGAGGAGGCTAGGCCCGGCGTCGATCTCAATGCAATGATGACTTTGCACTCGGTGCAATATCGGTGCGATGCCGTGCAATGCCGTCAACTCGTGTGGAGGGGTCCCCCCGATGGACGACTACCGCCTGATCGCCGACGAGATCGCCGGCGCCATCACCGACGGGCGGCTGCGACCGGGCCGGCAACTGCCCACCCAGCGCGCCTTCGCCCGCAGCCGGGGCATCGCCAACTCCACGGCCGGGCGCGTCTACCGGGAACTGACCCGGCGCGGACTGACCACCGGGGAGGTCGGGCGCGGCACCTTCGTCCGGGCCGGGCAGGGGGCCGGCGGCGGGGCAACCGGCGGGCAGGTGGCACTCGCCGAACCGGCCGGCGCGCCGGTGGACCTGGAACTCAACTACCCCGCCGTCCCCGAGCAGGCCGGACTGCTGGCCACCGGACTGGCGCCGCTGCTCCGGGCCGACGCGCTGGGTGCCGCGCTCGCACCGGTGGGCGCGGCCGGGACGGGCGCGGCCCGGCAGGCGTTCGCGGCACTGCTGTCGGACGAACGCCGGACGGGCGGGGATCGGATGGACGGCGACCGGTCGGGCGGTGTCCGGTCGGGCGGGGACCCTTCGGGCGGGGATCAGGAGGTCAACCCGGAGATCGCCGGGGAGGAGTTGCTGTTCGCGGGCAACGGGCGGCAGGCCATCGCCGCGACGCTGTCCGCACTGGTGCTGCCCGGCTACCGGCTGGGGGTGGAGGCGCTGACCTACCCGGTGGTCAAGGCCGTCGCCCAGCGGCTGGGCATCACACTCGTGCCACTGGCCGTCGACGAGCACGGGCTGCTGCCCGACGCCGTGGCCACCGCCCACCGGGCCGCGCCGCTGCGCGCCGTCTACGTCCAGCCGAGGCTGCAGAACCCGCTCGGCGGGAGCCTGCCGTACGAGCGGACGGCCGCCCTCGCCGAGGAACTGCGCCGCCTCGACCTGCCGGTCGTCGAGGACGCGATCTGGTCCTTCCTCCGCCCGGAGCTGACCGCCCTCGCCAGCCTCGCACCGGAACGCACCGTCCTCGTCGACAGCCTCTCCAAGCGGCTCGCGCCCGGGCTGACCACCGGGTTCGCGGTCGTCCCCGTCGCGCTGCGCGAGCGGATCGCGGGCGCACTGCGCTCGGGTGGCTGGACGCCCAGCGGGTTCGCCCTGGAGGCGGCCGTGCGCTGGATCGGGGAGGGCACCGTGGCCGAGGTCGCGGCAGCCAAGCGCGCCGACGCCGTCGCGCGTCAGCGGCTGGCGCGCGAGGTGCTGGCGGGGCAGCACGTCCGGGCCGACCCCTGCTCGTACTACCTGTGGTGGGAGCTGCCGACGGCCTGGCGGGCGGAGACGTTCGTCGCGGCGGCGGCGCGGGCGGGCATCGCCGTCACACCCGCGGCGGCGTTCGCCGCCGACCCCCGGCGTTCCCCGTCCGCCGTCCGAGTCGCCCTGGCCTCGCCGCCGCTGCCCGTGCTGACGCGAGCGCTGGAGACGCTGGCGCGGATCGCGCGGGGGACGGCGGAGGAGTGGATGGAGTGACGGGCGGCCGGGCGGCCAGACGGACCGACGGACCGACGGACCGACGGACAACTGACGGATAACAGATAACAGCTGTTGAAATCTGTTATCTGTTATCCGTCAGTTGAAATCTGTCAGTTGTCAGTTGTCAGTCGACGGCCGTCAGTCGACGGCGCCGCTCCGGCCGCCCCGCACCGCCGTGTCCGCAGCTCCGCCGGCGCCGACGGCACGCAACCGGGAGGCGGCGGTGGCGGCGAGCTGGGGCGCGATCCGGGCGACGTCGCGGGAGCCGACCGCCGCGATCAGGCTCGGCAGCAGCCAGCGGACCGGCTGCATGCCGCGCAGCCAGGCCTGCGCGTAGACGTGGGCGGACCTCCGGGCGATGCCGGCGACGATCCGCTCCACTGCGGGCTCCAGCGGGTAGGTCTTGTTGGCCGGCCACGGCAGCCTGGTGCGCATCTGCTTGAGCACGGCGTCCTCGTCGGCGCCGCGCACCATGTCGGTGTCGGTCCAACTCAGGTATCCCACGCCGACCTTGACCCCCTGGTAGGCGACCTCGGCGCGGAGCGAGTGGGCGAAGGCCTCCACCCCGGACTTGCTGGCGCAGTACGCGCTCATCAGCGGCGCGGGAGTGAGCGCGGCGAGCGAGGCGATCTGCAGCAGGTAGCCCCGGCTCTCGGCGAGGGCGGGCAGGAAGGCCCTGGCCGTGGCGACGCTGCCGAGCAGGTTGACCTCGATCACCCGGCTGAACGCCCGGTGATCGCTGTCCGCCACCGGCCCGCCGATGGCGATGCCGGCGTTGGCGACCACCGTGTCGATCCGGCCGTAATGCTCCTTGATCCGACGGGCGGCGTCGCCGAGCGCGTCGAGGTCGGTGACGTCCACCTCCCAACTGGTCGCGGCCGCGCCGCACTGCGCCGCGACGGCCTTGAGCTCGTCCGGCTCCAGCCCCAGGAGGGCGACCTTGGCCCCGCGCCGGGCGAGCGTGCGGGCGAGCGAAGCCCCGACCCCGCGGGCGGCTCCGGTGACGACGACGACCTGCGCGGACAACGGCGGGATGGCGTTCATGCGGCGGCGGTCCTCTCGGAGACGGGCGCAGAGGCGGAGGAGGCGGAGGGGGCAGGAGCGGAGACGGCAGGAACGGAGACGGAAGCGGGCGCGGCGGACAGGTACGCGGCGGCCAAGCGGTGGATCTCGGCCGCGACCTCCACCGGCCGCTCCAGCGGCGCCATGTGCCCGACCCCCGGAAGCAGCAACAGCCCCTGTGGGTCGGCGAGTTCGGCGACGATCCGGTGCGCGTGCACCGGCGGGGTCAACCGGTCCGCGGTGCCGACCACGACCGCGGTCGGTACGGCGAGCCGGGCGAGTCCGGCGTGGACGTCCAGACGGTCGAGGACGCCCGCCCAGTTGGCACGGACGGCGGTCGGGCAGGCGTGCACGATCCGGGCCGTCGCCTCCACCTGCCCGGCGGACGAACCCGGGCCCATGGTCGCGTACTTGAGCACGACACGGCTGACCGGCGAGACCGGCCCGAGCGGCAGCCGGGAGCGCAGCAGCAGGCGGTTCAGGAAGCGACGCAGCCCCGGGGAACGCACCGCCTCGGGCAGCACGGTGAGTTCGGCCACCAGCTCCCCCGGCCCGGTGGAGACCAGGACGGCGGCGGCGGTCCGGGCGGCGATCTCGGGGCGGCCACCGGCGGCCATGATGGTCATCCCGCCCATGCTGTGCCCGGCGAGCACGGCCTTCTCCCCCGCCGGGACGGTCCGGGCGAGGACGGCGGAGAGGTCCTCGGCCAGTGCCCGGGTGGAGTAGCGGACCCGGCTCGACGGGATCTCGCTGTGCCCGTGGCCGCGCTGGTCGTAGGCCACCACTCGGTAGCGGTCGGCGAGTTGGCGAATCACCGGAGCCCAGAAGGCGGTTGAGCAGGTCCAGCCGTGGGCGAGCACGACGGTCGGCGCCCCGGACTGGCCGTGGACCTCGACGTGCAGCCGGATCCCGTCCGCCGATCGGATGCTCAACTCCTCGACGGGCACGGGCGAGACGTACTCGGCGGGCAGCTCGGCGGCGCTCATGCGGACACCTCCTGCGCGGTACGGGCGGCGTCCTGGCCGGCGCGCATGATCAGTTCGTACTCGCCGAGGTCGACCTTGCGGGTGGCGCGGCGGAACGCGGTGGTGGAGCCGGGCCAGAGCACGGTGTTCTTGCCGTTCGGATCCAGGTACCAGCTGCGGCAGCCGCCGGTGGTCCAGACGGTGCGGTCCATCCGGTGCTGGAGTTCTAGGTTCCACTGCCGCTGGGCCCGGACGGTGGGCTGCATCGCGGTGGCACCGATCGACTTGAGCGTGGTCAACGCGTCGATCAGGTAGTTCAGTTGGGACTCGATCATCAGGATCATCGAGCTGTTGCCGAGGCCGGTGTTGGGGCCGATCACGAAGAACAGGTTCGGGAAGCCGTGCACGGCCGAGCCGCGCAGCGCCTCCATGCCGTCCTTCCACTCCTCCGCCAGGCTGGTGCCGTTGGCGCCGAACACCCGGGCCCCGATGGGCATGTCGGTGACGTGGAAGCCGGTGCCGAAGACGATGGCGTCGACCTCGTGCTCGCTGCCGTCGGCGGCGACCAGGGTGGAGCCGCGCAGTTCACGCAGGCCGGAGGCGACGACCTCGGTGTTGGCCGCGGCGAGCGCCGGGTAGTAGGTGTTGCTGAGCAGGATGCGCTTGCAGCCGATCCGGTAGTCCGGGGTCAGCTTGGCGCGCAGGGCCGGGTCGGGAACGCCCTGGGCGAGGTGGCGTTCGGCGAGTTGCTGGACCACGCGCAGCATTCCCGGGCGGCGCACGAAGGCGTCCACCTGGAGCTCTCGGAGGGCGAACAGGGTGCCGCGGCGGATCTTCCCGGTGACCGGCACGCGGTCGTGCAGCCACTTCTCCAGCTGGCTGATCTCGCGGTCCCGGCGCGGCAGGACCCAGGCGGGCGTGCGCTGGAAGACCGTCAACCTGCCGACCTTCGGCTGGATCGACGGGATGATCTGGGCGGCGGAGGCTCCGGTGCCGACGATCGCAACCCGCTTGCCGGTCAGGTCGTAGTCGTGGTCCCAGCGGGAGGAGTGGAACACCTTGCCGGGGAAGGCGCCGAGCCCCGGCAGGTCGGGGATCTGCGGGTCCGCCAGTGGTCCGGCGGCGGAGACCACCGCGTCCGCGGTCCACTGACCGGCCGAGGTGGTGATCCGCCAGCGGACCTGCTCGGCCTCCCAACGCGCCTCCAGCACTTCGGTGTTGAACCGAAGGTGCGGGCGGAGGCCGAAGACTGTGGCGACCTTCTCCAGGTAGGCGCGGATGTCCGGCTGGCCGGAGAAGCTGCGCGGCCACGCGGGGTTGGGCGCGAAGGAGAAGGAGTAGAGGTGCGAGGGCACGTCGCAGGCGCAGCCGGGGTAGCTGTTGTCGCGCCAGGTGCCGCCGACCGAGTCCGCGCGCTCCAGGACGACGAAGTCGGTGATCCCGGCGCGGCGCAGCCGGACCGCGGCGCCGAGACCGCCGAAGCCGGAGCCGATCACCGCCACCCGCACGTGCGGGACGGCCTCGTCCGCCGCGGGGGCACCGGACGTGCCGGAGCGGGGGCGCTTGCTGCTGGATGCCATGCGGCCTCCTCCTGAGGGTGGGGCGATGATCTTCGCGCTGCCGTACCGTGGCGCCCGCTCGTGCCGCGCGTCCTGGCGCGCCGACGACGCCGTGCTCGTGCTGTGCTCGACTGCTCTCGTACCGCCCTGGCGCTGCTCTGATGTTGCCCTGATGCGCCCGGGTGAAGCCGCGGTGTCGCTCTGGTGCTGCTCCGCATGGTGCTGTGCGCACTGCCTTGGGCTCCCCGACGACCGGCGTCGGAGCCCCGCCAATCGCGCCAGTAATTACTGGCATGATTGGCAGGGTAGCCCTTGCTGACACCGGATGGAAGAAGCGCGGCCACCCGGATTCCGGGAGCCTTCGGAGGTGCCGGACCTATGCTGATCGCCGTGGACAAGGTCAGAGCTGCTGCGGGTGACGGAAAACGCGAGTACCGGGTGGAGGAACTGGCCGAGGCGGCCGGCATCACCAGCCGGACGCTCCGCTTCTACCGCGAGCGCAAACTGCTCCAGCCGCCCCGCAAGGAGGGCCGGATCGCCTGGTACGGCGAGGAGCACCTGGCCCGACTGCGGATGATCGGCGAACTGCTGGACCGCGGCCACACCCTGGGCGGCATCGCCGAACTGATCGGCGCCGGCGAGAGCGGGCGGGACGTCGCCGAGCTGATCGGGCTGGAGGCCGCGATCGTCGCCCCCTGGTCGGACGAGACCCCGGTGCGCCTGGACTGGGACGAACTCAGGACCGTCTTCAACGACCAGCTCACCGAGGAGAACACCGCCGAGTCGATCGCCCAGGGCTACATCACGATCGACGACGACGGGATCACCCACATCAGCCGCCGCCTGATGGACGCCACCACCGCACTCGTCGCCGAGGGCGTACCGCTCTCCGTGGTGCTGGACGCCAGCCGGCGCACCCAGGAGCACGTGGAAGCCATCGCCGAGATCTTCATCGACGTGGTCGGCGAGCACCTGCTCGGCGCCCTCGCCGCCGACGCCCCGCTGCCGCCCGGCGAGGCAGCCCGGCTCACCGAACGCATCCTGCGGGTGCGGCCGCTGGCCCGTACGGTCGTCGACGCGCAGTTCGCCCTCGCGATGGACCGGCGGGTGCCCGCCGAGTACGACGAACTGCTGCGCCAGCGACGGGAGAACGACACCGAGGCGTAACCCCTCCGACGGGAGGGCAGGGATTCCCGCGCCCTGCCCACCCGTTGGAGGAACCGCCGATGCCCAGACCCCTCAGTCGCCGCGCCGCGCTCGGCCTCGCCGCCGGGCTCACCCCGGGCCTCGCGCTCGCCGCCTGCGGACCGAACTCCCCGGCACCGTCCGACGGTTCGACCGGCGCGACCGGTGAATCCGGCGCGCCGGGCGGTTCCGGCGGATCCAGCGGGGCCGGCCCCCGGACCGTCCGGCACGCTCGCGGCGAGAGCACCGTACCGGCCCGGGCCACCCGGGTGGTGGCGCTGGACACCGACGCGCTGGACTCGGTGGTCACCCTCGGGCTCACGCCGGTCGGCGCGACCACCGTCACCGAGGGCGCTCCCTTCCCGGCCTACCTGCCCGCCGAACGGCTGGCCACGACGAAGGCCGTCGGCGCCATCGGGCAGCCCAACCTGGAGGCGATCGCGGCGCTGCGGCCGGACCTCATCCTGAGCAACCAGGTGCGCGACGACAAGCGGTACGACGAACTGACGAAGATCGCGCCGACCGTGCTGTCCAAGACCACCGGGCCCACCTGGAAGGAGAACGTCCGGCTGCACGCCGAGGCGATGGGCCGGCAGGCCGAAGCCGAAGCGGCCGACGCGGCGTACCGGACGAAGGCGCGGGACCTCGTCACCGCACTTGGTGGCCCGGCCAAGGCCGCCGCCACCCGGGTCGAGATGGCTCGTTTCCTCGCGGGCGCACCGACCAGGCTGTACCTCAACGACACCTTCGTCGGCTCGCTGTTCAAGGACCTCGGGCTCGGCCGGCCCGCCAACCAGGACAAGCCCGGGTTCTCGGTCGAGATCAGCCCCGAGCAGGTGGACCAGGCGGCGGCCGACGTCATCTTCTACTCGGTCTACGGGGACGCGGCCAAGTCCGACCAGGGCAGGATCACCGATGGCGCGCTGTGGAAGAGCCTGGACGCCGTCCGCACCGGCCGGGTGTTCCGGGTCGACGACAGCCTGTGGATGCTCGGGATCGGCTACACCGGGGCCGGCCTGATCCTGGACCAGATCCGGAAGCACCTCGCGCCCTGAGCGGCTGCTCACCGTGCCCTACGTCCTGCTGCTGGCCGGGATGGCGCTGCTGTTCGCCGCCTCCGGCGTCCTGCTCGTCTCCACCGGGAGCCTGTGGAGCCTGACCGTTGCCGTGGGCCTCCTCGGGGTGGCGGTCGCACCACAGATGATCACGATGTTCGGCCTGGCCGAGCGGACGGTGCCGGCCGTCCGGCTGGGCGAGGCGATGGCTGCGCTGGTCAGCGCGCTGATCCTGGCGCAATCGGCCGGCACCTTCCTGGGCGGCTGGGCGACCACGCACTTCGCGCCCGCCGCGCCGTTCGCGATCACCGCGGCCACGGCGGCGGCGGCCTTGCTGCTCGCCGCGTGCACCGCGACCGAACAGCGCTACCGCCGCCGCACTCCGACCGCTCCGACCGACGGTGGGACTGACGGTGGGACTGACGGTTCCGGCGTCCAACCCCGCATCGCTGCGCCCGCGCGCCGCGCCCCGCGCACATGACGGCGGGGGCGACGGTGGTCCGCACACCGTCGCCCCCGCCGTGCGGCCCCGCCCGCCGGCACCCACGGTTCGGCAGGGCCCACTCAGGCGGTCGTCAGTTGACGTTGACCGCCGTCCAGGTGGCCGCGACCGCGTTGTACTCGGCGCTGCCGTTGCCGTACAGGTCCGCCGCCGCGCTGAGGGTGCCCGCCCGGGCGCCCGCGTAGTCGGTGGTGGAGGTGAAGTAGACGGTCAGCGCGCGGTACCAGATCTGCGCGGCCTTGTCCCGGCCGATGCCCGCGAGCGAGGAGCCGTCGGCCGTCGGGCTGTTGTAGTCGAACCCGTTGATGCTCTTCGCGCCGCTGCCCTCCGACAGCAGGTAGAAGAAGTGGTTGGCCACGCCCGACGAGTAGTGCACGTCGAGGTTGCCCACGCCGGCGGACCAGGAGTCGGCGGACTGGCCGTCCTTGCTGGGCTGGTCCATGTAGCGCAGCGGGGTGCCGTTGCCGTTCAGGTTGATCAGCTCGCCGATCCAGTAGTTCGGCGGGTTGGAGGGCAGGTTGGCGTACCACTCGACCATCGTGCCCATGATGTCGGAGGTGGCCTCGTTGAGGCCACCGGACTCACCTGAGTAGTTGAGGTTCGCCGTGGCGGCGGTGACGCCGTGGCTCATCTCGTGGCCGGCCACGTCGATCTCGGTGAGCGGGGCGGCGTCGCCGTTGCCGTCGCCGTAGGACATGCAGAAGCAGCTGTCGTCCCAGAAGGCGTTGACGTAGTTGGAGCCGTAGTGGACGCGGCTCGCGGCGCCGACACCGTCGTTGCGGATGCCGTTGCGGCCGAAGGCGCTCTTGTAGAAGTCCCACGTGGTGGCCGCGCCGAACTGGGCGTCCACGGCGGCGGATTCGCGGTTGGAGGCGGTGCCGTCGCCGAAGTTGTTGGAGGTGTTGGCGAACAGCGAGCCGTTGCCGGCGGTTCCGTTGCTCATGTCGCTGGTGGACTGGCCGCCGCGGCTGTCGTCCTTCAGCGAGTAGCTGGAGCCGCTCTGCGCGGTGGTGAGCGGCACCTGGCCGACGAAGACGCCCTTGCCGGTGCCGGCGGCGGTCTGGATCTTCTCGTGGGTGGACAGCACCTTGCCGGTGGCGGCGTCGGTGACGAGCACCTGGTTGCTCGGGGTGCCGTCGGCGCGCACGCCCTCGACGGTGGTCCGGTAGGCCAGGCGCGGGTTGCCGTCGGTCGCCCAGACGACCAGTTCGGCCTTGCCGGTCTGGTGCACGTCGGCCAGCGGGGACTCGTCGGCGTCGAGGGTGACCCCGACGGTGGCCTTGACCGCGCCGGTGGCCTGCGTGGCGGCCTGGTCGGCCGGGATCTGCGGGGTCAGGCTCGGCAGCGCGAGCTTGGCGGAGACCGCCTTGTCGACCGACTTGACCGAGCCGTTGGCCTTCTGGTGGACGACCAGGTCGCCGCCGAGCACCGGCAGGCCGGCGTAGGTGCGCTCGAAGCGCAGGTGCCGGGTGCCGTCCTTGTCCACCACGGCGTCCTTGGCGACGAGCCGCTCCTTCTCGCCGAGGGCGAGGGCCTTGGCGAGCGGGCCGGACTGGCCGCCGGCCAGCGCGAGCACGGCCGCGTGCTGGTGGTCGGCCTGGGCCTGGAGGCCGGCGACGGGGCTGGCCTGGGCGGCGGTGCTCACCTGGATCACACCGGTCAGCAGGGCGGTGGCCGACAGTACGGCGACAGCTGCGAGCTTTCGCTTCACGTGCGAGTCCTTCCGGGAAACCGCGTGTGGACGCGGTCGCGCCGCGTTCCGGGGGCCGGGGTCGGCACCTGTGGGGCGGAAATGGGCGCTGACGTGCTGAAACCCCGAGCGGTCGAGCGGCGAGCCACCAAGGGGTGGGGGTGGGGGCTACCGCCGGGGCTGTCCAGAAGCATGACAATCCAGCAGGTGAATTGACAGGTCTACTTCAGCGATTGGCCAGGTCCCGCCAGCTCGCCAAGGCCCTCAAGCGGTGGGCAAAACGGGGCAATTCACCGCGCCTTGCAGTGGGTTCCCACCCGAACCACGCCCGACCGCCTGCACCGATGTCCGATCGACCGTCGAACGCCGATTCGGCGCGCGGAGCCGAGCGGGCCGGAATCGACTTTTACATCCCTGTAGAACTTCCAATACGGAATCTTGACATCCGCTTGGCGAGGTCCCGCCACCTGCCACCCTTGCCCGCCGCCGGGTCATCTGCTAGCGCCACCGGGCCTCGTGTTCGCCCGACTCCTCAGCGCAGTCGGCGAGTTGGGCTCGACACTTGAGGGCGCACCGGAGCCGGGGAGACCCCGTGTCCCACAACGGCCCCTCCTCCACCGGCATCTGCGATGACGCCCGGTTCCCGCGGCGCCCCGCTCGCCCGCCCCCGACTCTCGGGCGACCCGCCCGTACGGACACCCGGGCCGGGTCGGCACACGCGCTCAACCGCCGCCCGCGCCGGGCCCGTCCGGTCGCAGAAGCGGCAGCGGCAGCGGCAGCGGCAGCGGCAGCGGCAGCGGCAGCGGCAACGGCAACGGCAACGGCAACGGCAACGGCAACGGCAACGGCGGGATCGGGATCTGGACCGGGAGAGCGAAGGGGTACCACTCCTCGCCCGGACCGGTCAGCGAGGCCTCCCCGGGAGCACGTCCGGCGCGTACTCCCGCACTGCGGCGAGCAGTTGGCGGATCGACGGGTTCACCATCGGCCGCCCGGCCACGGTGACGGTCGGCACGGTCTCGTTGCCGTCCGCGACCGAGCGGACGAAGGCGGCGGCGTCCGGGTCCTTCCAGATGTTCACCATGGTGAACCGCCGGCTGTAGCGCAGGCGGGTGAAGAGCAGCGCCAGGCGCAGGTTCATGCAGAACGTGCACAGCGGCCGCCAGTAGAGGACCACACCGTCGTCGGCTCCGCCGGTCGCTGTCACTGGAACCGCCATTCCTGGGCCGTGTTGCCGGGGGTGCAGGTCACCATGGTGACCGCGTTCCCCGGGCCGTTGTCGGTCATGCAGCGCTGGTTCTGGTAGTCGGCCAGCGTGTAGGAGCCCTGGGCGGATCCGCTGCGCACCGTCCAGTTGGTCAGGAAGCTGAAGCCTCCGCTCAGGGCGACCTTGCCGTCCATGGTCTGGACGAGCAGCGGCCCGCCGCTGTTGCAGGCGTTGAAACTGATCCAGGAACCGGGGTCGGTCGCCCGCACCCAGCCGTACTGGGACGCGCCGCCGACCACGATCGGGTTGTCGCCGCTCAGTTCGTCGCGGGCCATCCCGATCGGGCGGCCGTCCTTCACGTTGACGATGGTGGTCCAGGAGGTGCCGCCGCACGACGGCGGCCGGGTGGGGGTCTGCGGAGCCGGCGGGTTGCCGCCGCCCGAGGGCGAACCGCCGCCGGACGGGGAGCCGCCCCCGGCGGGGGAGCCACCGGCCGCGTTCTGGGCCGGGGGCTGCGGGTTGGGATTGGGATTGGGGTTGGCGGGCTGGTTGGCGGTGCCGCCCCCGCCGCCGGACTGGTTGGATTGGCCGCCCGAAGCGCCGCCGCCACCGGCCGCGTTTCCGCCGCCCGCCGCGCCCGCGCCGGCACCTCGGCCCGCCGCGCCTCCGTTGCCGCCCGGCGCGGGGGCCGGGACGGGCGCGCCCGGCTGGTTCGGGGTGCTCGGCTGCTGGTCGGCGGCCGGGGCCGCGACCGGGGTGTCGGAGGGTGTCGGCGTGGCGGGCGGCGTCGCGGCCGGGGCCGCCGGGGTGCCCGCGACCGGGGTCACCGGGGCCGTCACGACGACGGTCGGCTGGGCGGCGGGCGGCTCGGCCGCGTCCGACCGGCCGGGGCCGCGGTCCACCAGCAGGACGGTCGCCGTGCCCATCGAGATGACCACGGGGACGATCACCGGCACCAGCAGTGCGCGCCGCGACCGGCGCTTGCCCGGCTCGGTCACCGGCTGCGGCCCCACCTTGGCGACCTCGTCCTCGTCCGGCACGGGGCCACCCGACGCCGGGCGCTCGCCTGACGCGGGCTGGTCGGCGCCGTCCGCGACCGGCACCAGGGCACCGGCCTTCGCCGCACCGGCGCCCCCGGCCACCCCACCCCCGGCCCCTTCACCCGCAGCCGCTCCCCCGGCCGCCGCCCTGAGGTCGACCGTCCCGGTGTCGGCCGGGGCGCCGGCCGCACCCGCCGCAGCGCCCGCGTCCTTCGCGCCGATCGCCGCCCGGGCCGCGGCCGCCATCTCGGCGGCGTCGGCGAACCGGTCCTCCGGCTTCTTCTCCAGTGCCTTCGCGACCAGCTCGCGGACCGCCGCCGGGAAGGCCCCCGGCAGCTCCGGCGCCGGCTGGCGGACGTGCTTGAGCGCGACCTCCAACACGCTCTCGCCGACGAACGGCGGCTTCCCGGTGAGCAGTTCGAAGCAGACCACGCCGATCGAGTAGAGGTCGGAGGCCGGCCCGGTGCCCGTACCCTCGGCCTGTTCGGGGGCCATGTAGAGGGCGGTGCCGACGATCGCGTGCGAGGCGGTGATCTTGGTACTGGCGATCGCCCGGGCGATGCCGAAGTCGGTGATGGTCACCCGGCCGTCCGTGCGCACCATCAGGTTGGACGGCTTGATGTCCCGGTGCACGATCTCCCGGCGGTGGGCGGCGTGCAGGCCGTCCAGCGCGGCGGCGACCAGACCGAGGGCGCGCTCGGGAGGCATCGGGCCCTCCTCGGCGAGCACCCGGTCCAACGGCCGGCCGTCGACCAGCTCCATGACGATGTAGGCGCAGCGGTCCCCGGCGTCACCGCCCTCGCCGCCCTCCCGGCCCTCGGCACCGCCGCCGCTCTCACCGTAGTCGTGGACGTCCACGACGGCCGGGTGGTCGATCGCGGCGACCAGCTGGGCCTCCCGGCGGAAGCGCTGGATGAAAGTGTCGTCCTCGAACAGCGCCGAGTGCAGGATCTTGACAGCCACCGGCCGCGCCAGCACCGTGTCGTCGGCCCGCCAGACCGTACCCATCCCCCCGCCGCCGATCCGCTCGACCAGCGTGTACCGCCCGCCGAGCACGGCGCCCGGACCCCTCATACTCCCGCCCCCATGTGTCATGACCCTCCCCAGCGGGCCGTTCGGCCCCCAGTGTGCCAGAGGGGGTCGAACGGTCAGCAGGCGCTGTCCGGCCAGCGGTTGAGGGCCGCCGCCGTCAGCTGTCCCGGCCCTGCCGGGCGTGCTCGACCACCTCCAGGACGGCGGCGGCGACGGCCTGCGGGTGGTCGGCGTGGACGTGGTGGCCGGCGCCGCGCACCACGATGTGCGACCCCTTGGCCGCGCCGGCGACGACGTGTGACTGGAGGACGGTCCAGCGGGCGCGCATCGCCCCCGGCAGGCCGTCGGTCGCGCTCAGCACCGTCACCGGCACGTCGGGCAGCCGCGCGGCCGCGCGCCGCCGCCGGAGCTCGGAGACCGCGAGGACCGTCAGCCGGTTCTCGTCGAGGACGGTCCGCCGCTGGTGGCGATGCGCCTCGACGGCCGCCTCGGCCCTCGCGACGGCTCCCCCGGCACGGCGTGCGGCGGGCGTCATGGCCGCCCGGAGCAGCCCCAGCCGCAACAGGACGGCCTCGGCCGCGCGGATGGCCGGTGGCTGGAACTCCTCGTGCGCCGGATCCACCAGGACCAGGCCGGCCACCAGTTCCGGGTGCCGCCAGGCGAGGAGTTGGGCCAGCTGGCCGCCCCAGCTGTGCCCGACCAGGATGGCCGGGCCGGCGCCGAGGTGCTCCACCAGGGCAGCCAGGTCCCCGGTCGGGGACTCCAGCGAAGGACCGGAGACGCGAGCGGGGTCACTGGCACCGAGCCCGGCCCGGTCGTACGCCACGACCCGGCTGTGCGCGGCCAGTTCGGACAGCACCGGCGCCCAGGTCAGCGACGAGGTGCCGCAGCCCGCGAGCAGGACCACCGGCGGGCCGCCGCGCCCCGCCTCCACCCAGCGCAATGCCCGCCCGTCACGGTCGAGTTCGCCCTGCCGGACCCCGCCGGGGACGCTCTCGGCCAGCGCCTGCGCGATGGCGTCCTGCACATCCCGCATGGCCCGCGTGCCCCGTACTACCTGTACGCCCCCCATGCCCCGTGCGCCCTGCGTGTCCCGCGTGCCCCACGGTTCCTGCGCGTTCTGCCTGTTCTCCGTCTTCTGCACGTTCGGTTCCCCCCTGGATCCGTCCGCCCGGTCCCGGCCTGTGGTACCGGGTGACGCGGGTTCGTTGCTCACCACTGCCACGAGTCCCGGGTGCCTCCCCGACGCCCGGCGGGTCGGCCCCCGGCCGGGCCCGGACTCGCTGTCAGGCACCAGACCATGACGGCCCGGCTCCACGCAAACCCGAACACCTCGCGTCCGTTGTGTGACCGGAGGACGAAGAGGAGGCGCTGTGGCGTGAGGCCGTCACCGGCCCGCGCCCGCACGGCCCAGGCCGGGGCGGCGTCGCTGGCCGCCCCGGCCCTCCGGCGGCTCAGGCCGACAGGGTCCGCTTGAACAGGTCGAGCAGCGCCTCCCAGTGGCGCGCGTCGGCGACGGCGTCGTAGCGGGTGGTGTCGGCCTGGGTGTAGCCGTGCGGGGCACCCTGGTAGACCTCCTCCCGGTGGCGGACACCGGCGGCGGCGAGGGCCCCGGCGAGCCGTTCGATCTGCTCGGCGGGCATGGACGGATCCTCGTCGGCGTGGCCGAAGTACACCTCGGCGGTGATCCGGGAGGCGCCCAGGTGCGGACTGTCCGGCGCCTCGGTGGCGAGGCTGCCGCCGTGGAAACCGGCCATGGCCGCGATCCGGTCGGGGTGGCTGGCGGCCGTCCGCAGGGCGAGCACCGCGCCGCGGCAGTAGCCGGTGAGGCCGACCGGGCCGTCCTCGACGAGCGGGGAATCGGCGAGCCAGCGCAGGTAGGCGTCCGCGTCGCGGGCGGTCACCTCGGGGGTGAGGGTGGCGAGCAGCGGGCCGATCTGCTTGAAGATCGCCGGGTCCTTCTCCAGGTCGATCAGCGGCGGCAGTTCGACGACCGGCGCGCGGCCGTTCCGGTAGTAGGCGTTGGGGACCAGCACGGCGTACCCGGCCCGGGCGAGCCGGTCGGCCATGTCCTTCAGCTGGGGTCGGAGCCCGAAGGCATCCATATAGAGGATGACGCCGGGGTGGGCCCGCCCGTCGTCGGGACGGGCGAGGTAGGCATCGGCGGTGCCGTCCGCCGTCGGGATGTCCACGGTGGTTCCGCGCACGGTCATGGTGAGGGGTCTCCTTCGGTTCGCGCGGCAGGGTAGCGGGTGGACGCCGCCACCGGCGCGGCGCCCTCGGGGAACACGGGTGCGGCCGACCGGCGTTGGGCGTACATGGGTGTGATCGTAGACGTGGCGTGCGTGGCGGCGGCGGTGATCGGGCTGATGCTCCTGATCGCGTGGCAGATCCGGGGCGAGTCGTCGGGGCGTTGGCGGCGCGGCGGCGGGAGCACCGGGATTGGCCTGGGCGGCGGGCTGGAGGAGTTGCAGGCGCTGTTCAGCCCGGGCAAGCGGGTGCAGGTCGAACAACGGCGGGAACAGCTGACGCTGCGGGACGACGCCCAGGTCGGAGCGCCGCCGCACTTCGGCGTGGACCTGGACCGGGGCGTGGCGGTGCTGCGCGGCAGGGACGGGGCGGGCGGCGAGACCGAACGGGGTCGGACAGGCGGTCAGGCTCCCCAGCCACGGGAGCAGAGCACCAGCCGGTAGCCGTCCGGGTCGGATATCGTCACGCCGAACTCCTCCCAGTAGGGGTTGTGGGCCCGGACCGGGGTGCCGCCGGCGGCCTCCAGCCGGGCGACCAGGGCGTCGTCCACCGGCGCACCGAGGTAGACGACGAACAGGTCGTCGACCGTCGGGGTGGGCTCCAGCGGGTTCTCCGGGTCGTGGGTGAGTTCGAAGTGCCAGGCTCCGCCGGGCGGACCGACCATCAGCAGGTCGTGCTCGCCGGACACCCGCTCGGTGGTGCGCCACAGCACGTCGAGGCCGAGGCCGCCGACGTAGAAGCGCTCGGCCGCCGCGAGGTCGCGCGAGGGCCGGGCGATGCGAACCCGCGTCGTCGAATCGATCATGGCCGCGACCCTAGCCGATACCACTGACAACGAACCGTCCCCGACGGTTCCCCCACACAATCCCGTCCGCGGATCCCCGACGGCGATCCGCGGACGGACCCCTCAGAACCGGCGCAGCCGTTCCTCGTCGCCGGTGCGCGGGCAGGTCAGGCATGCGGCGGCCTCGGGCTTGACGGCGTAGTAGAGGCAGCAGCCGAGCCGGGTACGGGTGTGGTGGCCGCGCCCGTCGGGGGTGTGCAGGCGGCGGAAGTCGGCGGCGCCGGGCAGCGGGAGGGTGCCGCCGGGCAGCACCGCCCCGGCGGCGACGACGGCGGCGTCCTCCTCGCCGAGCATCCGGCCGAGGTACCAGACGGCGGAGGCGAGGTCGTCCGTCACCATGCCCCAGAGCGCGCGGTCGCGGCGCCGGCTGGGGGCGGCGAAGGCAGCGAGTACCGGCTCCACGTGGGCGACCACGGCGGCCCGCAGTTCGGCGCGGAGTTCGTCGTCGCCGGGGAGGGTGACGTGGCCGCGCGGGCGCAGCGCGAGGTCCCCGGTGGGGGCGTGCAGCCAGAGGTCGGCGGGGTCGACGAGGGGTACTTTCCGGGCGAGGTGCCAGGGGCCCGCGATGAGCAGGCACGCGGACCAGACGTAGTGGTGCAGCAGTCTGGAGGCGGTGACGTGCGGGCGGGGGGCGCGGCCGTGCTCGGCGGCGATGCGCTCCTCCTCGCCGGCCAGAACGGCGGCCAGGGCCCGTTCGTCGGCGGCGAGTTCGGCCCCCGAGTACCAGCCGTCGGCGGCACGGGGGTCGGGCTCTTCGGCGCCGAGCAGGCGCAGCTCCAGCACCGGGCAGAGTTCGCGCAGGCGCCGGTAGTCGCCGGGCAGGGTGGACGTCGGCGCGACGGGCAGGGGTGTTCCGGGGATCATCGGCGCTCCGTGGATCGACTCCGCATGATCGAATAAGGTGAGGCTCACCTTACAATGCCCCAGGAAGTGCACCACCCGGGGCCGGGCTGGGCGGCGCGACACCCGCGACACCTGGGCGGGGTGACGCCGCGGCGAACGGCCCGACATCGGACCAGGCGACCCGAGATTGACGAACTTAGGCAAACCTAACCTAAGATGTCGACTCGTGTTGAGAACCGACCCGCCGGCCACCACGGCCCCGGCGACGCCTCGATCGTCTGCGGTCCAGCGGCCCCTGCTGCTGGTCGCCGGTGTGGGCGCGCTCGTGCTGTGTGCCGCGCTGAGCCTCGCGCTCGGCTCCCGATCCATCCCGCTGTCCACCGTGGCCGACGCGCTCACCGGGGCCGCCCACGGCGGCGACGCCGATGTGGTGACGGGCCTTCGCCTGCCGCGAACGGTGATCGGACTGGCCGTCGGGGCCGCGCTCGGCGTCGCCGGGGCGGTCGCCCAGGGCGTCACCCGCAACCCGCTCGCCTCCCCGGTCACCCTCGGCGTCAACGCCGGCGCGAGTCTCGCCGTGGTCGCCGCGATCTACGCGCTGGACCTCACCCGGCCCGTCGAGTACGTCTGGTTCGCCTTCGCCGGGGCGGCCGTCGCCGCGGTCGCCGCGTACGCGATGTCCCGGCGCGGCGGCGACCTCGACCCGGTCCGGCTCGCGCTCGGCGGCACCGTGCTCACCGTGGTGCTCACCTCCTGGACCTCCGCGCTGATGCTGGCCAGTCACCGCACCCTGGACGAGGCCCGGTTCTGGTTGGCCGGCTCGATCGGCGGGCGGCAGCTGGACACCCTCACCCCCGTGCTGCCGTTCCTGGTGCTCGGCCTGCTGGGCGCGTTCGCGATCTCGCCCGCCCTCAACGCGCTGGCCCTCGGCGACGAGACCGCCCAGTCGCTCGGCGTGCCGGTGGCCCGGATCCGACTGGCCGGAGGGCTGGCCGTTGTCCTGCTCGCGGGCAGTGCGGTGGCCGTCGCCGGGCCGGTGGCGTTCATCGGACTGGCCGCGCCGCACCTGGTCCGCCCGCTGCTCGGCAACGACCACCGCTGGCTGCTGCCGGGCTGCCTGATCGCCGGTCCGCTGCTGCTGCTCGCCGCCGACGTGCTCGGACGGCTCGTGGTGCGCCCCTCCGAGATCGAGGTCGGCATCGTGACCGCCTTCCTCGGCGCGCCGCTTCTCGCCGTACTGGCCCGGAAGGTGGCCCGGTGACCGCGCTCGCCGTACCCGTCGGCACGCTCGCCCGCCGCCGGGCCCGCACCGCCGTGTGGTCGGCGCTGGCCGCCGTCGTCCTGGTGGTGCTGACGGGCGTCGCGCTCGGCACCGGACAGGTGAGCCTGTCCGGATGGGACGCGCTGCGCGCCCTGGTCGGGCAGGGCGAACCCGGAAACGTCCTGGTGGTGCAGCAGTTCCGGGCGCCCAGGGTGGTGTCGGCGCTGATCGCCGGGGCCGGGCTGGCGATGGCCGGCTCGATGCTCCAGCGGCTCTTCCGCAACCCGCTGGCCTCCCCCGACACCATCGGTGTCACCGGCGGCGCGTCCTTCGGCGCGGTGCTGATGCTCGCCACCGGCGCCTCCCAGCAGCTGATCCCGCTGGCCGCGCTCGGCGGCGGACTGCTGGCGGCGCTGCTGCTCGGCGGCCTCGCCTGGCGGTCGAAGATGGCCGTCACCCGGCTGGTGCTGGTCGGCCTGGCGGTGCAGCAGGGCCTCGCCGCCGCCGTGAACCTGATGATCGTACGGTTCCCGGCCGAGCTGGCCTCCTCCGCGATGCAGTGGACCACCGGCTCGCTCTACGGCCGCAACTGGACCGAGGTGTGGATCGGCGGCACCGCCATCGCGCTGACCGCCCTGGCCGTGCTGCTCTGCCAGCGGCGGATCGCGGTCCTCGACCTCGGCGACGACTCGGCCGGCGGCCTCGGCCTCAACCCCGGCCGGGACCGGCTCTGGCTGCTGCTGCTCGGCATCACCCTCGCCTCGCTGGCCGCCGCCCTCACCGGCCCGGTCGCGTTCGTCGCGCTCGCCGTACCGCACCTGGTCCGGCTGCTCGCCGGGCCGCCCACCCTCGGCACGCTCGGACTCACCGCGCTCACCGGCGCCGTCCTGCTGCTGTCCGCCGACCTCCTCGTGCTCCACGTGATCCCCGTCCACGGCCTGCCGGTCGGTGCCGTCACCGCCACGCTCGGCGCGCCCTGGCTCCTGGCGCTGATGATCCGCCAGGGCCGGCCTCCCCAGAGGAGCAACTGATGACGCCCACGACGACCGTCGAGTCCGTCACCACCACCGCCAACCGGCTCGCCGCGCACGGCCTCGACCTGCGCTACGGCGACCGCACGATCGTCGACGGGCTCGACCTCGAACTGCCCGGCGGCGCCGTCACCGCCATCGTCGGGCCCAACGCCTGCGGCAAGTCGACCCTGCTGCGCGGACTGGTCCGGCTGCTCGACCCCGCCGCCGGCACCGTCACCCTGGACGGCTCCGACATCCACCGGATGTCCGCCCGGGCCCTCGCCAAGCGGATGGGCCTGCTGCCGCAGCAGCCCGTCACCCCCGAGGCGATCACCGTCGAGGCACTGGTACGGCTCGGCCGGTACCCGCACCAGCGGATGCTCAGCCCGTGGTCCAAGACCGACCAGGCCGCCGTCGAGGACGCCCTCGCCCGGACCGGCACCGCCGAACTGCGCGAGCAGCAGGTCGACCGGCTCTCCGGCGGACAACGCCAACGCGCCTGGATCGCGCTCGCACTCGCCCAGGACACCGAGCTGCTGCTGCTCGACGAGCCGACCACCTTCCTCGACCTGCGCCACCAGCTCGACGTCCTCGACCTGGTCGCCGACCTGCACGCCGAGGCCGGACGCACCGTCGTCATGGTGCTGCACGACCTCGGGCAGGCCGCCCGGTACGCCGACCACCTGGTGGTGCTCAAGGACGGGCGGCTCGCCGCCGCCGGACCGCCCGCCGAGGTCCTCACCGCCGACCTGGTCGAGGCCGTGTTCCAGGTGCCGTGCCGGGTGGTGCCCGACCCGGAGACCGGCACGCCGCTGGTCGTCCCCCGGGCGCGGACCCGGCCGCGCGCCGCCGACCGCTGACCACTGCCCCCCGTTCGTCACCCCCGACGCTCCTCACCCTCGACGCTCCGCAACCCGACGCCCGCTCGACCCGATCCAAGGACCCCCATGAACCGCCGCCTCCCCGTCGCCGTCCTCGCCGTCGCCCTGTCCACCACGCTGCTCGCCGCCTGCGGCAGCGACGGCGGGACCAAGCAGAGCGGGGACGCCTCCTCCGCGAGCGCCGGCGCCTCCGCCGGCTTCCCGCGCACCGTCACCCACGCCGCCGGAACGGCCCAGATCAAGGCCCAGCCCAAGCGCGTCGTGGTGCTGGACAGCGGCGAGCTGGACGACGTCACGCTGCTCGGCATCACGCCGGTCGGCGCGGTGTCGCCGCACATGAAGACCGAGGGCGGGTTCCCGAACTACCTCAAGGACAAGATCAAGGACACCAAGGACGTCGGCCCGATGAACGAGCCGAACCTGGAACTGATCGCCTCCCTGAAGCCCGACCTGATCCTCTCCTCCAAGGTCCGCCACGCCAAGGTCTACGACCAGCTGAACGCGATCGCGCCTACCGTGCTCGCCGAGACCACCGGGTTCCCGTGGAAGGAGAACCTCGCCCTCTACGCGCAGGCGCTCGGCAAGGAGGACGAGGCCAAGAAGGCGCTCGCCGACTACGAGGCGCGGGCCGCCAAGCTCGGTGAGGCGATCAAGGCGAAGAACGGCGGCGCCATGCCGACCGCCTCGGTGGTCCGCTTCGTGGCCGGACCGACCCGCCTCTACGCCAAGGCCTCCTACAGCGGCGTGGTGCTCAAGGACGTCGGCCTGGCCCGCCCGGCCGCCCAGGACGTCGACAAGAACATCGTCGAGGTGAGCGCCGAGCAGATCAACCAGGCCGACGCCGACCTGGTGTTCGTCACCACCGCCGACGACCCGTCCAAGACCAAGGAGAGCGAGGTCCAGCAGACCCCGGTCTGGCAGGGCCTGAACGCCGTCAAGAACAGCAAGGTCTTCAACGTCCCGGACGAGACCTGGATGTCCGGCATCGGCGTCCAGGCCGCCGACGCCATGCTCGGCGACATCGCCAAGGCCGCGGGCGTGGACGCGCCCAAGTAACCGCCGACGGACGACGGCGGGCGGAGGCGGCTGCCGCTGTGGCCGCCCCCGCCACCGCCCGCCGTCACTCCCGTCCGCCACCACCCTCAAGGACCACCACCCCATGCGGCTCTACCTGCTCGCCCTCAACCCCACCGACTCGGTCACCGCCGGCTTCCTGCCCGCCGCCGCCCGGCTCGGGCTCGACGTCACCGTCCTGACCGACCACGCCGAACCCCACCAGAAGGCCTACGCCGACCTCCCGTTCACCGCACCCGCGGTGCTGGAGTGCGACGTCCGGGACTTCCGCGCCGTGATCAGCCTGGTCTCCCGCCACCACGCGCCCGACGCGGTGTTCAGCAACAGCGACCACCTGCAGACCCAGACCGCCCTGGCCGCCGAGTACTTCGGCCTCCCCGCCAAGGACTGGAAGGCCGCACTGCGGGCCAAGGACAAGGGCCAGCTGCGCCGCCACCTCGCCCTGACCGGCCAGGACGCCGTCTGGTCCGCCGAGTTGGCCCCCTGGCAGGACCCGGCCGAGCTGGAGCCGCCGTTCCCGTGCGTGGTCAAACCTCGTGAGGGAGTGGCCAGCGAGGACGTCACACTGGTCGCCGACGCCGCCGAACTCGCCCTCCGCTGCCGGGAGATCCAGCACCGCCGGGCCGGCGCGACGCTGGTCGTCGAGGAGTTCCTGGACGGCCGGCTGTGCACCCTGGAGACGCTCGGCGACGGCCGCCGCCGGCACGTCCTCGGCGGCTTCCGCACCCAGCTCTCCCCGCCGCCGGACTTCATCGAGGAGGTGCTGGAGTTCGTCCCCGCGCACCCCGGTGAGGTGGTCGCGCAGGTGCTCGCCCAACTCGACGCGCTCGGGATCGGACTCGGCGCCTGCCACACCGAGTTCGTCGTGCAGCCCGACGGCCGTGCCCGGATCATCGAGGTCAACTACCGTGCCATCGGCGACCAGTGCGACCTGATGCTCGCCGAGGTCCTCGGCGTCCCGCTCTTCGAGCACATCCTCGCCGCCCACCTCGGCCGGGAACTCCCCGCGGACCTCGGCGCGCAGTGCGCCGCGACCCCGCGCCGGGCCCGCAACGAGGTGGTCTGCGCCGACCGCGCCGGCCTCCTCACCGCCGCCCCCGGGCCGTACGACGAGGAGCGCGACGGCGTCCGGCTCGCCTACCGCCCGCTGCGCCCGCTCGGCGAGCGGCACGAGCACTACCGCACCAACCGCGACTACCTGGGCGTGATGTGGGCCATCGGCGCCGACCAGGAAGCCGTGGACGCCGCCGTCGCCCGGTTCCGCGCCGCCAACCGCTGGGAGATCACCCCGTGACCGCCGACGAGCAGCTCACCCTGCGGGTGCTCTCCGCCCTGCTGCGCGAGGACGTCCTCGGCCTGCGCACCCGCGGCGCCGTGGAGGACCGCGCGGACGGCGCCTGGTTCACCGTCGCGGACGCCGAACTCGCCCTGCCCGTCGCCGTCGAGGGCTTCCAGTGCGAGTACGCCGCCCGGCTGCCCCTACTGGAGCTGGCCGGGCGCCGGCTCACCGGCCTGGACGCCATCGTGGCAGCCCTGGCCGGCCTGGCCGAGGCCGAGGACCGGCCCGGCTGGGACGCTTTCGCCGAGGAGTGCCGCCAGACCCTCGCCACCATGGAACTGCACGAGCGCGCGCGGCCCGAGGTGCACGCCCGGCTCACCGACCTGTACGGCGAGGACCCGGCCGACTGGACCGGTCTGGCCGCCGCCCTCGGCCACGACACCCTGGCCGCCTACCTCGACCACCCCGTCTACCCGACCTCACGCGGCCGGTCCGGCCTCACCGAACACCAACTGAACTCCTACGCACCGGAGTTCCACCCCGCGTTCGAGCTGCGCTGGCTGGCCGTCCCGACCGACGCCCTCACCACCCACGGCCGGCGCCCGCTCCCGAGCTGGTGGCCCACTCCGGCCTGGCTGGGCCTTGCGGACGCCTGCCCCGGCGACGGCTGGACCACCCTGCCGGTCCACCCCCTCACCGTCGGCGCCCCGCTGGACGAGGCACTGGAGGCGGTCGGCCTGGCCGACCGCGCGGTGCTCGCCGAACGGCCCTACCTGACCGTCGTGCCGACGCTCTCCATGCGCACCGTCGCCGTCGCCGACGACCCCGCCTGCCACCTCAAACTCCCGCTCGCCACCGCCACGCTGGGCCGGCTCAACCGCCGCACCATCAAGCCCGGCACACTGCTCGACGGCGCCGCCGGCCAGCGCCTGATCGAGGCCGTGCTGGCCCGCGAGCCGCGCTTCGCCGGCCGCGTCCTGCACGCCGACGAGCAGACCTGGGCGCACGCCGGTCACGAACTGCTGGCCGTCCTGCTGCGCCGCTACCCCGCCGGGCTGGAGCGGGCCGTCACCGTCCCGCTGGCCGCCCTGCTGGCCCCCGCGCCCGGGGGCCGCCTGGTGCTCGACCACCTCGCCGGCCGCTTCCACGACGGCGACCAACTCGCCTTCTACGACTCCCTGCTGGAACTGCTGCTGGACTGGCAGACCACGCTGTTCGACTACGGCATAGCACTGGAGTCGCACCAGCAGAACACCTCCCTGGTGCTCGACGGCGACAGACTGCGCCTGCTCTACAAGGACGACGACGGCCCGCGCGTGCACACCGCCCGGATGACCGCCCGCCTCGGCGAACTCGCCCCGACCCGGGCCGACTTCGACGACGCCCGGATCTTCGGCGACGACGACCGGGCGCTCACCGACCTGTTCACCACCATCACCGGCCACCTGTGCACCGGCGCGCTCGCGTTCGGCCTCGCCGAGCACCGTCGCGCCGAACTCACCGACGTGCTCACACTGTTGCGAAAGCGCCTGGCCGAAGCGGTGGACCGGATCGGACCGGCCGGTGAGCCGCTGCGGACGGACCTGCTGGAGGCCGAACGCCTGCCGGTCAAGGCCATGGTCAGCGCCGGGACCCTGCTCAGCAAGCAGCGCTCGGGCGCCGCCGACATCAACAAGCACTACACCAGCGGCCCCAACTACCTGCTGGCGGACGGGATCACCCGGTGAGTGTGGAGACCGTTTCGCAGCGGTCCGGCCACGGGACCGACCACTCCGGCGGACTCGGCCGCCGCCAGGTGCACGCCGTCGCCGCCTGCTACTTCGTCGCCTCCTTCGCCGCGCTGGGCCTGCCGCCGTACCTGACCGCGATCCTGCCCACGCTCGGCGATCCGCAGGCCCGGTGGGCCGGCGTGCTCTACATCGTCCCGACGGTCTTCAGCGCGCTCGGCGCACCGCTGTGGGGCCGGCTCGCCGACCGCTTCGGCCGCAAGCGGCTGCTGCTGCGCGCCCAACTCGGGCTCACCGTCTCCTTCCTGCTGGCCGGGGCCGCCGGCAGCCTGCCCGCGTTCACCCTCGCGCTGGTCCTTCAGGGCTTCCTCGGCGGCACCTTCGCCGCCACCAACGGCTACCTCGCCGCCGCCCTCGACGGACCGCGGCTGTCCCGCGCACTCACCCTGATGCAAGGCAGCGCCCGGGCGGCCCTGGTGGCCGCACCGATCCTGGTCGGCGCGCTGTCCCCGTGGATCGACCCGCACCGCCAGTACCTGGTGATGGCCGTCCTCCCGCTCGCCGCCGCGCTGCTGCTGTCCCTGCTGCCCGAGCCGGACCGTCCGGCGGCCACCCCCGCGTCGGAGGGCCGCGCCGAGCGGGCACCCGCCGCCCCGCTCCTCCCGCTCTACGTCTTCGAGTTCGTCTTCGTCTTCGCCACCGTCATCTCCTTCCCCTATCTCATCTCGCTCGCCGAGCAACGGCTTCCCGGCGTCTCCGGCACCACCACCGGCGTGCTGTTCGCCCTGCCGCACCTGTGCTACCTGGTGTTCGCCGCACGCGTCCACACGCTGTTCCACGCCCGCCCGCACACCGGCATCGCACTCGGCTTCGGCCTCGTCGCGCTCGGCCTGGCCGGGCACGCCGTCGCGTACTCGCTCCCGGTCTTCGTCGCCGTCCGGCTGCTGCTCGGCGCCGGGCTCACGCTCGGCCTGGTCTGCCTCGCCGTGCTCGCCGCCGGAGCGGCCCAAGGGCGCGCGCCCGGGCGGATGTTCGGCACGCTCGAACTCGTCTCCAAGGGCGGCGCCGTCGCCGCCGGCGCCGTCGCAGCGCTGGCCAACGGGCAGTTCGGCGCCGCCGCGCCCGTGGTGGCCGGCACCGCCGCCGCCCTGCTGGCCGCCGTCGCGGCCACCGCATTCTCCCTCCCGTCCCTCCGCCAGCGCTGGAGTCGCCGATGACCCCCGAGCCGATCGCCCCCAAGTCGATCACCCACGAGCCGATCAGCCACGAACTGCCCACCGCCGACGACGCGGTGGCCCACACCCTGCTGAACTGCCTGCTGCGCGAGGTCTCCGCCCCCGAGCACCAGACCGCCGTGGCCGACGGCCGCCTGCTGCTGCGCCTGCCCCGGCGCGGCGCCCTGCTGCGGATCGCCCTGCGCCGCACCTCGCTGCTCGGCGCGCACCGCTTCACCGGCCCGGTCGAGATCGAACGAGGCGGCATCTGGGCGGAGTTGAACTGGCGAGAGCTGGCGGAACACGTGCAGGACGAACTGGAGCTGCGCACCGGCACGGTGAACGAGGAGTTCCTCGGCCAGGTCACCTCCAGCCACGACGGCCTCCGGCAGAGCCTGGCCGACCGCCCGGTCTCCGGACCGGATCGCTACCTGGAGTCCGAGCAGGCCCTGCTGTTCGGCCACCGCTTCCACCCGGCGCCCAAGTCCCGCTCCGCCGCTCGGGGGGACTGGCGCGGGTACGCCCCGGAGTCCCGCGCGGCGTTCCCGCTGCGCCACCTCGCCGTCCGCGCCGAACTGCTCACCGAGCAGTCCCTGGACAACAGCGCGAGCGCCCTGCTGGACGGCCTCGGCGACGTCCCGGACGGATACCGCCTGCTGCCCGCCCACCCCTGGCAGTACCAACTCATCGGCGATCACCCGCTGTTGCGCGACGCCCTGGACCGCGGGGACGTCCTCGACCTCGGGCCGCGCGGCGAGGAGTTCGCCGCCACCGCCTCGGTGCGCACCCTCCACGGCGCGGACGCCTTCCTCAAGTTCAGCCTCAACGTGCGCATCACCAACTGCCTGCGCAAGAACGCCGCTTACGAGCTCACTGGCGCCGTCGAACTCACCCGGCTGCTCGCCCCCGCCCTCGCCGACCTCGCCCGGCGCTTCCCCGACGCGGCGATGCTGCGCGAGCCCGCGTTCCGCACCCTCGCCCTGCCCGGCGCCGACGGCCGACCCGACCAGGCGCTGTACGAGGGCTTCGGCCTGATCGTCCGCGAGGGCTTCGGCGGCGTGCTGCGGCCCGGCGTCACCCCGCTGCTGGCCGCCGCCGTCGCCGACGAGCACCCGACCAGCTCCGCCCACATCTCCCGTCTGCTGGACGGGAGTTCGGACGCCTTCCGGGCCCTGGACTGGTGGCGGGCCTATCTGGGGCTGCTCATCCCGCCCGTGCTCGCCGCCTACTTCGACCACGGCGTGGTGCTGGAGCCGCACCTGCAGAACGTGCTCATCGGCGTCGACGCCACCGGGTGCCCCACCCAGGTGCTCTTCCGCGACCTGGAGGGCACCAAGCTCGTCCCCGAGCACAACGCCGACATCCTGGCCGCCCTCCCGCCCGAGGTCGCCGGGCCGATGACGTACGACGCCGAACGCGGCTGGGACCGGGTGGTCTACTGCCTGCTGGTCAACCACGTCGCCGAACTGCTGGCCGTCCTCGCCGACCGCCACCCCGAGCTGGAGGGCGCCCTGTGGCAGGCGGTCCGGGACACCCTGGAGCAGTACGCGGCAGGCCACGGCCGCCCGCCCCGGCTGCGGGCGCTGCTCGCGGGCGTGCCGCTGCCGGCCAAGGCCAACCTGCTCACCCGTTGGGAACGCAAGGCCGACCGACAGGCCGGCTACGTCCGCCTGCCCTCGCCGCTCGCCGGATCCGTCCTCGCCCAGGCCGCCCGCACCGCTACCCCCCTCTCCCTCGGGAGCGCCGCCCGATGACCGAGATCGTCCGCCGGCACGTCGCCGCCCTCGCGCCCGACGCCCTGCCCGCTTACGTCTACGACCTGGCGGCGCTGCGCGCGCACGCCACCGCCGTCCGGGCCGCGCTGCCCGCGCGGGTCGAGCTGTACTACGCCGCCAAGGCCAATCCGGAGGCGCCGCTGCTCGCCGCGCTGCGCGACGCGGTCGACGGCTACGAGGTCTCCAGCGGAGGTGAGTTGGCGCACGTGCGGGCGGCCGTTCCGGACGCGCCGCTGGCCTTCGGCGGCCCTGGCAAGACGCCCGCCGAGATCGCCGCCGCCGTGGACGCCGGGGTGCACCGCTGGCACATCGAGAGCGAGCAGGAACTGCACCGGCTCGACGCCGTCCTCGCGGACCGGCCGGGCACGGTGGTCGACGTGCTGCTACGGGTCAACCTGCCGGTCGCCACCGGTGCGCTCGACGCGGTGGCACTCGCGATGGGTGGGCGACCGACGCCCTTCGGGCTCGACCCGGACCGTGCCGAGGAGTGCGTGCGCCAGCTCACCGGCGACGGCACCGGCGACGGCACCGGCCCGCTCGGACGGCGGCTGCGTCTGCGCGGCGTGCACGCCCATCTGGCCAGCGGGCTCGCGGCGGCTGAGCAACTGGCCGTCGCCGAGCAGATCGTGGCCTGGTCGGCCGCGCTGGCCGAGCGGCACGGCTTCCCGCTGGCGGAGGTCAACGTCGGCGGCGGAATGGCCGTGGACTACGACGACCCGGCGAACCACTTCGACTGGACGGCCTTCGGCGAAGGGCTGGCCAAGCTGCTGGACGCCCACCCCGGTCTGACCCTGCGGATCGAACCCGGCCGGGCCCTGACCGCCCACTGCGGCTGGTACGCGACCGAGGTGCTGGACGTGAAGCAGAGCCACGGCGAGGACTTCGCGGTGGTCCGTGGCGGCACCCACCACCTGCGCACCCCCGCCACCCGGGGGCACTCCCAGCCTTTCGAGGTGCTCCCGGTCGACGCCTGGCCGCACCCGTGGCCGCGCCCCGCCGTCGCCACCGGCCGCGCCACCCTGGCCGGCCAGCTCTGTACCCCGAAGGACGTCCTCGCCCGGGCCGCCGCCGACGCCGACGGCCTGCGGGCAGCCGACCGGGTGCTGTTCGCGATGGCGGGCGCGTACGCCTGGAACATCTCGCACCACGAGTTCCTGATGCACCCGCGCCCGGGGTTCCACTACCTGGGCGACTGAGGGCACCCCCGGGAGGGCGGGCAGCAGGTAACAGATAACAGCCGACAGATAACAGCTGACAGATAACAGATTTCGAAATCTGTTATCTGTCAGCTGTTATCTGTTCGCCGTTCCCTGTTCGAGCCCCGCCGCCCGCCCGTCCGCGCGCCGGACCCCACCCGCGGGCCCCGCCCGCCCCAGGGGTCGCCGCAGGTTGCCTCCGCACACTCGTGCGACAGTGGTAGGCAGCGAAGGGAGCGCGAACGTGCTGATGGACAAGGTGGCGGAGATACTCGCCGAGGCGTCGGCCGAGGTGGTGGAGCCACGCTTCCGGGCGCTGGCCGCCGGCGAGGTGATGGAGAAGGCGCCCGGCGAGATCGTGACGGTCGCCGACCGCGAGGCCGAGGTGATCATCGCCCGCCGCCTGCGCGAGCTGCTGCCCGTCCCCGTGGTCGGCGAGGAGGCGGTCTCCGCCGACCCCGAACTCGCCCAGGCCCTCCACGACGAGCCCGCCGCCTGGCTGGTCGACCCGGTCGACGGCACCGCCAACTTCGTCGCAGGCCGCCCCGAGTACGCCGTGATGTGCTCGCTCGTCCGCGGCGGAGAGACCGTCGCCTCCTGGATCTGGCAGCCCGCCACCGCCACCGCCTACTGTGCCGAACTGGGCTCCGGGGCCTGGCGCGACGGCGTGCGCCTGACCCGGCCGCCGGCACCGCGCGACGCCGCGAAGCTGCGCGGATCCGTGAAGAGCCGCTACCTCGACCCGGAACACCGCCGGCGTTTGCAGGCCAACGAGTCGGCCTTCGGCGAGGTCTCCCCCGGTCGGCACGCCGCCGGAATCGAGTACCCGGACGTCGTCGAGGGCCGCTTCGACTTCCTCCTCTACTGGCGCACCCTCCCCTGGGACCACGCCCCCGGCTCCCTGCTCGTCACCGAGGCCGGCGGCGTGTCCGCCCGGCTGGACGGCACCCCCTACCGCCCCGAGGCCCCCGGCTGCGAGAACGGCCTGCTGGTCGCCGCCGACCCGGAGACCTGGGAGCTCACCCGCACCACACTCCTGAGCGACTGACTGACCGCAACTACAGCCACACCGCCACCGCCACCGCCACTGCGGCAACCGTGGTCATCCGGTCGCGGTCATGATTCGGCGCCCTGGTCCTCGGTCCCGAACGGGGCCTGCCCGGGCGCCGGTCGGCCGGCGATGACCGGCGATGACCGACTCCCCGCAGCGCGCGCCTAGCCGGCCCGGTCCCCCTCGGCCTTCCGCCCGGCGCCCACCACCTCGCGCAGCAGTACACGGACCTCCCCCGCCGTGGCGTGCGGGTTGAGCAGGGTGAGCTTGAGCCGTACCCGGCCCGGCCCCTCGCCCGGGAGTTCGGTCCGCCCGACCACCGCCCGCCCGGTGCGCAGAAGCAACCGGCGCAGGCTGCCGTTGAGTTCGTCGACGGCAGCCTCGTCGGTCAGGCCCGGCGGCCGGTAGCGGAACAGCACGACGGTCAGCACGGGTTCGGCGTGGAGTTCGAGCGACGGTTCGGCGCGGACGGCCTCGGCGGCCGACCGGGCGAGTTCGTGGCAGGCGTCGACGAGTCGGCCGAGCCCGTCGCGGCCGAGGGTGCGCAAGGTGACGGCGAGTTTGAAGGCGTCGGCCCGCCGGGTGGTGCGCAGCGAGCGGCCGAGCAGGCTGGGGTAGCCGGCCTGCTCGTCGTCCACGGGGTTGAGGTACTCGGCGCGGCGGGCGAGCGAGACGTAGGTCTCGGTGCGGCGGACCAGGAAGACGCCGGCGGCGGAGGGCTGCCAGCCCAGTTTGTGCCAGTCGAGGGAGACGGAGTCGGCACGATCGATGCCGTCGAGGAGCGGGGCGAGCCGGTCGGAGAGCAGCGCGCCGCCGCCGTACGCGGCGTCGACGTGCAGCCAGGCGCCGTAGCGGCCGGCCAGGTCGGCGGCGACGTGCAGCGGATCGATGCCGCCGGTGTCGGTGGTGCCGGCGGTGGCGACGATGGCGATCGGGGTGCGTCCGGCCCAGCTGGCCTCGGCCAGGGTCCGCTCCAACTCCTTTGGTTCCATCCGGAGTTGCCGGTCGACGGGGACGGTGGTGACGGCGCGCTCGCCGAGCCCGAGCAGGGCGGCGGCGCGCTGGACGGAGAAGTGCGCGGCCTCAGAGGCGACGACGCACGGCCGGACTCCGGCCGGGATGCCGTCCAATTCGACGATGCCGTCCAGCTTCTGGTCCCGTGCCAGCATCAGTCCCATGAGGTTGGACTCGGTGCCGCCGGAGGTGAGGACGCCGGCAGCGCGGGCCGGGTCGTAGCCGACGAGGGCGGCGAGTTCGGCGAGGAGGGCAGTCTCCAGGGCGGTGGCGGCGGGGGCCTGGTCCCAGGAGTCCAGGGAGGGGTTGAGGGCGCTGACCACGAGGTCGGCGGCGGCGGCCACGGCGAGCGGCGGGCAGTGCAGGTGGGCGGCGCAGGCCGGGTCGGCGGGGTCGGCGGCGCCGTAGGCGAGGAGTTCGGTGAGGCGGGCGAGCGCGCCGGGCCCGTGGGCGCCGGCCAGACCGTCGGCGACCAGCGCACCGAGCTCGGCCGGACTGCCTGCGGGCAGCGGCCCGCCGCGCAGGGCGATGCCGTGGTCGAGCGCGTCGAGGACGGTGGCCAGCAGCGGTCCGAGCGCGCCAGGCCCGCCGACGCCGCCCGCGAGGGCGTCCAACGGGGCGGGCCCGCCGGGCAGTCCGGCTGCGGCACCGGAGTCACCACCGGCCCCGGCTCGGGCGCCCGAGCCTCCTCCCGAGCCTTCCCCTGAACCGCCATCCCCCCCTCGCCGCGCGCTCATTCGGCGCCCCGGGCCGCGGGAGCCGCGGCGCTCGCCGCAGCGACGGGTTCGACGGCCGCAGCGGCCGCGATCGCGTCGGCCAGCCGGTCGAGCACCGCGGCGACCTGCTCGTCGGTGATGGTCAGCGGCGGCAGCAGTCGCAGCACCGCGTCGTGGCGCCCGCCGAGCTCGACGATCAGCCCGCGTGCCAGGCAGGCCTCCCGCACCCGGCGGGCGAGCGCCGGGTCGGCCGGCCTGGCCCCGCAGGCGTCCGGATCGGCGGCGGGGTCGACGAGTTCGACGCCGAGCATCAGGCCGCGCCCGCGCACGTCGCCGATCACCGGCAGTTCGGCGGCGAGCCCGCGCAGCCGGGCGGTCATCCGCTCGCCGACGACGGCGGCGCGCTCGGCCAGCCCGTGGGCGGCGACGTGGCGCAGGGTGGCGGCGCCGGCGGCCATGGCGAGGGTGTTGCCGCGGAAGGTGCCGGTGTGGGCGCCGGGGCGCCAGCCGTCGTAGTCCTCCCGGTAGACGACGACGGCGAGCGGCAGGCTGCCGCCGATGGCTTTGGAGAGCACCATGGCGTCCGGGACGATGCCGCTGTGCTCGACGGCCCACATCGCCCCGGTGCGCCCGACGCCGGTCTGCACCTCGTCGACGATCAGCGGGATGCCCCGCTCGGCCGTGATCCGGCGCATCTCGCGCAGCCAGCCGTCGGGCGCGGGGACGACGCCGCCCTCGCCCTGGACGGCTTCCAGGATCATCGCGGCGGGCGGGACGACCCCGCCCGAGGGGTCGTCGAGCAGCCGTTCGACGTAGGTCGCGGCGAGGTCGGCGCCGGCCTCGCCGCCGACGCCGAACGGGCAGCGGTAGCCGTACGGGTAGGGCAGCCGGACGACCTCGCCGCCGCTCGGCAGCGGTTCCTTGACGGCGACGTTTCCGGTGAGCGCCAGGGCTCCGGCGGTCATGCCGTGGTAGGCGCCGGTGAAGGCGAGCGCGCCGGACCGGCCGGTGGCGGTCTGCATCAGCTTGAGCGCGGCCTCGACGGCGTCGGTGCCGGCCGGCCCGCAGAAGTGGATCCGGGCGCCGGCGGCGAAGTCGGCGGGCAGGCTCTCGAAGAGGGCGCTGGTGAAGTCGTCCTTCTCGGCGGTGGCGAGGTCGAGCAGGTGCAGCGGGGCGCCGCTGTCGAGGGTGCGGCGGATCGCCTCCAGCACCACCGGGTGGTTGTGCCCGAGGGCGAGCGTCCCGGCGCCGGAGAGGCAGTCCAGGTAGCGCCGCCCGTCGGCGCCCTCGACGGTCATGCCGTGGGCCCGTACCGGGACGATCGGGAAGGACCGGGCGTACGTACGGGCGGCGGACTCGCGTACGCGCTGGCGGCGCAGGATGGCCTCGCCGGAGGCCGGGGCACCGGCGGCTCCAGCGACACCGGCGGCTTCGACACCTCCGACGGCTCCGACGGCTCCGACGGCTCCGACGGCTCCGGCGGCTCCGACAGTTCCGGAGGAGGAGGCCGGAGCCTGGGCGGGAACGGCGGCGAGCGACAAGGCAAACCCCCAGAAGAAGTTAGGTAAGCCTAACTTTATCGCCCCTGACCTGGCGGGATACCCCAGGGGCCCCCAGAACCACCCGAGTGAGTGAACCGCCCCCGGTCCTGCCAACGAGCCACCGGCGAAAAGGTCACGGCCCTCACCCCCGCCGACCCGGAGCCGCCCCGCCACCCTTCCACCGGTAGCAGAGCTCCGGCCGCCCCACGCTCCCGTACTGCGGTTCCCGCACCGCCCGCCCGGTGTCGACGAGGTGTTCGAGGTAGCGGCGCGCGGTGATCCGGGAGACCCCGGCGGCGACGCCCGCGGCGGCGGCGGACAGACCCGTCGCCGTCTCGCGCAGTACGGCGGCGACGGTGTCCAGGGTGGGCGCGCTCAACCCCTTGGGGAGGCTGCTGCGCTCGGGCGTGCGGAGCAAGGCGAACGCCTGGTCGACCTCGTCCTGCCCGGTCGCCTCGCCGGTGCGCCCGAGGCTGTCGCGGTAGCGGGCGTAGCGTTCCAGGCGGTCGTGCAGGGCGGCGGCGCTGAACGGTTTCAGCAGGTACTGGACCACGCCCGCCGACACGGCCTGCCGCACCATCGCCAGGTCGCGGGCCGAGGTCACCGCGATGACGTCGGTGGTGTGGCCGGCGGCACGCAGCGAGCGGCATAGGTGGAGGCCGTGGCCGTCCGGCAGGTAGAGGTCGAGCAGGGTCAGGTCGACGGGCCTCCCGGCAGCGCGGGCGCGGTCCAGGAAGCGCAGCGCGTCGGCGCAGCTGTGCACCGTCCCGGCGGCGTGGAAGCCGGGTTCGCGCTCGACGTAGAGGGTGTGCGCGGCGGCGGCCACGGGGTCGTCCTCGACGACCAGCACGGAGATCCCCGGCCCGGCGGTCACCTCGGTCATCGCGACACCCCTTCCCGTCGGCCCGGCTGGCCTGGCTGCCCCGGCTGCCCCGGCCGGCCTGGCCGGCCTGGCCGGCCAAGTTGCTCCGGGCTCCCGAGTTGCCCCGGCTGCCGCTCACCGGATCGTGCCGGCAGCCCGGCGAGCGGCAGCCGGACGGTGAGCACCGCACCCCGGTCGCGCCCGACCTCGACGCTGCCGCCGTTGCGCCGGGCGGCCTGGGACACCAGTGCCAGCCCGAGACCGTGCCCGCGCACGTCCTGCTTGGTGCTCCAGCCGCGCCGGAACACGTCCTCGACGGCGGTCGGGTCGATCCCCGCCCCGGTGTCGGCGACGCGCAGCAGCAGGCAATCGCCGCCACCCGGAGCCGCGTCGCCGCCACCCACGCCACCCACGCCACCCACGCCACCCACGCCACCGCCATCGATCCGCACGGTGACGGTGACCTCCGGCGGCACCGCACTCTGCGCGGCTCCGGCGATGGCGGCGTCCACGGCGTTGTCGATCAGGTTGCCGAGGACGGTGATCAGGTCCCGCGCGGAGAGCCCGGGCGGCAGCAGCCCGTCGTCGATCCGACTGTCGTCGGTGAGGGCCAACTCCACTCCCCGTTCGGCCGCTTGGGCCGCCTTGCCGAGCAGTAGCGCGGCCAGTACTGGTTCGCCGACCGCCGCGACCACCCGGTCGGTGAGCTGCTGGGCGAGCGCGAGCTCGGCGGTGGCGAACTCCACCGCCTGTTCGTGGCGGCCGAGTTCGATCAGCGAGACGACGGCGTGCAGCCGGTTGGCCGCCTCGTGCGCCTGCGCCCCGAGGGCCTCGGTGAAGCCCCGCACGGAGTCCAACTCTCCACTGAGCGACTGGAGTTCGGTGTGGTCGCGCAGGGTGACGACCCGGCCGAGGCCGGTGCCGATGGTGGAGGTGTTGAGCACCACCACCCGCTCGGCGGTCAGGTGCACCTCGTCCCGGACCGGCTCGTCGCCGAGCACGGCCGCGACCAGCGCCTGCGGCAGCCCCAGCTCCACGATCAGGCGGCCCTCCAAGTTGCCGCCCAGTCCGAGCAGTTCACGGGCCGCGTCGTTGCAGAGCACCACCCGGTGCGCGCGGTCCAGCAGGACCAGCCCCTCGCGCACCGAGCGCAGGGTCGCCTGGTGGTATTCGTAGAGGTGGCTGAGTTCGGCCGGCCCCATGCCGTGGGTGTGCCGCCGCAGCCGGGAGTTGGCGAGGTAGGTGCCCACACCGCCGACCCCGAGCGCGGCCACCGCCACCCCGATCAGGGCGAGCAGCGGGCCGCTCAACTGCGCGGAGATGGATTCCACCGTGAGGCCCGCGCTGACCAGCGCGATCACCTGGTGCCGGTCGTCCAACACCGGCGTCACCACCCGCACGGACGGCCCGAGCGTGCCGGTGTACGTCTCGCTGCGGGTCTCCCCCGCGAGTGCCCAGTCGATGTGTCCGAGGAAGCGCTTGCCGATCTGCTCGGGCAGCGGGTGGGTCCAGCGCACGCCCTCGGTGTCCATGACGGTGATGAAGGAGACGCCGGTGTCCACCCGCACCTGCTCGACGTACGGCTGGAGCACCGCGGTCGGGTCCGGCGTGGTGACGGCGGCCCGCACGGAGGGCGAGTCGGCGACGGCGTGGGCGACAGTGGTGACCTGACGACGGGCCGCGTCCTCGGCCCGGTCGGCGGTGAAGAGGTATGCGAGCACCGCACCGCCCGCCACCACGGCGGCGACGATGACCACCTGGACGACGAAGAGCTGCCCAGCCAGGCTGCGGACCAGCCCGCGGGGTGCCGGGAGCCGTCGGCGCGAGGGCGTGGGGGCGGTGCGCACGGACATGCCTGCCAGTGTGCACCACACTCCCGGGGTCCCCCAGGGGCCCGCGACAGGTCGGCGGCCTGCCGACGACCTGTCGACGAACGCCCCCCAGCCCCGTCGGACCCCACGTCCCAGCGACACCCGGCCGTGAACTCTATGAACGCAAACGTGACCTCCGTCACGCCCAGGACCGATAGTCAGAGCGGCCCACCACCCGGGGCCGCCAGGACCGCACGGCGAAGGAGCCGCAGATGTCGATCGATGGAGCCGCACCGGCGGGGGGATCCAGACGCAGGGACCGGACCCACTACCTCTACCTCGCCGTCATCGCCGCCGTGGTCGCGGGCATCGCGGTCGGGCTGGCCGCCCCCGGCTTCGCCGTGGAGTTGAAGCCGGTCGGCACCGGCTTCGTCAACCTGATCAAGATGATGATCAGCCCGGTGATCTTCTGCACCATCGTGCTGGGCATCGGCTCGGTGACCAAGGCCGCCAAGGTCGGCAAGGTCGGCGGCCTCGCCCTCGGCTACTTCCTCGTCATGTCGACCGTCGCGCTGGCCATCGGCCTGGCCATCGGCAACCTGCTGGAGCCCGGCGGCGGCCTGCACCTGACCGCCGCGCTCGCGAAGTCCGGCCACGCCCAGGCCGTCGCCGGCGGCGCCCAGTCGACGACCGACTTCCTGCTCGGGATGATCCCCACCACCACGTTCTCGGCCCTCACCGAGGGCAAGGTGCTGCAGACCCTGCTGGTCGCACTGCTCGCCGGCTTCGCCCTCCAGGCGATGGGCCCGGCCGGTGCCCCGGTGCTGCGCGGGATCGAGCACGTGCAGCGGCTGGTCTTCCGGGTCATGTCGATGATCATGTGGGTCGCGCCGATCGGCGCCTTCGGGGCGATGGCCGCCGTCGTCGGGGCGACCGGCACGGCCGCGCTGAAGAGCCTCGCGGTCATCATGATCGGCTTCTACGCGACCTGCGTGCTGTTCGTCGTCGTCGTCCTGGGCGCGCTGCTGCGACTGGTCGCCGGGGTCAACGTGTTCGCCCTGCTGCGCTACCTGGGCCGCGAGTTCCTGCTGATCCTCTCCACCTCCTCCTCCGAGAGCGCGCTGCCCCGCCTGATCGCCAAGATGGAGCACCTCGGCGTGAGCCGCCCGGTCGTCGGCATCACCGTGCCGACCGGCTACAGCTTCAACCTCGACGGCACCGCGATCTACCTCACCATGTCGTCGATCTTCATCTCCGAGGCGATGGACAAGCCGATGTCGATCGGCGAGCAGCTCTCGCTGCTGGTGTTCATGGTGATCGCGAGCAAGGGTGCGGCCGGGGTCACCGGCGCCGGGCTGGCCACCCTGGCCGGCGGACTGCAGTCGCACAAGCCCGCGCTGGTGGACGGGGTCGGCCTGATCGTCGGCATCGACCGCTTCATGTCCGAGGCCCGTGCGCTCACCAACTTCGCGGGCAACGCCGTCGCCACCGTCCTGATCGGGCACTGGACCGGCGAACTCGACGCGGACCGCGCCCAGCGGGTGCTGGCCGGCGAGGAGCCGTTCGACGAGCGGACCCTGGTCGACGCGCACGGCGGGCCGGTCGAGGCCCCCGAGGCCGTCCCGGCGACTCCGGAAGCCGTCCCCGTCCAGAGCGGTGCGGCCGCGGCCGCCTGAGCGGCCCCCTCATACGCCCCCGGTCCGGCGCCACCACCTCCCCCGGAAACGGCGCCGGACCGGGGGTTCCGCATGTCCGACGGGCCTTCGCCACAGGCCCTCACCGGTCCTCACCGGTTCTCGCGGGTCCCCACAGGTCCTCGCAGGTCCTCGGAGGTCCTCACAGGTCCTCGGAGCCGCTCACCGCCCAGGCCAGGCCACAGGCCGGGTCCTCCAGCGCGACGTGCAGATGGCGCAGCCCGGCGGTCGGCTCGTGCCAGATGAAGCAGCGCATCCGGGCCACCAGCGCGTCGACCTCCGCCCGGTCCGACCCGTCCGTACCCTTCGCGCCGGCCATCTCGACCAGCGCCCGCCAGAGCGCCAGCCGTCCGTGCGCCGAGCCCCGTCCGCGGTCCACGACGGCGGCCTGTACCAGCGCCGGATAGACCAGCGCGAACGGCAGGTACCCGCCGGTGACCCGGGAACTACGGGCCAGTTGGGCGGCCGCCTGCGGCGCCGGGCCCCGGACGCAGACCACCTCCGCCCAGTCCGCCAGTGCGGCCAGCGCCCGGGTCGCCCGCTGCCCGCCCAGCCGTACGCCCGATGCGGGCAGCGTCACGTCACCCAGACCCTCCCGGCTGGCCGGCAGGGTCAGCAGCGCACTGCGCGCGCCCCCGCAGGGCAGGTACTGGCGCACCCGCGCCCCCTCGTCCCATCCGGCCGCCTCCCACGGCGCCAGCAGCAGCGGCACGCCCTCCGGGTCGGGTTCGGCCCCGTACGAGAGGTCCTCGCCGAGCAGCACCCGGGTCTGCGCGACCAGTCGGCGCACCGGGGCCGGGACGAGCAGCGGGGCCAGCCGCAGCCAGGAATGCCGGGTCGCCAGCACCTCCCAGAGCGGACCGGCGTCATGGTCGGCGACCCCGGCGACCGTCCCCGGGCCGCCGTCCCGGTCGAACAGCCGGACGGCCAGCTCCGGCGGCGCCGAGTAGGCGATCAGGTGGCCGAGCGGCGCGGTCAGCGCCGCCGCGGGCTCCTCCCCGGCGCGCTCCACGGCTGCCGCCCGACCCTGCCGGTAGGCGGTCAGCAGTTCGGGCCAGCGGCCGTCGTCAGCCAGGGCGCGGAGGCGGTGGTCCTCGTACGTGATCACGATTTTCAGCGTACGGGCCGGGGCGGCGCATCAGCTGACTTGGCGTCAGCTCGGTGCGTCGGGTGCCGCTTCGGGCGCCGCCCCAGGGCCTGCACCGGGCCCCGCAGCGGACCCCGCAGCGGACCCCGCGCCGGGCGCCGCTTCGAGGGCGGGCCCCGGCCGATGGTCCCGCTCGCCCTCCCGCTCATGTTCCCGCTCCCGCGCGAGGACCGCGCGCAGCCTCCCGTGGGCGCGGCGACGGGTGACGGCCAGCGTGCTGCGATGCAGGCCCAGCAGTTCGGCGGCCTCGTCGACGGTGTAGCCGTCGAGGTCCACCAGCACCACCACGCGGGCCTGCTTCGCCGTCAGGCAGCCCAGCAGTCGGAGCACCTCCCAGCGCGCCTGCAGCTCAGCCATCCCGCCCGACGGCGACTCGACCGGCGGCCGGTCCCGCTCCCGCTCGGCCGTCTCGCACGGATCGGGCAGCACGACCCTCCGCCGATCCCGGCGCCACTGGTCGCGCAGGATGTTCGCCATCGTGGTGAACACGTAGGCGTAGGGCTGCGGATGGCTCAGGAACCGCTCCGGCCTGCGGGCGATCCGCAGATACGCGTCATGCACCACGTCCCCGGCGGCGAGCCCGCCGGTGAGCGACGTGGCCGCCCGGTGGAGCCTCGGCAGCATTTCCGTGAACACCCGGTTGAAATCGTCCGATTGACGATCGGCAGGCCTCGGACCGAAGTCCTTCCCACCGCCGCCCCCGCGTCCGCCACCACACCTACCGCCGCATTCCGCCATGCCGCTCTCCCCGGAAATCGGCACTCCGAAAGCCCAGTTGGGCAGGTCACAACCCAAAGAAAAGGTTGTGACACAGCTCACATCATAGGCCGTCGTCTCACTGTCCGCAGTCATTCGTGCGCAATACGTCATCGGCCGGACGGGAAGCCGGAATTCACCCACCCCGTGGATCTGGACGGCCGGGGACGCACCGCCCGATCCGTACCGCTGAGCGAGGAGAAACCGCCATGCGAGGTCGCATCGCCAGGAAGATCGCCACGTTCGGGGCCGCCGCCGCGGCCACCCTCGGCGTGCTCGGGACCACCACCCTGCCCGCCGCCGCCGCGCCCACCGTCGCCGCCGCCGACCAGACCATCACCGCCAATGCCATCGGAGCCTCGCCCGAGGTGGCCGCCGCCTCCTACCACTGCGTCATCACCGCGAACTACGGGTGGCGCTGGGAGGGCTACTGCAACGTCTACTCGGGCGAGTTGCGCACCATCACCTACTGTGCCAACGGCACGAGCACCACCGGCCTGTGGATCGGCGCCCGATCCCAGGCCTGGGACGTCTGGGGCAACTGCCCGGGCTCCACCTGGACCAAGATCGTGTTCCAGAGCCGGGGCTGAGGCACCGGCAGAGCCGATCGGGGGCGCTGTCCCGCCGGGGCGGCGCCCCCGCCGCGCACCCGCACCCCCCGGTGGGCGCCGGCCGGCCACACACCCGGAGAGGCAGCGAACAGATAACGACAAACAGATGACAGATAACAGATTTCATCCTCTGTCATCTGAAATCTGAACGCTGTCAGCCGTTACCCGGCGAGCCCTGCGGCTCCCCGCGCCGTCACCCGGATCCGCATCGGGCTCGCCGCGCGGAGCGTGATGCCCTGGGCGAGCGCCACCCGCTCGTCCACCGCCTCCATCTCGAAGTCCCGCAGCAGCACGCCCAGGCTCAGCACCGATTCCAGCATCGCGAAGTGCTGCCCGATGCACGCCCGCGGACCACCACCGAACGGGTACCAGGCGTAGCGGTGCCGGTCCTTCTCCTGCTCGGGCAGGAAGCGGTCGGGGTCGAAGCGTTCCGGGTCCGGCCAGTGCGCCGGGTGCCGGTGGGTGACCAGTGGCGAGACGACGACCTGGGCACCCGCCGGGATCACGTACCCGTCGATGACCGTCTCGGCGACCGCCCGCCGCCCGACCAGGGCCGCCGCCGGGTAGAGCCGCATCGCCTCCTTCAGCACCCGGGTGATGTACGGCAGCGACTCCAGGTCCGCCGCGGTCGGTTCCCGGCCGGCCAGCACGGTCTGCGCCTCCTGCTGGGCGAGCTTCCGCTGCTCGGGGTGCTTGGCGAGCAGGTGCAGCGCGAAGGCCAGCGAGGTGGCCGTGGTCTCGTGCCCGGCAAGCAGGAACACCAGCACCTGGTCCCGGAGTTCGGCCGGGTCGAGTTGCTCCCCGTCCTCGCCACGGGCCCGTCCGAGCAGTGTGAGCAGGTCGTCCGCGTCCTCGTCCAGGTCGCCGCGCGCGGCCCGCTCGGCGATGATCCGGTCGCAGACCGCGTACAGGGCGCGCTGGGCCTCGGCGCCGCGCCGGTTCGCGGGGGTCGGCCAGGTGCGCGGGATGCGGATCGCCGCGAAGCCCCGGTCCCAGACGTACTCACCGAGCACCGGGAAGCTGCGGTCCACCACCGCCACCGCCTCCTCGACGTCCGCGCCGAACAGGATCCGGGCGACGGCTCGCAGCGCGAACCGGGACATCTCCTCCGCCGCGTCCACGACCCCGACCGGGATCGCGTTCCACCGCTCGGTGAGCGCCCGCGCCTCCCGGGCGACGGCGCCCGCGTAGCCGTCCACCCGGCGGCGGGTGAACAGCGGCTGGACCAGCCGGCGCTGGCACTGGTAGTCGCCGTCCTGGCTGGTCAGCAGGCCGTTACCGACGCTGGTCCGCAACTCGTCGTAGAAGGCGTTCTCCTTGCGGAAGTTGGCCGCCTCACCGCCCAGCACCTGCTGGACGCCCTCCGGGGAGAACACCCCGTAGAACTCGACCCGCAGCCCGGGCGGCCCGACCCGGAACCGGACCACGTCCCCGTGGTCGCGGCGGGCGGCGAGGTAGGTGCGCAGCGGGCGGCGGGTGAGGTCGAACAGCGACCCGACCAGGGGGTTTCCGGCCGGCCCGGGGATGAGGGCGGTGGCGGCGGTCATCGGCACTCCATTCTCCGCAGGCGACCCACCAACCTAGCTGACGATCCATCAGCTGCGGAAGGCGTGAAAGCGCGGGGGAGGGCGCGAGAGGGCGCGACGGGGTGGGGATCACTCGTACTCGGTGCCGCCCCTGCGCGTCAGGTAGGCGTCACCGACCACCTTGGCGATCGCCCGTCCGCCCACCACCGGGCTCCAGCGCTCGGTCACCGGCCGGACCACCACGCCTTCGCGCAGGTGGAGTTCACGCCCGGAGACGGTCTCCTTGCCCTGGGCGAAGGCCAGCACGGTCTCCGGGTCGAACGGCCCCCGCCACAGTTCGGGCACCAGCGGCAGTTCGCCGTCGAGCAGTTCGGCGGCGAGCAGTTCGGCGGCGGAGTACCACCTCAGCTGCCCGTCCACCACGGCCGACACGTCGAACACGGCGTAGCCGGGCAGTTCGGCACGGCCGGAGGCTCCGTACGTCAGGTCCTGCACACCGGCGCCGAAGACCTCGCCGAAGACGCCGACCCGCTCGGCGCCCAGCCGCTCGGCCAGTCGGGCCGCCACGGCGGGGAGGTCGTAAGCGCGCACGGCCCGCCAGTACAGGTTGCGCTCGTCCTCGACCAGTGAGAGCCCCTGCGCCCCGATGCCCTTGGACGACACCCGGACCTCGCCGGTGGCGGCGGTGTACGTCATCAGGCAGCAGCTGCCGTGCAGCTTCTCGGTCAGCACCACGGGCTCGCCGGGCTCGAAGACGTCGGGGTAGCGCTTGAGGTTCTCGATGTCCACCCAGGGCAGCAGGTCGGGCGCGCTCAGCACGTCGCCGCTCATGGAGGTCGGTACCGGGGGCTGCCACTTGACGACTCCGAGCAGCTCGGCGAAGTCCTCGCCGCGCCCGGCGGCGTCCGCCAGGTCGGTGCCGGCGAGCGCGGCCGGCAGGCAGACGATGCCCTGGGACAGCTCACCGCGCAGCCGGACGGCCCTCACCCGGTCGGACTTGCTGCCGGCAAGCTTGCCCGTCAGGCCCAGCTCCTCGATCAACTTCACCGGGAGGACCGACTGTTCGGGGATGTAGACGGCGTAGTCGCCGGTCCGGTACCTGCCCTTGGCGACCACCGCCCGGTAGAGGCCGACCTGCGCGAGCTCCAGTGCGTCGGCGTTCGGGTGCTCCAGGACGACCAGCTTCTCCGCGGTGACGCGCAACGTGGACATGGACGGACCCCCCCTCCTCTTCTGGGCCGTTCGGCCCGGGTGGTGTGTACGGACTGCCGTACGAATCGCCCCCACTCTGTCCGCCCGGCCGCCCCCTGCGCGACGTAATTTCCCCGGCACCACGCTCACGCCGGCCCTCACACAGGCCATCACGCCGACCCCCGCAGCACTCCCGCTCCGGCGCCGTCCGTGCACGTTTGAGCCTTCGCACAGCCGGGCGGAGAGCGCCGCCACACCCCGCCTGTGCGAAGCGACAGAGGACTTATCACTCGCATTTGCGGCACTATGATCACCGTAATGGCCGCACCTGCGGCCTCACTCCGCGCCCCTTCCGGCGCGCGCCCTGGAGGGGAAGCCCCGATGAGCACCCGTACGACCACCCGCAGACTCGCCGTCGCCGCCGCGGCGGCCCTCGTCCTCAGCCTCGGGGCCACCGCCTGCGGCAGCGACGGCGGTGGCAAGTCCGGCAGCTCCACGGCCGCTTCGACGGCGGGTTCCTCGGCCTCGTCGGCGGCCGGTGGCGGCAGCGTCCCGAAGGCCACCGGCGACATCACCGTCTTCGCCGCCGCCTCGCTCAAGGAGACGTTCACCGACCTCGGCAAGAAGTTCGAGGCCGCGAACCCGGGCGCCAAGGTCAAGTTCAACTTCGGCGGCAGCTCCAGCCTCGCCACCAGCATCAACTCGGGCGCCCCGGCGGACGTGTTCGCCGCCGCCAGTCCGGCCACCATGAAGACCGTGACCGACGCGGGCGGCGCGAGCGGCGACCCGAAGACCTTCGTCAAGAACACGCTCACCATCGCCGTGCCCAAGGGCAACCCCAAGCACGTCGCGGGCCTGAACGACCTCACCGCCTCCGGTGTGAAGGTCGCGCTGTGCGCAAAGGAGGTGCCGTGCGGCGCCGCCGCCCTGACCGCGCTCAAGGCCGCCAACGTCAACCTCACCCCGGTCACCCTGGAGCAGGACGTCAAGGGCGCGCTGACCAAGGTCGAGCTCGGCGAGGTCGACGCCTCGCTCGTGTACAAGACCGACGTGAAGGCGGACGCTGGGAAGATCGACAGCGTGGACTTCCCCGAGGCCGACAAGGCCGTGAACGACTACCCGATCGCCGCCCTGGCCAAGGCCCCGAACAAGGACGGCGCCGCCGCCTTCGTCGCGTACATCCAGTCGCCCGAGGCCAAGCAGGTGCTCACCGCGGCGGGCTTCCAGGCGCCGTGAGCGACCGCACCACCAAGCGCACCACCGACACCGGGCGCACCACCGAGCGCGCCACCGGCACCGGGCCCGGGGGGGGGGGGGGGGGGGGGGGGGGGGGGGGGGGGGGGGGGGGGGGGGCACGCTGTCCTGTGCTTCCTGTTGTTCCTCTGGTTGCTCCGGTG
>NZ_JBWKER010000011.1:131965-173538 GCF_056435345.1 Kitasatospora sp. NPDC043950
CCCCCCCCCCCCCCCCCCCCCCCCCCCCCCCCCCCCCCCCCCCCCACCCCCCCCCTCCCCCCCCCCGCCCCCCCCCCCCCCCCCCCCCCCCCCCCCCGGCGCCGGCGCACCCACCGCGTCCCGGTCACGCTGCTGCTCCCGGCGCTGCTCGGGCTGGCGTTCCTGATCCTGCCGCTGGTCGGCCTGCTCGTCCGGGCGCCCTGGAGCGGCCTGTCCGAGCAGCTCACCAGCGCCGCCGTCTGGGACGCCCTGCGTCTGTCGCTGATCTGCGCGACAGCGGCCACGGCGGTCTCGCTGGTCCTCGGCGTCCCGCTGGCCTGGCTGCTCGCCCGCACCGAGCTGCCGGGCCGACGGGTGATCCGGGCCCTGGTCACCCTGCCGCTGGTGCTGCCGCCGGTGGTCGGCGGCGTGGCACTGCTGCTGGTCCTCGGACGGCGCGGCATCGTCGGTTCCTGGCTGGACTCGGCCTTCGGCATCACGCTGCCGTTCACCACGACCGGAGTGGTCATCGCCGAGGCGTTCGTGGCGATGCCGTTCCTGGTGATCAGCGTGGAGGGTGCGCTGCGCGCCGCCGACCCCCGCTACGAAGAGGCGGCCGCGACCCTGGGCGCCTCCCGGCTGACGGCGTTCCGCCGGGTGACCCTGCCGCTGATCGCCCCGGGGATCGCCGCCGGGGCGGTCCTCGCCTGGGCCCGGGCGCTCGGCGAGTTCGGCGCCACGATCACCTTCGCGGGCAACTTCCCGGGCCGCACCCAGACCATGCCACTGGCCGTCTACCTCGCCATGGAATCGGACCCCGAGGCGGCGATCGCGCTGTCGCTGGTCCTGCTGGTGGTCTCCGTCGCGGTCCTGGTCGGCCTGCGCGACCGCTGGATGTCGACCCCGTGACGGCCCCGCGAGCCCCGGGCCGGAGCCCGGCCACCGCTGCCCCGACCCCCTGGACGCCGCCCCGATGAGCACTTCCCCCACCGACCCCACCGACCCCACCGACTCGGCCGACCCCGCCTCCACGGCCGCCGCGGCTGCACCTGCACCCGCCCTCGACGCCCGGCTGCGGGTGGAGCGCGCCGCGTTCACCCTCGACCTCGCCCTCACCGCCGCACCCGGCGAGGTGATCGCGCTGCTCGGCCCGAACGGCGCCGGCAAGTCCACCGCCCTGCGCGCCCTCGCCGGGCTGCTCCCGCTCACCGGCGGCCACCTGCGCCTGGACGGACGCCTGTTGGAGGAGCCCGGGCAGCGCGTGCACACCCCCTCCGAGGAGCGTCCCGTCGGTGTGGTGTTCCAGGACTACCTGCTCTTCCCGCACCTCAGCGCGCTCGACAACGTCGCCTTCGGCCCGCGCTGCCAGGGCCGCCCCAAGCGTGCCGCCCGGGCCGAGGCGGCCGGTTGGCTGGAGCGGATGGGCCTGGCCGACCACGCCTCCGTACGACCCGGCAGCCTCTCCGGCGGCCAGGCCCAGCGGGTGGCGCTGGCCCGGGCGCTGGCCGTCCGCCCCCGGCTGCTGCTGCTGGACGAGCCACTGGCCGCTCTGGACGCCCGCACCCGGCTCGACGTACGCGCCCAACTGCGGCGCCATCTGGCCGAGTTCGAGGCCGTGGCGGTGCTGGTGACGCACGACCCGCTGGACGCGATGGTACTCGCCGATCGGCTGGTGGTGATCGAGAGCGGGCACGAGGTGCAGTCCGGCAGCCCGGCGGAGGTCGCCCGGCGGCCGCGCACCGACTACATCGCGCGCCTGGTCGGACTGAACCTGTACCAGGGCGTGGCCGACGGCCACCAGGTCACGCTCACGGCCGGCACGGTCCTGGCCACCACCGAGGAGCTGTCCGGCCCGGCCTTCGTCGCCTTCCCGCCGTCCGCCGTGACCCTGCACCGCGAACGGCCCCAGTCCAGCGCGCGCAACGTGTGGAAGGCCGAGGTCACCGGCCTGGACCTGCACGGCGACCAGGTGCGCGCCGACCTCGCGGGCGAACTCCCGATGGCCGCCGACCTCACCCCGGCCGCCGTCGCCGAGCTGGGGCTGGCGCCCGGATCCGAGGTCTGGGCCTCCGTCAAAGCCACCCAGACCCACGCGTACCCGGCCTGACCCCGACACCGCGCCGGGCCGCCCGCGTCCCCGCCGAGCTCCTGCCCGCTGCGCTCTGCGCTACTCCGACGGCTCGACGAAGCCCGACTCGTACGCGGCGATCACCGCCTGGGTGCGGTCCCGCGCCCCGAGCTTCGCCAGCACACTGCTGACGTGGGTCTTCACCGTCTGCACGCCGAGGAACAGCAGCTCGGCGATCTCCCCGTTGCTGAGGCCGCGCGCGACCAGCCGCAGCACCTCCGCCTCGCGCTCGGTCAGCGCCGCCCGCTCCATGGTCGCGCGGGCGGCGGGATTGCCGTGGCCGGCCGCGAGGCGGCGGATCGTGGCCGGGAACAGCAGCGACTCGCCCGCCGCCACCAGCCGTACCGCGTGCGCGATCTCGGCCGCTCGGGAGCGCTTCAGCAGGAAGCCGTCGGCGCCCGCGCGCAGTGCCTGGTAGACGTAGTCGTCGTTCTCGAAGGTGGTGACGACCAGGATCTTCGGCGGCTGCTCCCCCGGCGCGCCGGGGCGCAGGAGCTCGCGGGTGGCCGCCAGGCCGTCCAGCACCGGCATCCGGACGTCCATCAGGACGACGTGTGGGCGCAGCGAGCGGGCCAGCGCCACCGCGTCGGCGCCGTCGGCGGCCTCACCGACCACCCGTAGGTCCCCCTGCGCCTCCAGGACGGCCCGCATCCCGGCCCGGACCAGCTCCTCGTCGTCGGCGAGCAGGATGTCGATCATCCCAGCGGAGCCCCTCGACGGTCCGTCGCCCACAAGATCGTTCGTCACGAGCCCAAGCGTAGGGGCAACCGGACGGCGAGCACCCACTCCCCGCCCCCGTCGCCCGAAACCCCGGCGGTGGCCTCCCCGCCGAGCAGCGTGGCGCGCTCCCGGATGCCGCGCAGCCCCTTGCCGCCCTTGCCCGCCGCGCCGCCCGGGAGGCGCGCCGGAACGCCGCCGACCGCCGGGCGATTGGCGCAGCGCAGCTCCAACTGCCCTCCCTGAAGGGCGATCCGGACGCTGACCGGCTCGCCGGGCGCGTACTTGAGCGCGTTGGTGACACCCTCCTGGACGATCCGGTAGGACTCGCGGGAGAGCACCCCGGGCAGCGCGCCCGCCGACACCTCGATCCGCGCCTCGACCGGGCTCCCGGCCGACCGGGCGGTGTCGAACAGTGCGGGCAACTGGTCGACACCGGGCTGTTCGGTGGCCGTTCCGTTGCCGGCCGCGCCCTCCGGCGTCTCGCGGAGCAGGACGAGGGTGCGTTCGAGGTCCTCCATGGCCCGGCGGCCGGTCTCCTCGATGACTTCGAGCGCCTTGGCGGTGAACACCTGGTCCCCGACTTCCCGCGCGGCACCCGCCTGAAGGACCGTCACCGTCAGTGCGTGGCCGATGGAGTCGTGCAGCTCGCGGGCCAACCTGTTGCGTTCCAGCAGCCGTTCGGCGCGCAGCTCCGCCTCCGCCAGCCGCTCCGCCGGGGATGGCCCCAGAAGCCTTACAGCCATGGCGAGTTGGAGGCGCCCGGCGGACACCACCAGCCAGCCGTAGCCGATCACCAGCACCGGGGCGAGCGGGAGGTACCAGAACGAGTCCGGTCCGGTCAGCAGGTCGTAGCCGCTGGTGAGGCCGAAGGCCGTCGCGAACCCGACCACCGAGCCGAGCACGACCCGCCCGATCAGCCAGCCGGCGGTGCGCCGCCGGTCCGCCCAGGTGCGGGAGGACTCGGCGGCGATGTCCTCCTCGCGGTCGGGCAGCAGCAGCAGTCGCGCCTGCACCCCCTCGGCGCGCCGCGTCGCGGGGACGAGGGCGACCAGGGCGAGCAGGGCGGTGTCCACCGCGGCGCCGGCGACCACGATCTCGCCCAGGCTCTTGTGGTACGTCCCCGGGTAGATCATCAGGACGACGCCCACGAAGATCCACCCGACCAGCAGATGCAGCAGGCGCGCGTACGTGGCGCCGGCCAGCAGCGGCGCGAGGATCCTGGGCATTCCACCATCCTGCCAGCTCAGCGGTCGGCCCGGGCTCCCCCGCCGGCCTGCCGCCGTCTCCCTCCCGGGAGGGAGACGGCTCCCGACCCCGGCGGGATCCGCCGGTACGGCCCGCTCCGGTCGAATGTGACCACCAGCCGGACGACCCGGCACCGGAGCACCGAGAGGGGAGCGCGGCCGTGATCGAGATCCAGGGCCTCACCAAGGAGTACGACGGTCGGCGCGTCGTCGACGACCTGTCCTTCGAGGTCCGGCCCGGCCTGGTGACGGGCTTCCTCGGCCCGAACGGCGCCGGTAAGAGCACCACCATGCGCCTGATCCTCGGCCTGGACCGCCCCACCGCCGGTAGCGCCCTGGTCGGCGGCCGCCGGTACACCGAACTCGTCCAGCCGCTACGACAGGTGGGCGCCCTGCTGGACGCCCACGCCCTGCACGGCGGCCGCACCGCCGCCGGCCACCTGCGCTGGCTCGCGGCGAGCAACGGCCTGGCGCCGCGCCGGGTGGACGAGGTGCTCGCCCAGGTCGGCCTGACGGACGCCGCCGGACGGCGGATCCGCGGCTTCTCCCTCGGTATGCGCCAGCGCCTCGGGGTGGCCGCCGCGCTGCTCGGCGACCCGCCGGTGCTGCTGCTGGACGAACCGGTCAACGGTCTCGACCCGGAGGGCATCCGCTGGATCCGCACCCTGTTGCGCGAACTGGCCGCCGAGGGCAGGTCGGTGCTGGTGTCGTCCCACCTGATGACCGAAATGGCGCTCACCGCCGACCACTTGGTGGTCATCGGCCGTGGTCGGCTGCTCGCGGACGCCGCCACCGCCGAGCTCATCGACCAGCACGGCCGGACCAGGATCCGCGTCCGGGCCGTCAACTCGGCCAAGCTCGCCGCCCTGTTCGGCGGCGACCTGCTCCGGCAGTCGGACACCGCCGGCAACCTCACCGCGACCGAGGTCGACGACGGCGCCTGGGAGGTGACCGGCGCCGAACCCGAGCAGATCGCCGCGCTCGCCGCCGCACACGGCGTGGTCCTGTACGAGATCGCGGTCCAACAGGACTCGCTGGAGGAAGCGTTCATGCGGATGACCGCCGACAGCGTCGAGTACCGCGCCGAGGCCACCGCATGAGCCCCGACTCAACTCTCCGGCACCACCTCTGCGCCTTCGACGCCGAGCGGATCAAGCTCACCACCCTCCACTCGCTCTGGATCACCCCGCTGCTCGCCTTCGCGCTCACCGTGGGCACCACCACGGCGATCGGTGCGGCCCTCGGCGGCTCGGAGCACAACCTCACCGACGACCCCGGCGTGGGCGTCTTCTACGGGCTCAACTTCGGCCAGGCCGCGCTGGTCTGCTTCGCGGTCCTGCTGATCGGCCAGGAGTTCAACACCCGCATGATCGACGTCTCGCTGACCGCCGTCCCCCGGCGCGGACGGCTGTACGGCGCCAAGCTCACGCTCGGCGCGCTGGTCGGCCTCGGCGTCGGCGCGGCGGGCACGGCGGGCGCCTTCGCCGGGTACGCGGCCACCGTCCCCGGCGACTGGGACGGCCCCGCCTTCGTCCGCAGCGCCACCGCCGGCGTGCTCTACCCGGTGCTGCTGGTGGTGTTCTGCCTCGGCGCGACCGCGCTGCTCGGCAACCTCACCGCCGCCATGGGACTGCTGGTCCCGGTCTTCTTCCTGCTCTCGCCGCTGCTCGGCGGCGTGGCCGGGGTGCGGCAGGTGGCCCAGTTCCTGCCCGACCGGGCCGGCCAGTACGCGATGCACTACGCCGACGACCCGCAGGTCTCGTACGGGCACTGGACCGGACTGCTGATCATGGCCCTGTGGGCCGGCGCCGCGGCCTACGGCGGCCTGCTCGCCCTGCGGCGCGCCAAGTGACCACGAACGAAGGGAAGATGACCATGAGCGCGGCCCACGCCCTGCGCGCCGAACGGATCAAGTTCACCACCCTGCCCTCCCAGTGGGCGGCCCCGCTGGTCGCCCTGGTCCTGACCGTCGGGGTCACTACGGCCGTCAGCGCCGCCTCCGACCCCAAGACCGTGGCCCCCGGCACTGACCCGGCCAACGGGATCTACTACGGGCTGCTCTTCGGGCACGTGGCCGTGGCCTGCCTCGGGATCCTGCTGATCGGCCAGGAGTTCAACACCCGCATGATCAGCACCTCGTTCATCGCCGTCCCCCGGCGCGCTCGGCTGTACGGCGCCAAGCTCACGCTCGGAGCCGGGCTGGGCCTGCTGCTCGGGCTGGCGTCGACGGCGGGCTCGTTCCTGGCCGTCGACGCCACCGTCGGACTGGACTGGTCAACCCCCGGCCTGGCCCGCAGCTTCGTGGCCGGCGTGCTCTACCACCCGCTGCTGGTACTGCTCTGCCTCGGACTGACCACGATGCTGGGCAACTTCAGCGCCGCGCTCGGCCTACTCGGCCCGATGGTGTTCCTCGGCACCACCTGGCTGGCGGCCATCCCCGGCGTCCGCGAGGTCGGCCAGTTCCTGCCCGACCGGGCCGGCCTGTACGCGATGCACACCCGGACCGAGGCCGGCATCCACTACGGCCACTGGACCGGACTGCTGATCATGGCCCTCTGGACGGCCGCAGCCGCCTACGGCGGGCTGCGGGCGATCCGGCGGCACCAGGCTTCCGGCGAGTAGCGCCCGACGGCGGGCGGCGGGCCGGTGGGCCGGTGGGCCGGTGGCCGATGACAACAAACAGCGAACAGATAACAGATTTCGAAATCTGTTATCTGTTTGCTGTTATCTGTTCGCTGTCATCTGTCACTCGTCACCCGAGCCAGCCAGGGCGGACCAGGCCAGACTCGTAGGCGAGGACGACCAGTTGGGCGCGGTCGCGGGCGCCGAGCTTGACCATGGCGCGGCTGACATGCGTCTTGGCGGTCAGCGGGCTGACCACCAGGCGGCGGGCGATGTCCTCGTTGGAGAGCCCGAGCCCGACCAGGGCAAGCACCTCGCGTTCGCGTTCGGTGAGCATCTCAAGGCCGACCGCCTGCGGTTCCTTCGAGCGGGCGGCGAACTCTCCGATCAGGCGCCGGGTGACGCCCGGCGAGAGCAGCGCGTCACCTGCGGCGGCGACCCGGACCGCCCGGAGCAATTCGGCCGGCTCGGCGTCCTTGACGAGGAACCCTGCCGCGCCGGACCGCAGCGCCTCGAAGACGTACTCGTCGAGCTCGAAGGTGGTCAGTACGACCACCCGCACCCCGCCGAGCTCCGGGTCGGCCCCGATCCGCCGGGTGGCCTCCAGGCCGTCGAGGCGGGGCATCCGGATGTCCATCAGCACCACGTCAGGACGCAGCTCGACGGCGAGACGCAGGGCCTGCTCGCCGTCGTCGGCCTCGCCGACCACCTCGACGTCGAGCTGGGCGTCGAGCAACGCCCGGAAACCGGCCCGGACCAGCATCTGGTCATCCACCAGCAGCACCCTGATCATCAGTCACCCCTCGTCAAGCGGGCCCGGACTCGGAATCCCGCGTCGTACGGGCCCGCCTCCAGGGTGCCCCCGAAGGCGGCGACCCGCTCCCTCATCCCGATCAGTCCGGCTCCCGAGCCACCCGCGTCGCCGCCGCCCACCGGGCCCGGGTCGTCGATCCGCACGGTGAGGCCGTCGGCCGTCCGGGAGAGCAGCACGGTGGCCGTCCGGGCGGCGGAGTGGCGGATCACATTGGTCAGGGCTTCCTGGACGATCCGGAAGGCGGCCCGCTGGACGGCGGCCGAAACCTCCCCGGGGATGCCCTCGGAACGGACGCTGACGGTCAGGCCTGCCCGGCCGGCCTGGTCGACCAGTTCGTCCAGCCGGTCCAGGCCGGGGGCGGGAGTGCGCGGCGCGGTGGCCCCCGGTCCGCGCAGCGTGCCGAGGACCTGCCGGACCTCGCCCAGGGCCTCCTTGCTGGCGGCCTTGATCGTCGCCAGGGCGCTTCTGGCCTGTTCCGGGCGGGTGTCGATGAGTTCCAGCGCCACCCCGGCCTGGACGTGGACCAACGAGATGCTGTGCGCCAGGATGTCGTGCAGCTCGCGGGCCATCCGCAGCCGCTCCTCGTCGACGCGGCGCCGCTGCGCCTCCTCCGCGGCGGCTCTGGCGGCGGCGAACTGCTCGCGGCGGGTCCGGGCCAGTTCCGCACCGGTCGCGATGAGCAGCAGCACCGCCGTGACGCCCAACTCCTGCCAGGCGTTGGCCTGCCAGCTCTTGGCCCGCAGCCAGTCGTGCGGAACCGCGTAGCTCATCAGCAGCTGACCGACGTAGAAGGCGCCGCCGCAGGCCCAGGCCGCCCGCCGTCGCCCGCACTGGACCGCGACGAAGAACGCCACACCAAGACTGACGAAGACCGGGCCGTACGGGTACCCGGCGAGCAGGTAGCCGATGGTGACCGCTGTGGTACCGACCATGACCGCCGCCGGGTGGCGGCGGCGCAGCAGCAGCGCGGCGGGGCCGAGCAGGAGCAGCGCGTAGCCGAGGGCGTCGAGCTGGACGCGGTCGGGCTGCCGGTGTCCTGCGCCGACCGTGCCCGCCACTTGGAAGCAGGCGACGGCCAGCGACGAGAGCACGGGCAGGCCCGCCCGGCCGGACCGGTTCCACGGCGGCTTCCACGACGGGCGCAACTCGTTCATGCCGGAAGGCTAGTGCGGCGCGCCACACCTGGGCATCAGCTCGCGGGTGCGGGCGCAGCTACTCCCGCCGTAGTACGCGACTGGCCCGTGGAGGGGGTGCCGCCGTCCCGACGCCACAGCGTCAGGCTCACCGCGACGAACCAGAGGAAGCCGACGTAACGTCCGACCGGGATCAGCAGCGTGGCCGGCTCGGCGACCAGCGAGAGCAGAGACAACGTGCTCGCGGCGGACAGGGCCAGTCCGGACCAGGCCACCCAGGCCGGCAGCGCCCGGCTCACCAGCGCGGTGCGCGACACCTGCCACAGGACCACGCCGAGCGTACCGATCGCGGGCGCAGCGCCGGTGATGAAGGCGAGGTCCATGAGGGCGCGGGACACCGACAGGTCCGCGGCGGTGCCCAGCAGCGACAGGACCCAACCCGCGCTCGCGGACAGCACCAGCAGGACCCCGGACGCACTGCCCGCCGCCCGGACCACACCCGCCCGCACCGGGGTGCCGTAGCGGCCCACGAACTCTGTGAGCCAGGGGACGAACGCCAGCAGCGCCAGTGCCGAGAGCAGTTGGAACAGGGCTCCCACCTGAAGCGAGCGGTGCAGCGCCGCCGGATCGGCGAGCAGGTACTTCCGCACCACGTCGTCACTGGAGTACGGGGTGGCGAACGGCCCGGAGGGCGCGGTGATGCCGCTGATGACGAGGCTGGCCACGAAGAGGAGCACGTACAGGATGCCGCTGAGCGCTCCCGCGGACGACCGGCGGGGCGAGGTGAAGGACGACAAGGTCGACAGCCTCCAGGCAAGGGACGGCGCCGGCTGGAAGGCCCACGTCCGGCGCGGTTCAGTTCACCGCGCCGGCCGCGCCGGGGCGTCCTCCGGAGGAAGGCTTCCGCCGTACGCCCGCGGAGGTACCGGAGCACCGGCCGCCCTCACACAGGCCTGGTGCTTCGGCCGTGGGTCGCACCAAGGGCTCGGCCACCAAGAGAGCATTGTCCCTTGTGTCGTGTCAGCAGCTGGTCTGAGACTGGCACTTCGGCCTCCTCCCAACGTCGTACCACCGGGACGCGACGCTACGTCAGCAGGAGTATCCCGACGGCCGCCGCTCGGACGACGACGGCGTGCAGGCGCGGCGCCGAGGATTCCTGGGGTCGGCACGGGCGGCAGGTGCCCGCATCGGCGGATCAGTCCGGGGCGACGCGCCGGCCGCCAGGCCGGCGCCCTCAACCCGGCGCGACGCCCGGCCGAAGCCGATGACGCCACGGCCCCCTCCCATGTCTGACGAGACCACGCCGCCCGCCGGCCGATTCACCGTCAACCGAGAATCCACGGAGCCACACTGATGACCACGCCACTGCCCACCTATCCCGATCTCGCGGGCAAGGCCGCCCTCGTCACCGGAGGTTCCCGGGGCATCGGAGCCGAGACGGCAAAGGCCCTGGCCGCCAACGGTGTCAAGGCAGCCGTCGTCGGCCGCGACCGGAGTGCCGTCGACCGGACGGTCGGCGAGATCCGCGCGGCAGGCGGAACGGCGGTCGCGATGACGGCCGACTGCACCGATCCCGCCGACCTCGTGCGGCTGCGTGCACAGGCCGAGCAGTCCGTCGGTCCGATCGAAGTGCTCTGCGCGTTCGTCGGCGGAGGCGGCGACCCGGTGCCGATCGAGCAGATGAGCCTGGAGCACTGGCACTCGGTGGTCGACCTGAACCTGACCACCACCTTCCTGGCCGTGCAGACCTTCCTGCCCGGCATGATCGAGCGCGGCGGCGGTTCGATCATCACCATGGCGTCCACCGCCGGGCGGCTTCCCGGCGGTGCCGCCGCCTCCTACGCGGCGGCCAAGGCAGGCGTGCTGATGTTCACCCGCCAGGTCGCACAGGAGGTGGGCCGGTACGGCGTGCGGGTCAACTGCCTCGCTCCGCCCTTGATCATGACGGAGAGCCAGCAGGAGCGCATACCCGCCGAAAAGCTCCCGCTGATCGTCAGGCAGTTCCCGCTGGGCCGCGCAGGAGTGCCCGCCGATGTCGCTCACGCCGCGCTCTTCCTCGCGTCCGAGTCGTCGTCCTGGCTGACCGGCCTGACGATCGACGTGGCCGGCGGGCGCATCATGCTCTGACGCCGGTGGCCGGCCGCAGCCACAAGCCGGCGACCACGGCGCTCGCCACGAGAGCCTGACGCAGGCCCCCTCCCCCGTCGCCTCCCGAAGGACCCCGTATGACCACCCCCGCCGCGTCCTCCGCGGCAACGCCCCGTCCGGGCACCCGGCAGCCCAAGAACTTCCGCCTCTCACCGACTGCCCGCAAGAGCGCGGTGGTCGTGCACATCGTCAGCTCGGTCAGCTGGCTGGGCCTGATGCTCTGCCTGCTCACACTCGGCGCGACAGGGCTGCTGACGGACAGCGCGGAGACCCTGCGCAGCGCCTACCGGATGATGCCGGTCCTCGGCGACGCGCTGGTCTTCCCGCTGAGCCTGCTCTCCCTGCTGACCGGACTGCTCCTCGCGCTCGGCACCCCCTGGCGCCTGTTCAGGTACCGCTGGGTTGCCGTCAAGTTCTGGCTCACCCTGGCCGCCACCGCCGCCTCGATCTTCGAACTCACCGCCCGGCTGCACGAAGCGGCCCACCTGGTGGACCAGCACCCCACCGGCACCATCGCGGACATGCACCTCGGATTCACCCGCTACAACCTGGTGATCATCCCGATCGTCGCGCTGTCGGTGTACGTCGCCAACGTCGTGCTCTCCGTCGTCAAACCGTCGGGACGCCACCATGCCCGTTCACGGCCCAGTGGCGGGTGAGCCGAGGCAGGGCCGAGCTCGCTGTCAGACCTCAGCAGTCCCCCGCAATGCCGGGTGGTCCGCGATCACCGTGCAGCTACCCGGCGCGATCTCGGTGAAGCCCGCATCCCGGACCAGCGGCAGACCGCTGGTGACCAGCCCCTCCCACGCCTCCGCCGGGGCCGTCCGCACCGCGAGCGCGAATCCGGCCTCGGCCCACTCCTTGCGCTGCGCCTCGTCCAGCCGCCACCAGGCCAGCTGGGCGGCGTGGCCGGTCTGCGCCATCGTCTTACCCGCGCTCATCTCCAGCTCCGGGTTGAGCCACAGCACCGGCAACCCGGGCTCAGGAGCGCCGACCTCGGTGGTCTCCTCCAAGTCCGTCCCGGAGACCTGGAGCTTGGCGAGGTCCTTCGGCCAGCCATCCAACGGCACCGGCGGAAACACCCGCACCTCGGCCTCCCGTCCGCTCACCGTGATCCCCGGCAGTTCGCCCGCCCGGCGCCACTCCCCGCCCCGGGCCCGCCGGACCACCTTGCGGATCCGGGCGTCCTCCCAGGCCTCGACCCGCTCCGCCCACTCGCCGTCCGCGTCGGTCACCCGCGAGTCGGACAACAGGGTGAGCACCGCCCGGGCCGAGGTCTCCAGCGCGTCGGTCCGCCCGGGCGGCGTGGCCTTCTCCAGCCGGACGAGCAGCGGCAGCACGTACTGCGGCCGCGCGTCACGGTCCGCCGGGGCCGGGGCGTCGTCGGCAGCGGAAACGGGCGCCGGAGCGGAATCGGAAGCGGCATCGGGAGCAGGGGTGTCGAACGGAGAAGTCACCCGTCCAGCATGCCAGCCCCGCCACCCCGGTGATCACGCGGTGCCGGGAGCCCGTACGACCCGCCCCGAACCACCCGAGCCGCCGCCATCTCCACCCCCGTCCCTACACGCCCCTGCCCCCGCACGCCCCTGCCCCTGCACACCCCCGCCCCCGCACACCGCCGCTCAGCGCAGCCGCTGCCGCAGTTCGTCGACGGCCGACCGGATGCCCGCGCTGTAGGCGTCCTCGGGGAGCGCGTCCAGGCTGCGCACGGCGCGTTCCAGCTGCTCGCGCGCGAGGTCGGGCTCGCCGAGCTTGAGGTGGTCCGAGGCCAGGTTGAGGTGCAGCGAGGGGTAGAACGCGCGCACCTGGAGGGCGGACTCGTAGGTCTGGGCACGCTCGGCGGTCAGCGAGTCGGCGGCGGCCAGCGCCCGCCGGTCCCACTCCAGCTCGTCCTGCGGATAGTCCTGTAGGTCGGCCAGGTAATGGGCGAGGACGCAGCGGTGGAAGACGTCGCCCCGCTCGCCGAGCGCCGCCCAGAGCGCCTCGAAGCTGGCCCGCGCCTCGGCCGTCCGCCCGCGCTGGGCGGCCTGCACGCCGTCCAGTCCGAGCGCGATCCGGGTGAGCACCTGGTCGTCCCGGCCCGCCGGACTGTCCGCCCGGGCCGGACCGTCCGCCCCGTCCGGTCCCCCGGGTACCGCACGCACATCAGACGTATCGGACATGCCCGCAGCCTAGTCGCCCACCCGTCGCAGCGCCCGAAGAGCACTTCGCACCATCCCGACCAGGGCCGACCCGGCCCGACGGCCGGTCAGCGCCGGTAGCCGCGCTGCGGGTCCCGCGCCTCCGCGTCCTCGTACGTCAGGAACCAGCCCTCCGGGTGCGTGGCCGCCAGCAGCACCTCGGTGCGCTGCTCGGCGCCCAGCTCCGGGTCGCCGTCGTCCGGTCCGTAGACGCCGAACAGTTCGTCGTGACAGCCGTCCCAGTCGTAGTCGTACAGGTCGGCCGGCAGGTCGCCCATCATGTCGGCCACCGACTCGGGCTGCGCGCCGAGCAGGGCCCGGGCGTCCACCAGGGCCATCCGCAGCCCGATGTCCTCGGCCAGACATCGCGGCAGCGGCCATTCACCGAGCGCGAGGTCGTCGGCCAGGTCGTCGAAGGCCCGGGCCATGGCGCGGCGCCAGTTCCGGTGCAGCCGCCAGGTGCGCTGGGGCAGGCGGGCGTAGACCGCCCAGTCGGCGTCCTCGCCGTCGACGACCGGGTCGTCACCGTGCTCGTCGAAGTCGTCGTAGGCGGCGTCGGCCAGGCCGATCAGCTGGGCGTGCAGGAGGCAGGCGGTGCGCGGGGTGAGGGTCCAGTCCGCGCCGGCGCCGCCGTCCTCGTCCTCGTCGCCCTCCAGCGGGAACAGCTCGGCGAAGTCCGGCGCGAAGTCCTCGGTGACGCTGATCTCCAGCGTGCCGCCGATCGCCTCGACCCCGGGGATCGCGGCCACCAGCCGGTCCGGGTGCAGCAGGGCGCCGAGCGCCGCGTTGGCGTCCTCGGAGACCTCGCGCAGCAGCTCGCGGCGCTGGCCGGCCGGGTCGACGCCCTCGAACACCAGCTCCTCGACGGCCCTGATCGCGGCGGCGCGCAGCGCCGGCCAGTCGGTGATCCGCAGGCCCAGCACCACCGTCGCCTCGATCTCCTGCGCGCCGGAGTCCTCCGCCGCGCCCGGCCCCTGTGGATGATCGCTTCGCTCGCCCATGGGGCTACGGTACGGCCTTTCGGCCGCCCGATCACCGGTCTGAACCAGCTTCTGGACCCCTTCTCGGCCATCGCCCGGCCCCGCCTCGATCACTCGGACGTACGACACGGCAGGATGGACCCATGGCTGACATCAACGAGTACGGCGGCGGGCAGGGCCCGAACGCCGACGTCCTGGTCGTGACCACCAACGACATCCCCGGCTTCCGGGTCGATCATGTGATCGGCGAGGTCTTCGGGCTGACCGTGCGCAGCCGCCACCTCGGCAGCCAGATCGGCGCCGGACTGAAGTCGCTGATCGGCGGCGAGCTGCGGGGCCTGACGAAGACCCTGGTCGAGAGCCGCAACGAGGCGATGCAGCGGCTGATCGAGCAGACCAAGGCGCGCGGCGGGAACGCGGTGCTGATGATGCGCTTCGACGTGACGGAGGCGGCGGACGTCGGCACCGAGGTCTGCGCCTACGGCACGGCCGCGGTGATCTCCCCGGCCGTCTGACGCGTCGCCCGCGCGGGGCGCCACGCGGCGGGACCGCAAGCACCCGCGGACGCGGGAACACCCGCCGCACCCCCGATGTTTCACCGGCGTGACTGTTTACGGTGCAACCAATGGCGGGCAGCGGCACGCGGACGTCCTGGTAGTGGACGTCCACGTGGTGGACATCCTGGTGGTGGGCGCCGGACAGGCCGGACTGTCCGCCGCCTACCACCTCCGCCGCCGCGGCTTCGCCCCCTACCGGGCGGACGCCGACGGCGGCTTCGTCGTGCTCGACGCCAACCCCGCACCGGGAGGCGCCTGGGCGCACCGCTCACCGTCCCTGCGGATGGCCACCGTGCACGGTTTCCACGACCTCCCGGACGCCGAACTCCCCGCGCCCGACCCCGAGGCCCCGGCGCGCGAGGTCGTGCCGGGGTACTTCGCGGCGTACGAGGCCCGGCACGCGCTCCCGGTCGTACGCCCCGTCGCCGTTCGCGCGGTGCGCGCCGAGTCGGACCGCCCGGACTCCCGGCTGCTGGTCGAGACCGACCACGGCACCTGGTCCACGCGGGCGCTGATCAACGCCACCGGCACCTGGACCCGCCCGTTCCTGCCCCACTACCCGGGCCACTTCGCCGGTCGCCAACTGCACTACGCCGACTACCGCGGCCCCGGGGAGTTCGCCGGCCGGCGCGTCCTGGTGGTGGGCGGGGGCGCTTCGGCGATCCAGGTGCTGTCCGAGGTGGCTGCGGTCGGCGAGACGGTCTGGGTCACCCGGACCCCGCCCGTCTACCACGAGGGGCCGTTCACCCCCGAGTACGGACGCGCGGTGGTCGCCAAGGTCGAGGAACGGGTCCGGCAGGGCCTGCCGGTGCGCAGCGTGGTGAGCGTCACCGGGCTCGGCCCGTCCGTCGCCTACCGGCGTGCCGAGGAACTGGGCGCCCTGCACCGCCGCCCGATGTTCGACCGGCTCACCGAGCACGGCGTCGCCTGGGGGGAGGAGGAGCTGGCGGTGGACGCGATCGTGTGGGCCACCGGCTTCCGCCCGGAGGTCGGCCACCTGGCCCCGCTCGGGCTGCGCTCCCCCGGCGGCGGCATCGCGCTCACCGGCACCCGTGCCACCGCCGACCCGCGCGTCCACCTGGTCGGCTACGGCCCGTCCGCCAGCACCATCGGCGCCAACCGGGCCGGTCGCGCCGCCGTCAGCGACCTCGTCCACCTGCTCGGCGACCCGGCCAGGCTGCCCGCCCCGGCCGTGGTCTGAAGCAGTCGGGAGGGGAAGGGCGGGGCGGTCGGCCGCTCAGCGGTCGTAGTCGACCGTCACCCGGTCGGTGATCGGGCGGGCCTGGCAGGTGAGGACGTAGCCGGCAGCCAGCTCCTTCTCCTCCAGCGCGAAGTTGCGGCGCATCTCGACCTCGCCCTCGGTGACCAGCGCACGGCAGGTGCCGCAGACCCCGCCCTTGCAGGCGAACGGCAGGTCGGGGCGGGAGCGCTGGGCACCGTCCAGGATCGAGCGGTCGCACGGCAGGGAGAGCGTGCTGCCGCGCCCGTCCAGGACGACGGTGACCTCGCTGTGCGGGCCGTCGGCCGCTCCCGCCGCGCCGTCCCGGTCCTCCGGTCGCTCGGACACCGGCTCGTCCTCGGCGTGGAACAGTTCCTGGTGCACGCGCTCGCCCGGCACGCCCAGCCCGGCGAGCAGTTCCTTCGCCCCCGCGACCATCCCGAACGGGCCGCACAGCCACCAGTGCCCGACGCTCCCGACATCCACCAGCGCCCCCAGCAGCGCCCCCACCCGCTCCGGGTCCAGCCGCCCGCTGAGCAGTTCGGCGTCGCGGGTCTCCCGGGACAGGACGTGGACCAGCTGGAAGCGGCCGAGGTAGCGGTCCTTCAGGTCGGCCAGCTCGTCCGCGAACATCACGGTGTCGCTGCGCCGGTTGCCGTACAGCAGGGTGACGGTGGAGCGGCGGTCGGCGGCCAGGACGGACGCGGCGATCGACAGCATCGGGGTGATGCCGGAACCGGCCGCGAGCAGCACGTGCTCGGCCGGAACGCCGAGGTCGGGGGTGAACAGGCCCGACGGCGTCAGCACGTCCACCTCCTCGCCCGGCCCCGCGTCCCGGACCAGCCACCGGGAGAACAGCCCGCCGGGCACCTCCCGGACGGCAATCCGCAGCGGCCCGTCGGCGGGGGCGCAGATCGAGTACGAGCGGCGCTCGTCGACGCCCTCCACCACCTTGCGCAGCGTCAGGGTCTGCCCCGGCCGGAATACGAAGTCCGCCGCGAGCCCGTCCGGCACCTCGAAGGTCACCGCCACGGCGTCGTCGCAGAGCCGCTCGACCCGCTCGATCCGCAGCCGGTGGAAGGTCGGGCGGCGGGCGGGGCGCAGCGTGGACACCGCGGCCTCAGCGGGAGTGTCGGCGTGCGCGGCGGCGGAGGCTTCGGTCTGGGATGCGTCGGCCTGGGACGCGGCGGGCTGGGAGGCGTCGGCCTGGGACGCGGCGGGCGAAGCGGCGGGCATTCAGATCTCCTTGACGCGTTCGAACGGCTCCCGGCAGGCGCGGCAGCGCCAGAGCGCCTTGCAGGCGGTGGAACCGAAGCGGGACAGCTCCTCCGTGTCCGCACCGCCGCAGCGCGGGCAGGGCACGGGGGCGGCTGCGGAAGCGAAAGCGGCAGCGGAGGTGCCGGCCGGAGCGGCGGTGCGGGTGGGACCGAGCGCGAGCGGGACCGGGCCGGCCACGCCGGCGGCGGAGGTCGGACGCGGCGGGGCGATACCCGCCTCGACGAGTTTGCGGCGGCCCTCGGCGGTGATCAGATCGGTCGACCACGGCGGATCCAGCCGCAGCCGGACCCGGACGTCCCGGTACCCGGCCGCGCGCAGCCGGCGGTCCACGTCGGCGGCCATCTCGGCCACGGCGGGGCAACCCGAGTAGGTCGGGGTCAGCCAGGCGGTCACCGCGCCGTCGTCCACCGCCACCTCGGCCAGCACGCCCAGGTCGGCCAGGGTCAGCATGGGCAGCTCCGGGTCCGGCACGGCCGCCGCGACCTCCCAGGCCGTCCCGCGCTCCGTCAGCGCCGCGCTCACCACGTCGCCCCCGGGTGCGCGCGGGCCAGCACCTGGAATTCGGCGAGCAGCGGGCCGAGCGCCTCGGTGTGCACGCCGTCCCGGCCGGCCCGGCCGAGCACGGTGGCCAGCGGCCGCACGTCCGGTACGGTCAGCCCGGCCTCGGCGAGAACGGCGCCGAGCGAGCGCAGCACCGGTTCGCGCAGCACCGCCGGATCGGCGCCCGTCCGCAGCTCCACCGGGTGGGCCGTGAACAGTTCCTCCAGCAGCGGCCAGAGCGCGTCCAGCCCGGCCTGCATCCGCGCCGAGGAGTACGGCGTGCCGTCACCGAGCCGAAGCGTCCAGGCGGTGGCGTACTCGCGGTGGTACGCCAGCTCCTTGACGCCCCGGGCGGCGACCGCCGCCAGCACCGGGTCCGGGTGCGCGCTCAGCGCCTCGTACAGGGCGCAGCGCGCGGTGGCGAACAGCAGCAGCCGGGCGATCGAGTGGGCGAAGTCGCCGTTCGGGGCCTCGACCAGCCGGACGTTGCGGAACTCGTGGTCCTCCCGCCAGTACGCCAGGTCGTCCTCGGTGCGGCCGGAGCCGTCCGCCTGGCCGGCCCGGGTGAGCAGCAGCCGGGCCTGGCCGAGCAGGTCGAGGCCCAGGTTGGCGAGCGCGACCTCCTCCTCCAGTTCGGGCGCCCGGGTGCACCACTCGATCAGGCGCTGGGAGAGGATCAGGGCGTCGTCTCCGAGCATCAGGCAGTAGGCGGCGAGGTCCGCGCCGTCCACTCCGGCGGGCACGGCGGTGTCCACGCCGAGCAGCGGGTCGGCGAAGCCCGTCCCGTACGCCCAGCGGCCCTCGCCCTCGGGGCCGGGCGTGGCTTCGGCGAGGCCGAGGTAGACGTGGTCGTCGGCGTCGACGTCAGCGCCGGCCTGCGTGCTGTGGTCCTGCATGGCGGTTCCCCCGTCAGATGTGCGGGACATCCTCGGGGATGTCGTAGAAGGTCGGGTGGCGGTAGACCTTGTCCCCGCTGGGCTCGAAGAACGGGTCGCGCTCGTCCGGGGTGGAGGCGGTGATCGCGTCCGAGCGGACCACCCAGAGGCTGACGCCCTCGTTGCGGCGGGTGTAGAGGTCGCGGGCGGCGAGCAGGGCCATCCGGTCGTCGGCCGCGTGCAGCGAACCGACGTGGACGTGGTTCAGCCCGCGCCGGGGGCGCACGAACACCTCGTACAGCGGCCAGCCGGCCTTGGACTCGGTCACTTTCCGTTCTCCTGTTCCGTGGGCTCGCCCGTACGCCCGGGCTGCCCGGCTTCGACGGGCGGTTCGGATCCGGTGGGCTGCCCGGGTTCGGCGGACTGTTCGGCGCGGCGCTTGGCCGCGTAGGCGACGGCCGCCTCACGGACCCAGGCACCGTCCTCGTGCGCCGTCCGGCGGCGGTCGACCCGCTGGGCGTTGCACGGGCCCTGGCCGTGGATGACCCTGGTCAGCTCGGACCAGTCCGGCTCGCCGAAGTCCCAGCCGCCGCGTTCCTCGTTCCGGCGCAGCTCGGGATCCGGGAGCGTGACGCCCAGGTGCTCGGCCTGCGGGACGGTCATGTCGACGAAGCGCTGGCGCAGCTCGTCGTTGGTGTGCCGCTTGATCCGCCAGGCCATCGAGCGGGCGGTGTTCGGCGAGTCGGCGTCCGGGGGCCCGAACATCATCAGAGACGGCCACCACCAGCGGTCCACCGCGTCCTGGACCATCCGGCGCTGCGCCTCGGTGCCGCGCATCAGTGTCAGCAGCAGCTCGTAGCCCTGCCGCTGGTGGAACGACTCCTCCTTGCAGATCCGCACCATCGCGCGGGCGTACGGGCCGTAGCTGCAGCGGCACAGCGGGACCTGGTTGCAGATCGCGGCGCCGTCGACCAGCCAGCCGATCACGCCGACGTCGGCGAAGGTGAGGGTCGGGTAGTTGAAGATCGAGGAGTACTTCTGCCGGCCGGAGATCAGCTTCTCGGTCAGCTCGGCGCGGTCGACACCCAGGGTCTCGGCGGCGGCGTAGAGGTAGAGGCCGTGGCCGGCCTCGTCCTGGGCCTTGGCGAGCAGGATCGCCTTGCGGCGCAGCGAGGGGGCGCGGGTGAGCCAGTTGCCCTCGGGCTGCATGCCGATGATCTCGGAGTGGGCGTGCTGGGCGATCTGGCGGACCAACGTGGCCCGGTAGGCGTCGGGCATCCAGTCCCTGGGCTCGATCCGCTGCTCGGCGGCGACGACCGCCTCGAACCGGTCCTCCAGCGCCTGCGCGGGGACCGCCTCGGCCACCTCTGCTGTCACCACGATCACCTCTCGTGTCCCGCGCCGGCGCCCGCGGCGCCAACCGACTGACCGTTCGGTCGGTCGGTACCATTCTGCGCGGCGAGGCGGAGGGATGGCAAGGGACGCGGGTGAGGGGCGGGGTTTCGGACGGCGGGCAGTCGTCGACGGGCGGGCTGCCGCGAGCGGGTGGGCAACAAACAGATAACAGCTAACAGATTTCATTATCTGTTAGCTGTTATCTGTCAGCTGTTACTTGTCATCCGTCTTCTGTTCTCTGTTCCCTGCTCCCTGCTCCCTGTTCGCCGACAGCCCCCGGCCGCCGGCAGCCCGCTCAACCCTCCGTGCGGTCGCGCAGCCTCGGCAGCGGTACGGCGAGGAGCGCGGCCAGCAGGGCGATCCGGGGTGCCAGCTGGTCGAGCCGGATGTGCTCGTGCCGGGCGTGAGCACCGGCACCGACCGCGCCGAAGCCGTCCAGCGTCGGCAGCCCGCGCGAGCCCGGCAGATTGGTGTCCCCCGCGCCGCCCGCCGGACCGCCGTCCAGCTGCTGCCCGAGCACCGCGGCGAGTGAACGAACGTGCCGCAGCAGCGGGTTGCCGGTGCGCTCGGGCCACGCCGGACGGCTGGACAGCACCTCGGTCCGGACCCTGGCCCCCGGGCGCAGCGCGGTGAGCCGAGCCAGGTTGTCGAGCGTACGGCGCTGCGCCTCGACGGTGGAGAACCGCAGGCCGAGCTCGGCCTCGGCCCGGCCCGCGACCACGTTGGCCCGCGAACCCCCGCTGATCCGACCGGCGTTGAGCTCCGTCCCCGGCTGTCCCGCGAGGCCGCGGACGACGACGAGCTGGTCGACGAGTTCGTCGACTGCCGACACCCCGTCGTGGGCGTCGTTGCCCGCGTGGGCCTCACGCCCGGTGACGGTGAGCCGGACCCGGGTGCTGCCGCGCCGAGCCGTCTTCAACCGGCCGTCGGGGTGCGGAGGTTCGAGCCCGAGGACCGCAGCCGCGCCGCGCAACTGGCGCTCGACCAGGCGCCGTCCGTCCGGACTGCCGACCTCCTCGTCGGAGACGACGACCAGCCGGACGGCGCGGTGCGGCCGCTGCCCGAGGTCGGCGAGCAGGGCGAACGCGCCTTCCAGGATGGCGAGTCCGCCCTTCATGTCGACGACGCCGGGGCCGCTGAGCAGACCGTCCTGCTCGGTGACCGGCCAGTCGGCGAGGGTGCCGACCGGCCAGACGGTGTCGTGGTGGCCGACGATCAACAGGTGCGGCAGGGTCTCGTCCTGCCCCTCCCACTCCAGGACCAGGTGGTCACCGGCCGGCCCGGGCTCGCGCCGCGCGGTGGCACCGGTGGCGCTGAACCCGGCGCTCAACTCCTCGGCGAGAGCGTCGAGTCGGGGCACGTCTCCGCTGGGCGACTCGATCCGGGCCAGGTCCGTGCACCGGCGCCGGACGGCCCCGGCCAGCGTACGGGCGCGGGTGCTGAGGGCCTGCGGCAGGCCGGGGAGTGCGGCGGTCGCGGCAGCGGTGGCCGAGGCTGTGACGGTGGCCGTGGCCGTGGCCGTGGCATGAGCGGTCGCGGTAGCGGTGAGGGCCTCACCGTCAGCAGCGGCCGGGAGGTCGACGGGGGCGCGGTCCGAGGCAGGGGCGGGCGCGGGGGCGGAGTCACCGTCGGGGGCGGCGGCACTCGGCGCGGCGGGCAACCCGACGATCTGGGGACTCAACGTTCGCCTCCGCGGCCGCTGCCGGTATTCAGCGGCCGGACCGGCCGGCCACCCCAACCCGGCTGCCAGGCCCGGCCGGACCGCGCCGATCGACCGGGATGGTGCCCGGCCCTTCGGAACGGACCGTCTGGCCCAAGTGCGGTGGAACGGCTGGGCGGCGTGCTTGGCATTGCGTCCTCCTCGCTCGATCCGGTGGCCCCGGTCCGCCCGGGGCCCCGTGGACGGCGGCTTCCTGACGGCGGGCGCAACGGGCCGGACCGCCGCAGGGAAGCCGAGATGTGAGCCTAGAAGAACCGTTCGGCTTCCTGCGAGGTGGCCCTGCTCCCAGCGTGCCGGGACCGGGCCCTCAGCCTCGGACACCCGTCGGAGAACAGCGGCGGGCACGCGGCGCGCGGGCCTGGATCGGCGCGCGGGCGCGGTCGCCGGATCGCGCCCATCTCCACCATGGACCCGCCGCCCGGGTTCGGCAGCGCAAACCGCCAAGGCGCGGGATTTCCACGCCGGATGGGTGACAACGGCTCAGCGCGCGGTACGAACCGGGAGCACGCGACCGGCTCAGGGGGAGCCCGGTCCGACGCCCCGGGAACACTCGCGTGAACACCGGACGACATGACGCCCCACCCACCACCGCGCGCACCACCGGGCGTCGCGCATCGGCAGGACCAGCGACCACACGAGCCACGACGGCACCGCACCATCGCACCGCACCGCACCGCCCCACAGCGCCCGGTGCCGGCTCAGGCGCCGTCCCCGACCAGCCCGGAATCGCGCGCGAGCAGCGCGGCCTGGACCCGGTTGCCGACGCCCAACCCGGTCAGGATCCGGCTGACGTGCGCCTTCACGGTGCTCTCGCGCATCCCGAGGACGCCCGCGATCTCCGCGTTGGAGAGCCCGTCGGCGAGTTCGCGCAGCACGTCGGTCTCGCGCGGGGTCAGCCCGGCGACCCGGTTGCGGGCGGCGACCGACCGGGGCGCACCGGTGCGGTGGTAGCGGTCGATCAGTCGCCGCGCGGCCGCCGGGTGCAGCATCCCCTGGCCGCCGGCGACGACGTGGACGGCCCGGGCGATCTCGGCGGGCGGGGTGTCCTTGAGCAGGAAGCCGTCGGCCCCGGCGGCGAGCGCCTGGTACACGTACTCGTCGAGGTCGAAGGTGGTGAGCGCGATCACGCGCGGGGCGTCGGGCAGTTCGCGCAGGCGCCTGGTGGCGGCGATGCCGTCGAGCCTGGGCATCCGGATGTCCATGAGCGCCACGTCGATCCGCTGGCTGCGGGCGAGTTCGACGGCCTGCAGTCCGTCGGTGGCCTCGGCGACCACGGTGAGGGCCGGGTCCTGGGCGAGCAGGTCGACGAGGCCGAGCCGCACCAGCGCGTCGTCGTCGACCACCATCGTGCGGATCATGCGGCGTCCTTCGGCTGCGGGGTCGGGGAGGGGGCAAGGGCCGGAGAAGGCCCGGATCCGAGGCCGTGTCCCGGTCCTGGCACGGGTCCTGGCACGGTCCGCGGCGGGCGCTCCGGTGCGGGCAGGCGGGCTGCGAGCCGGAAGCCGCCACCACCGTCCGGTCCCGCGTCGAGGTAGCCGCCGAGCGCGTCGACCCGTTCGGCGAGCCCCACCAGACCGTACCCGCCGCCGGTGCCCGGCCCGTTCGGCGACGCCTCCCCCGGACCGTTGCGGACCTCGACGGTGGTTGCCGGGGCGCCGTAGCGGACCCGGACGGTGACGGGCGCGGCGTGCGCGTACTTGCGGGCGTTGGTCAGCGCCTCCTGGACCAGGCGGTGCACGGCCAGCCGGTGGGTGGTGGGGACGGTCTCCGGGTCGCCGGAGAGGGCCAGTTCGACCTCTTGCCCGGCCGAAGTGGCCTCACCGACGAGTTCGGTGAGGTCGCGCAGCGCGGGCGCCGGGACGCGCGCCGGGACGGGCACCGGGACGCGCGCCACCCGGGGCGGTGCGGCCGGCACCTCCTCGGCGGCCGGTGCTGTCGGCGGGTCGGCCCGCAGGGCGCCGAGGACGTCACGCAGGTCGTCGAGCGAGTGGGCGGCGGTGGTGCGCAGCAGTTCGAGGCGGTGGGTGAGCCGGTCCGGGTCGGCGGCGACGGTACCGGCGAGGGCCTGGTCGCGCAGCACCCCGGCGTGCAGCACCAGCAGGCTGAGGCGGTGGGCGAGCACGTCGTGCATCTCCCGGGCGATCCGGGCCCGTTCGGCGGCCTGGGCCCGTTCGGCGCGCAACTCGCGCTCCCGGCGCAGCGCGTCCACCTGCTCGTGCAGGGTGCGGATCAGCACCCTGCGGCCGTGCAGCCACAGGCCGAAGGACAAGGTCGCCGCCTGAACGAGGAGTTGGGATCCGGTGGTGCCCGCCCAGCCGACCAGCGAATCGGCTCGGGTCGCGCCCACCATCGCGATGAGGGCGCCGCCGGCCGCCGCCGGGCCGGTCCGGCCGAGGGAGGCGAGGTAGTAGACGCTGAACAGCCCGGGAAAGGCGCGGTTGAACAGGCCGCCGGTGAGCACCGGCAGGACGGCGGAGGCCATCGGGTAGCGGCGGGCGAACAGCAGGGAGAGCGAGGCGAGGACGGCCACGACGGTCCGGGGCAGCCGAAACGGCTCATCGGCGTGGACCCACTGGGAGAGGCCCTCCTCGGCGGTGAGCGCGAGGATGCCGAGCAGCAGCAGGGTTTCGCTCCACAGCCGGCGGCCCGGGCCGTACCAGCCCAACAGGCCTGCGCGCATCGGGCCGCTCCCGTCCTCTCGCATCGGGCTCCCTCCGCGCTCGCTCCGTCCGTCCGTCGCCTGTCCGTCCGTCCGTCCGGCTCGATGTTACGGGCGGGCGGCGGGCGGGTGCCCCCTTCTCCCGGGTACCCGCACCCTCGACTTTCGTCGGGGGTACGCGTCGCTCGTCGGCCGATTCGGGGTGCGGCGGGGCTGCCTAGCGTCGAAGGCATGACCACCGAACAGCTCCGCCCGCGCCCCGACTTCCTCACCCCGCAGCGTAGTTCACGGTCCGCCGGGGACCACCTGCTGTTCCTCGCCGAGGCCCTGCGCACCTTCCACGACACCGGAGCGCTGGCCCCGAGCGGTGAGGACCTCGTGAACGCCCTGGTGGTTCCGGCCACCAGCCGCCCGAATCGGCCGATCTCGGTGCTGGAAGTCGGCGCCGGGACGGGCGTGGTGACCCGCCGGCTGGCCCAAGTACTGCTCCCGGGTGACCGGCTGCACGTCGTCGAGGCGAACCCGCGCTTCGCCGACCGGCTGCGCGAGGACCCGGTGCTGGCCGCACGACGCCCGGGTGTCGCCCTGCGGCTGTCGGCCTGCCGGGTGGAGGAACTGCCCCAGGACCAGACGAACGTGACGGGCCGAGCCGGCGAGACGGACGAGCGGTACGACGTGATCGTGTCGGGCCTGCCGTTCACCAACTTCGAGCCGGCCCAGGTACGCCACCTCCTCGACCTCTACCTGCGGCTGCTTCTGCCCGGGGGCGAGCTGACGTACTTCGGCTACCTCGGCACGACGACGGCCCGCACCCTGTCCTCGGGGCCCCGGCAGAGCGCCCGCCACCGGGCAGTGGTGCGACTGCTGCGGCGGTTCGAGGCGGCGTACGGGCTGGGTGAGCGCACGGTGTGGCGCAACCTGCCGCCGGCCCGCGCCTACCTGCTGCGGTCACTGGGCGGGCGGGAGGACTGGGGTCCGGCCTCGCCGCCAGAGCCCCCGGCCGGCGAGGCCGCGGCCGGCGAGGCACTCGCGTACGAGAACCGCAGCCGGGCGGCCGATCGAGTCGGCGGGTGACAGATAACAGGTGACAGCTTTCAGATAACAGATAACAGACGACAGCGAACAGATTTTGAAATCTGTTCGCTGTCGTGTCATAGTGGACTCCGGGTCACCCCACCCATCGCCGCACCCACCCCTGGAGTCCCCGTGGCCACGACCTCCCGCCCCACGCAGCGCACCCTCGGCACCTCCGGACCGGTCACCTCCGCCCTCGGCCTCGGCTGCATGGGCATGTCCGACCTGTACGGCCCGGCCGACGAGGCCGAGAGCATCGCCACCATCCACGCCGCGATCGACGCCGGGGTCACCCTGCTCGACACCGGCGACTTCTACGGCATGGGCCACAACGAGCTGCTGATCCACGAGGCCCTGCGCGGCCGCGCCCGCGAGAGCGTGCAGATCAGCGTGAAGTTCGGCGCCCAGCGCGGCCCGGACGGCCAGTGGCTCGGCTACGACGCGAGCCCCGCCGCCACCAAGACCGCCCTCGCCTACACGCTGCGCCGACTGCGCACCGACCACATCGACGTCTACCGCCCCGCCCGCCTGGACCCGAACGTCCCGGTCGAGGAGACCGTCGGCGCCATCGCGGACCTGGTGAAGGCCGGCTACGTCCGTCACATCGGCCTGTCGGAGGTCGGCGCCGACACCCTGCGCCGCGCCGCCGCCGTCCACCCGATCAGCGACCTGCAGATCGAGTACTCGCTGATCTCCCGCTCGATCGAGGACGCCATCCTCCCCACCGCCCGCGAGCTCGGCATCGGCATCACCGCCTACGGCGTGCTCTCGCGCGGCCTGCTCAGCGGCCACTGGGACCAGGGCCGCGCCCTGGCCGGCACCGACTTCCGTGGCCACAGTCCGCGCTTCCAGGGCAACAACCTGGCCCACAACCTCGCGCTCGTCGAGGCACTGCGCGCGGTGGCCTCCGCGAAGGAGGCGAGCGTCGCCCAGGTCGCCATCGCCTGGGTCGCCTCGCGCGGGGAGGACGTCGTTCCGCTGGTCGGCGCCCGCCGCCGCGACCGCCTCACCGAGGCGCTGGGCGCGCTGGACGTCACGCTCACCGCGGCCGACCTCGCGGCCATCGAGGCGGCCGTCCCCGCCGGCTCCGCAGCGGGCGACCGCTACGCTGCCGCCCAGATGGAGCACCTGGACAGCGAGCACTGACCCACCGGAACCGGCCCGACGGCCGGGGACGGCAGCACCACCCTCGACCGCACGACCCTAAGGACGGACCTCCCCGTGACCACGGACACCACACTCACCGCCGAGCAGATCCTGATCGCGGCGGAGGACGTCCTCCGGCGGTTCGGCCCGGCCAAGGCCACCGTCGTGGACGTCGCCCGGATCCTCGGCGTCAGCCACAGCAGCGTCTACCGCCACTTCCCGAGCAAGGCCGCGCTGCGCGAGGCGGTCACCCAGCGCTGGCTCGACCAGGCGCACCACCAGCTCGCCTTCATCTCGACCGAGGCCGGCTCGGCCGTCGAGCGGCTGCACCGCTGGCTGGTGACGCTGTTCGCGGCCAAGCGGAAGAAGGCGCTGGACGACCCGGAGCTGTTCGCCACCTACATGGTGCTGGTCGAGGAGAACAGCGGCATCGTCGAGGCGCACATCGACACCCTGGTCACCCAGATCGCCCAGATCGTCCAGGACGGCATGGAGAGCAAGGAGTTCAAGCTCGCCCACATCCTCTCCACGGCCCGCGCCGTCTTCGACGCCACCGGCCCCTTCCACGACCCGGCGTACGCGTCCTCGTGGTCCGAGCCGACCATCGAGGACCGTTTCGAGGCCCTCTGGAAGCTCATCCTCGGCGGCCTGCTCGCCAAGTGACGGACCTCCGAAGCCCCGGGCGCCCCTGAACCCGGACACCGACGGCCGGGCTCGCCGGCACCGGAGTGAAACCCGGTCGCCGGCGGGCCCGGCCGTCCGGCAGACTGCCGCGCACGGTTGATCTCACTTGGAGGACGACATGCGTCCGGCCCGTCCAACCCCTCCGCCCCGTCCGACCCTGGACAGTCTGCAGGGGCTCGCCCTCGGCGACGCCTTCGGCGACCGCTGGTTCTCGTGCCCGCTCGACGAGGCGCCCGCCGCGCTGGCCGCCCGCCGGCTCCGCCCGGCGCCCTGGTACTGGACCGACGACACCGCGATGGCGCTGGTCCTCATCCGCCACCTGGCCTCCTGGGGCGAGGTCCGACAGGATGCGCTGGCCGGCGAGTTCGCCGAGGAGTACGCCCGGGAGTACGGGCGCAAGTACGGCCCGTCGATGCACCGGGTACTGCGTGAGATCGGCGCCGGCGGGGACTGGCGCGCCATCACCTCGCGCCAGTTCGAGGGTCAGGGCTCGTACGGGAACGGCGCCGCGATGCGGGTCGCCCCACTGGGCGCCTGGTTCGCGGACGACCTGGACGCCGTCGCCCGGCAGGCTGAACTCCAGGCGCTCACCACGCACTTCCACCCGGAGGCGGTCGCGGGCGCGGTGGCAGTCGCCCTCGCTACGGCACTCGCTGTCCGCAGCCGGGGCCAAAACCCGCCCGGCCGTGCCGAGTTGCTGGCAGAGGTGGCCGGGCGTCTGCCGGACGGCGAAGTGCGCTCCGGTCTACGGATCGCCGCCCGGCTGCCCGGACACACGAGCGTCCGGCAGGCCGCCAACGTACTCGGCTCCGGGTTCATGATCTCCGCCCCGGACACCGTCCCGTTCGCCCTCTGGTCCGCCGCCGGGCACCTGGACTCACTGCCCGAGGTCATCTGGCACACCCTGGAGGGCTGGGGCGACATGGACACCACCTGCGCGATCGCCGCCGGGGCGGTCGCCGCTCGCACCGGCCTCGCCGAGGTGCCGACCGCCTGGCTGGCCGCCCGCGAGGACCTGCCGGAGTGGGTCGCGGAGGCGTCGGCACCGACGCGCTGAGCCGAGCCGGCCGCCCCGTGGGCCTGGCCGGCTCGGCTGTGCGACACCGTGTCCGCGTCGGCGCGGGGCCGGTTCCCGGCGCTCGGGCTAGCGTCGGGAGCTGCCGAACACCAGCCGGTAGATGATCAGCAGCACCAGGGCCCCGCCGATCGCCGACACCCAGGTCGCCATGTCGAAGAAGTGCGCCGTCACCGACCTGTGCAGGAAGTGCGAGGCGATCCAACCGCCCACGAAGGAGCCGGCGATACCGATCAGGGTTGTCACGATCAGGCCGCCCGGGTCCTTCCCCGGCAGCAGCAGCTTGGCCAGTGCCCCCGCCAGCAGGCCAAGCACGATCCACGCGACGATGCTCATCTGTCCCTCCCGTCCACGGCGCGGCGGCCCCGTTCCGCCGCTCTGCCAGGAAGGACGCCGCCCACCACCGCCCGGTTCCGGCGCCGCGGAAGCACCGGCCCGAACCGGCCACCCCGGACCGGGCCGCTCCGGGCACGGCACCTTTCCGGCGGGGCGCCCGCGCCGGGATACTGCGGCCATGCGCATCCTGATCGCCACCGCCGGATCCCGGGGCGACGTGGCCCCGTTCACCGGGCTCGGCGCCCGCCTCCAGGCGGCCGGCCATCAGGTGGCCGTCGCAACCCACGCCACCTTCGCCGCCTCGGTGCGGACCGCAGGGCTGGAGTTCCGCCCGCTGCCGGTCGACCCGCGCGCCGAACTCGCCTCCGCCGAGGGGCGGCGCCTGCTCCAGGCCGGCACCGGACCTCGCGCCGTCCTGCAACTTCTACAGCTGGGGCGGAAGTTCATGCCGGAGCTCGCCGACGGCATCGCCGACGCCACGGCACTCGGCACCGACCTGCTGCTCACCACCAGCACCACCAGCCCGCTCGGCCAGGTCGCCGCCGAGGCTGCGGGCATTCCCAGCATCGGCCTACACCTCCAACCCCTCTCCCCCACCAGGGAGTTCGCGCCCGCTGTCACCGGTGCCCGCTCACTCGGCCGCCCGGGCAACCTGCTCGCGGGGCACGCCGTCCAGGTCGCGACCGACCAGCTCTTCGCCCCCGCCGTACGCGGGCTGCGGCGCCGCCTCGGCCTACCGCCGCTCGGCGCCGCCCACGCCAGGCGCAAGTACCCCGTCCTGCACGGGTTTTCGCCCGCCGTGGTCCCGCGGCCCGCCGACTGGCGCCCGGGGCTGGACGTGGCCGGTTACTGGTGGCCGGTACGGGATCCGGACTGGCACCCCCCGACCCGACTGCTCGACTTCCTCGCCGCCGGACCGCCGCCGGTCTTCGTCGGCTTCGGCAGCCTGGTCGTCCCCGACCCCGGCCGGCTCACCGCGGCAGTGGTCGCCGCGGTCCGCGCCGCCCGGGTCCGGGCCGTCCTGCAGTCGGGCTGGAGCGACCTCGGAGCCGGCGAGGCGGAGGACGTCCTGACCATCGGCGACGCCCCGCACGACTGGCTGTTCCCCCGCATGGCCGCCGTGATCCACCACGCCGGCGCCGGCACGACCGCCGCCACCCTGCGCTGCGGCACGCCGGCCGTACCGGTACCCGCGCAGCTCGACGCCCCGTTCTGGTCCGACCGGCTCACCCGCCTCGGCGTCTCCCCCGGGCCGGTACCGCTGCACGCCCTCACCGCCGCACGCCTCGCCGCCGCCATCCGCCAGGCCCTCGACGACCCCCGCTACCGCGACCAGGCCCGGGCGGCGGCCGCCACGCTCGCGGCCGAGGACGGTGCGGCGAAGGTGCTCGCGGCCGTCGACCGGGCAGCGACTGGCGAATGACAGCGGGCAGCCGGCAGTGAACAAGTAACAGCGAACAGATAACAGATTTCGATATCTGTTATCTGTTCGCTGTCATCCGTTCGCTGTTATCCGTCCGCTGTCACTTGTCAGCCGTCCGCCGCCGTCCGCCCGTGGCGCCCGCCCACCCGCCGGGCACCCGGGACAGCGCCCAGCACGAGGTACAGCACCGAGGCCGACCCGAAGCCGACCGCCCAGCCGTAGTCGGCCAGCGGCTTGAACACGGGCAGCAGCCCGTCCGCCGGGAACGGCCCGCCGTACGAGCCGCCGATCGCCAGGACGCCCCCGACCAACAGCGCCGTCACCGCCCGCCAGTTCCACCCGCCCGCGTACCAGTACGCCCCGCCCGGCTGGTACAGCTCGGCGAGTTGCAGCCGGGTGCCACGCAGCACCCAGTAGTCGGCGATCAGGACCCCGGCCACCGTCCCGAGCAGGCCGCCGACCACACCCAGCCAGGTGAAGATGTACACGTGCGGGTCGGAGATCAGCCTCCACGGGAAGATCGCGATCCCGACGACGCCGGTGATCAGCGCCCCGGTACGGAAGTCGACCAGTCGGGGCAGCAGGTTGGCGAGGTCGTAGGCCGGCGAGACGACGTTGGCGGCGATGTTCACCGACAGCGTCGCGATCAGGACGGTCAGCAGCGCGAACAGGATGCCGACCGGGTTCTCCATCTTCGCGGCGAGTTCGATCGGATCCCACACCGGTGCGCCGTAGACGGCCTGCGAGCCGGAGGTGACGAGGACGGACAGCAGCGCGAAGAGCGTCATCGTGGTCGGCAGGCCGAGCGCCTGCCCGCGGATCTGGGCGCGCTGGCTGCCCCCGAAGCGGGTGAAGTCGGGGATGTTGAGCGACAGGGTCGACCAGAACCCGATCATGCCCATCAGCGCGGGGAAGAAGACCTTCCAGAACCCGCCGCCCCAGCCCAGTTCGGACGGCTGGTCGAGCAACGGACCGAACCCGCCCGCCTTCACGGTGATCCATGCCAGCAGCGCCAGCGCGCCGACGATCACGAACGGCGCGGCCCAGTTCTCGAACCGCCGGAGGGTCTCCATCCCACGGGCGATGATGGCCATCTCGATCAGCCAGAACAGCAGGAACGACACCCACTGCGTCCATGGATAGCCGCCGAACTCCGCTGCCGTGCGCCAGGATTCTCCCAGCAGCTTGCCGGCCAGCAGGAAGATCCCCTCGCCGCCGATCCAGCTCTGGATGCCGAACCAGGCGCAGGCCACCGCCGCCCGGATGAGCGCGGGCAGGTTGGCGCCGCGCAGTCCGAACGCGGCCCGGGCGAACACCGGGAACGGAATGCCGTACTTCGTCCCGGCGTGCCCGGTGAGCAGCATCGGCACGAGCACCACGAGGTTGGCGAGCGCGATGGTCAGCACGGCCTGCTTCCAGTCCATGCCGAGCGCGACGAGCCCCGAGGCGAGCGTCCAGGACGGGATGTTGTGGGCCATGCCGACCCAGAGCGCCAGGAAGTTGTAGGTGGTCCAGGTGCGCCGTGCCACCGGGACCGGCCGCAGGTCGTCGTTGGTGAAGCCGTTGGACGGCAACTCTCCTGCGGCCGGTTCGAGTTCGACCCGGCCGTCGGAGTGATGCCGCTGCCCGCCGCCGCTGGTCGCGGTGTCGGCCATGGTCAACTCCCCTCCGCGTGAATGGCGTTACGTCTGGGGTTGGCGGGACAGGTGCGGGATGACGTCGGTCCCGTAGGCGTCGATGGTGGCCTCGACGGCGTCGTGCATGGCGTAGACGGCGAACTGGTCGACGCCGAGGGAGCGGAGGTGCTCCAAGCGGGCGAGTTGGGCCTGCGGCGGGCCGATGAGGCAGAAGCGGTCGACGATCTCGTCCGGCACGAAGGCGGTGTCGGGGTTCCCGGCCCGGCCGTGGTGGCTGTAGTCGTAGCCCTGGCGGCCCTTGATGTAGTCGGTGAGGGCCTCCGGGACGAGCTCGGAGTGTGCGCCGTAGTGGCTGACCAGGTCGGCCACGTGGTTGCCGACCATCCCGCCGAACCAGCGGCACTGCTCCCGGGCGTGGGCGAGCGCGGCGGGCGAGTCGTCGGCGGTCACGTAGGCGGGGGCGGCGACGCAGATGGTGACGGCGTCCGGGTCCCGGCCGGCCTCGGCCGCGGCGGACCGCACCGCTTTGACCATGTACTCGGTGAGGTACGGGTCGGCCAGCTGGAGGATGAATCCGTCGGCCTGACGACCGGTCAGTGCGAGCGCCTTCGGCCCGTATGCGCCCATCCAGATGGGGAGTTGGGCGCCTGGGCCGACCCACGGCAGGTACATCTCGGTGCCGTCCACCTCGACCGTCCGCCCCTCGGCCAGCTCCTTGATGGCGTGCATGGCCTGGGAGAGCCGGGCGAGGGTGGCGGGGTGGCGTCCGGCGACCCGCATGGCGGAGTCGCCGCGGCCGATGCCGCAGACGGTGCGGTTGCCGTACATGTCGTTGAGCGTGGCGAACAGGGAGGCGGTGACCTCCCAGGTCCGGGTGGAGGGGTTGGTGACCATCGGTCCGACGGTCAACCGCCGTGTCTCGGCGAGGATCCGGCTGTAGATGACGAACGGCTCCTGCCACAGGACGCAGGAGTCGAAGGTCCAGCCGTGGCTGAACCCGGCCTGTTCGGCGCGGATCATCCGGTCGATGAGCAGGCGGGCGGGCGGGTCTGTCTGCAGGACGAGGCCGATGTCCATGGTGGCTCCGGGGAGGGTGGTTCCGCCGCCCGGGCGGTCGTGCGCACAGGCCCGGGCGGCGGCGCGGGAGAGTGGTCAGGTCAGGTACTGGCAGGTGTCGCGGCGCAGGAACGTGCCGTGGCCGGCCCGGCCGAGCCAGGTTTCGCCGTCCAGCACGACGGTGCCGCGCGAGAGCACGGTGCGGGCGCGGCCGGCGAGTTGGCGGCCCTCGTACGCCGAGTAGTCGACGTTCATGTGGTGCGTGGCGGCGGAGACGGTCTGCATGGCGGTGGGGTCGTAGACGACGAGGTCGGCGTCGGCGCCGGGCGCGATGGTGCCCTTGCGCGGGTGCAGCCCGAACATCCGGGCGGGCGTGGTGCAGGCGATCTCGATCCAGCGCCGACGGGTGATGTGCCCGTCCACGACGGCCTGGTGGAGCAGGTCCATCCGGTTCTCCACGCCGGGCAGGCCGTTGGGGATCTTCGAGAAGTCGCCGCGGCCGAGTTCCTTCTGCCCGGTGAAGCAGAACGGGCAGTGGTCGGTGGAGACCACCTGGAGGTCGTTGGCGCGCAGTCCGCGCCAGAGCGTCTCCTGGTGCTCGCGCGGCCGAAGCGGCGTGCTGCACACGTACTTGGCGCCCTCGAAGCCGTCGGCACCGGTCTCGGCGAGGTTGTCGGTGGAGAGGAACAGGTACTGCGGGCAGGTCTCGCCGAAGACGTTGAGCCCGGCGTCGCGGGCCTGGACGAGCTCGGCGAGGGCGGCGGCCGCGGAGACGTGGACGACGTAGAGCGGGCTGCCGGCGACCTGGGCGAGCTTGATGGCCCGGTGGGTGGCCTCGGCCTCCAGGAGTTCGCGGCGGACCTCGCCGTGGTAGCGGGGTGCGGTGTGCCCGGCGGCGAGGGCCTGTTCGACCAGGACGTCGATGGCGATGCCGTTCTCGGCGTGCATCATGATCAGCCCGCCGTTGACCGCGCCGCGCTGCATGGCGCGCAGGATGCGGCCGTCGTCGCTGTAGAAGACGCCGGGGTAGGCCATGAAGAGCTTGAAGGAGGTGGACTCGCCGGAGTCGACGAGGGCGTCCATCTCCTTGAGGACGCCCTCGTTGACGTCGGAGACGATGGTGTGGAAGGCGTAGTCGACGGCGCAGTTGCCGTCGGCCTTGGCGTGCCAGGTGTCCAGGCCCTCGCGCAGCGAGCCGCCGACGGACTGCACGGCGAAGTCGACGATGGTGGTGGTGCCGCCCCAGGCGGCGGCCCGGGTGCCGGTCTCGAAGGTGTCGGAGGCCGAGGTGCCGCCGAAGGGCAGTTCCATGTGGGTGTGGGCGTCGACGCCGCCCGGGATGACGTAGTGGCCGGTGGCGTCGATGACGGTGTCGGCGCTCCAGGCCTCGGCGGTGGAGCTGCCGGTGGTGGCGAGGGCGGCGATGCGTTCGCCCTCGATGAGGACGTCGGCGTGGAGTTCGTCGGCGGCGGTGATGACGAGGCCGCCGCGGACGATGGTGCGCTGGTGCGGGTCGCGGGTGGTCATCGCGCTGCTCCTCAGGCCTCGGCGAGCGGTCCGTAGGCGTCGGGGCGGCGGTCCCGGTAGAACGCCCACTGCTGGCGGACCTGTTCGATCAGGCCGAGGTCGAGGTCGCGGACGACGAGCTCCTCCTCCTTGTCGGAGGCGACGTCGCCGACGAACTGGCCGCGCGGGTCGACGAAGTAGGAGGTCCCGTAGAAGTCGTTGTCGCCGTACTCCTCGGTGCCGACGCGGTTGATGGCGGCGACGAAGTACTCGTTGGCGACGGCGGCGGCGGGCTGTTCCAGCTGCCAGAGGTAGGCGGAGAGGCCTCGGCTGGTGGCGGAGGGGTTGTAGACGATCTGCGCTCCGGCCAGGCCCAGGGCGCGCCAGCCCTCGGGGAAGTGGCGGTCGTAGCAGATGTAGACGCCGACCTTGCCGACGGCGGTGTCGAAGACGGGCCAGCCGAGGTTGCCGGGCTTGAAGTAGTACTTCTCCCAGAAGCCCTTGACCTGCGGGATGTGGTGCTTGCGGTACTTGCCGAGGTAGCTGCCGTCGGCGTCGATGACGGCGGCGGTGTTGTAGTAGACCCCGGCCTGTTCCTCCTCGTAGACCGGGACGACGATCACCAGGCCGAGTTCACGGGCGAGGTCCTGCATCCGGCGGACGGTGGGGCCGTCGGGGACGGCTTCGGCCCAGCGGTAGTGCTCGGCTTCCTGGACCTGACAGAAGTACGGGGCGTTGAAGACCTCCTGGAAACCGATGATCTTCGCGCCCTGGGCGGCGGCCTCGCGGGCGTACCGCTCGTGAAGGGCGATCATGCTCTCCTGGTCGCCGGTCCAGCGGGTCTGGACGAGCGCGGCACGGACGATCTGCGACATGGATACCTCCGCAACTCCGCCGCCCGGCCATGGGGTCGGGCCTGCGGTCTGAGGGTTGACGGGGCGGGCGGGTCTCGTCTGCGGACCGCCGGGGATCCGCAGGGGTCTACGTGCGTAGAAAGCGGTCTGTAGACCGTAGGCCGGGCCTCGGTGGCCTGACAATACGTTGGCGGTAACGCATCTGGGGCGATCTCGTGACGCGGACACGCAGAGGGTCCTGGATGGGATGAAACGATCATTTACCCCGCAAGTGGGGTCCTTACGCATGCGAGTGCCGTTCGGCGGTTCCGGTCCAGAACGGCTCGACGGCCGGTCGGCCGGTCGGCCGGTCGGCCGGGGTGGATTAGCGCGGCGCAGCCGAAGGCGGCCGGCCGAGGGGTAACGGGCAGCCGGCGGAGAGCCGACCGGCGGCGGAGCCGGGCGATCCGGCCCCATCCGGCTTGACTTCGTCCGGTTGGCTCGGGAAGGATCCGGCGCATGGACACCGGCACCACTCTGGTCTGCCGCCTGCACGTCGATCTGCGACGCCAGGCGAGTTCCATCTGTGCCTGTTGACCTTGGCTCTCCGCGCTGCCCCCGCCCTGTGACGTCCGCCAGGGCCCGCGCCGCACACCCGCACCCAGCGTTCTGATTCCCGCCCCGCCCGGCGCATCCGCGCGTGCCGTGCCGCTCCGTCGGCCCGCGCCCTCGCCCGCCGCCGGACCAGGGCGCACCCCGCCGACGTTCCCGCTGCACCCGAGGACGCCCCCATGAGCCTGAACCTCGCCCCCGACGAACCCGCTGCCGCCCAAGCCCCGACCCCGGCACCGGCACCGGCACCGGCACCGGCCAGAACAGCCAAGGCCACGGCCACCGCCACCGCCACCGCCACGGCCACCGCCACCGCCACCGCGGAGACCCGCGCGCCGCTCACCCCGAGCGCCCTGCGCACCGTCGTCCGCGAACTGGCCGAACAGCCCGACCAGTGGATCCACCTCGTCCGGCTCTCCACCGAGGAGCGCTGGTATCGGCGGCTGGTGGCCGACGACGACCACGAGGTGTGGCTGATCAGCTGGCTGCCCGGCCAGTCCACCGGCTTCCACGACCACGGCGGCTCGCGCGGCGCGTTCACCGTCGCCCTCGGCGAGCTGGAGGAGCTGTCCCTCGGCGGGCCGGAGCAGGGCCTGCTGATCCGCCGGGTCCCGGCCGGCACCGCCCGCGCCTTCGGCCCCGAGTACGTGCACGACGTGCGCAACACCGCGTCCGGCCCGGCCGTGACCCTGCACGCCTACTCGCCCCCGCTGGGCTCGATGGCGCACTACGACCTGCGGGCCGGCGGGCTCGTCCGTACCTCGGAGGAAGGACCGGAGCAATGGTGACCACGATCGACGACCTGGTGGAGCGGGCCCGCGAGGGCGTCCACCGTCCGCGCGCCCGAGAGGCGTACCAGTCGCAGCTGGACGGCGCGCTGCTGGTGGACATCCGTCCGGCGGCGCAGCGGGCGGCGGAGGGGGAGATCCCCGGCTCGCTGATCATCGAGCGCAACGTCCTGGAGTGGCGGCTGGACCCGACGGGCAGTCACCGGATCCCCGAGGCGTCGGATTACGACGTCGAGGTGATCGTGGTCTGCTCGGAGGGGTACGCCTCCAGCCTGGCGGCGGCCTCGCTGCGCGAGCTGGGGCTGCACCGGGCGACCGATCTGGACGGCGGCTTCGTCGGCTGGGCGGCCTCCGGGCTGCCGACGCGCCGGGGCGGCTGAGAGTCTGGAGGGCCGGGGCGCTCGGCGGCTGACGGGCTGATCGTCCGGGGCCCGAGCCCTCGACCCGCCGTCAGGGTGTCCGTGTCCCACCCCTCTGACCTGCCGGAACGTCGGGCGTCCGGTCGGCCCCGGCCGTCCGGAGGCGGGGTCCGGGCCCCGTGCCGGGTGGTAAGTGAGAGACAGGAGATGATGCAGGTCATAGTCTGATCAGAGTTTCCGCCGGTCCGAAGCTGGGCAGCCACGCGGGCGGAAGAACGCCCGGGCGGTCGATCCGACAGACGCCGTCACGGCAGCGGCCGGTACGGCCCACGCCGTCGCCGCTTGTCGACGAACCGCCATCAACCGTACGACCGAAACAGGCGCCGCCTCCCCGGGGCGCCCTGACGAGGAAACTCCCCGTGATCAGATTCGAGGGCGCCGGCAAGCGCCACCCCGACGGCACCATCGCCGTCGAGGGCCTGGACCTGGACGTCCCGACCGGTCGGATAACCGTCCTGGTCGGACCGTCCGGGTGTGGCAAGACCACCCTGCTGCGCATGGTCAACCGGATGGTCGAGCCGACCTCGGGCCGGGTGCTGCTGGACGACACGGACGTCGCCGAACTGGAGCCCGCCAAGCTGCGCCGTGGCATCGGCTACGTGATCCAGCAGGCCGGCCTGTTCCCGCACCGCAAGGTGATCGACAACGTCGCCACCGTGCCCTACCTGCTCGGCTGGGACCGCAAGAAGGCCCGCGCCCGGGCCGCCGAACTGCTCGAACTGGTCGGGCTCGCTCCCGAGACCGGCAAGCGGTACCCGTTCCAGCTGTCCGGCGGCCAGCAGCAACGGGTGGGCGTGGCCCGCGCCCTCGCGGCCGACCCGCCGGTGCTGCTGATGGACGAGCCGTTCAGCGCCGTCGACCCGGTGGTGCGCGCCGGGCTCCAGGAGGAACTGCTGCGGCTCCAGTCCGAGCTGCACAAGACGGTGCTGTTCGTCACCCACGACATCGAGGAGGCCGTCCGGCTCGGCGACCAGGTGGTGGTCCTGCGCGAACACGGCCGGATCGCCCAGCTCGCCGACCCGCACACCCTGCTCACCACCCCCGCGGACGACGGCGTGGCCGCCTTCCTCGGCCGCGACCGGGGCCTGCGCGGCCTCGCCCTGCGCCCCGCGACCACCGTCGCCGTCCGCCCAGTGGCCGACGGGCTGCGCTACGGCGGCTGGGAACTGGCGCTGGACGACGAGCGCCGCCCGATCGGCTGGATCGACCGCGACGCCGCCACCGCCGAGCTGCACCCGGTCTCCGGCTACCGGCCGGACGCCGACACCCTGCGCACCGCGCTGGACGCCGCCGTCCTCTCCCCCGCCGGGGCCGCCGTGGCCCTGGACGCCGACGGCCGGGCCACCGGCACCGCGAGCCGCGAGGCCGTCCTCGCCGCACTGTCCACCCCTGTGGCCGCCGCGGCGGCCGACGCAGCGGGCACGGCGGGCGGTGCGGGAGCCGGTGGCCCTGTGGACGCGGCGGGCGGTGCGGCAGCCGGCGCGGCGGCCGGTGACCTCACGGACGGGGCGGCCGGTGGACGGTGAACCGATCGTCCGCTGGTACTGGATCGGCGACCACCTCGGCTACCTCGGCGACCTGCTCGCCGACCACGCCGTGATCTCCCTGCTTCCGGTGCTCATCGGCCTGCTGCTGGCCGTCCCGCTGGGCCTGGCCTGCACCCGCTTCCCCCGGCTGTACCAACCGCTGTCCGCCGTCTTCAACATCGTCTACGCGCTGCCCTCGCTGGCCGTGTTCGTGGTGCTCATCCCCTACACCGGCCTCGCCACCCAGGCCACCGTGATGATCCCGCTCACCTTCTACGCGCTCGCCGTGCTGCTGCCGACCACCGTGGACGGCCTGCGCGCCGTCCCGGACCCGGTCCGGCAGGCCGCCACCGCGATGGGGTACGGGCCGTGGCACCGGCTGACCTCCGTCGAGCTGCCCGCCGCCGTGCCGTACCTGATCGCCGGGCTGCGGGTCGCGGCGGTGTCCAGCATCTCGCTGGCCAGCGTCGGCGCGCTGATCGGGCGCGGCGGGCTCGGCTACCTGTTCATCGACGGCTTCCAGCGCACGTTCCCGACCCCGATCGTGGCCGGCATCGCGCTGATCGCCGCCCTCGCGCTGGCCGTCGACCTGCTGCTGGTGGGCGCCCGCCGGCTGCTCGCACCCTGGGCCGTCCGGGAGAAGGGAGCCGGTTCGTGAACTGGCTGAACTGGCTGGGCGACTTCTTCTCCGCCCCCGACCACCGCAGCGGCCCGGACTCGATCGTGCACCGGATCACCGAGCACCTGGTGCTCTCCGGCGAGGCCCTGCTGTTCGCAGCGCTGCTCGCCGTGCCGCTCGGGCTGCTGATCGGTTACACCGGGCGCGGCGTCACGCTCGTGACGGCCTTCGCCGGTGCCACCCGCGCCCTGCCGACGCTCGGCCTGGTGACGCTGGCAGTGCTGCTCGGCGGGGTCGGGGACACGGCCGTGCTGATCCCGCTGGTCGCGCTCGCCGCGCCACCGCTGCTGGTGGCCGCCGTCGAGGGGGTGCGCGGCACCGACCCGGACGTCCGGGACGCGGCGCGCGGCATCGGGCTGACCCACCCGCAGGTGCTGTGGCAGGTCTGCCTGCCATCCGGGGCGCCGACCCTGCTCGCGGGCTTTCGCACCGCGACCGTCCAGGTGATCGCGACCGCCACCGTGGCCGCGTACGTCGGGCTGGGCGGCCTCGGCCGCTACGTCATCGACGGACTGGCCACCCGCAAGTACGCCGTCACCGTCGGCGGCGCACTGCTGGTGGTGCTGCTCGCGGTCGGCGCCCAGCTGTTCTTCGCCCTGCTCGCCCGGTACGCGCTCCCGCCCGGGATGCGCGCCCAGCGCCGGGCCCGCTGAACCTCGTTCCCATCCTCTCCGGAAGGACATCTGTCACCATGTCGACAAACCACGGAAGCAGGCGCGCCGTCGTCCTCGGCACGCTCGCCGCACTCGCCCTCGGCGCCACCGCCTGCGGCTCCTCCGGCGGCGGCGACCCGCTCGGCGGCGGCTCCGCGGCGGGCTCCCCCGCCGCCTCGGGCGCCGGCGCCGGCTCGACGGTGGTCGTCGGCTCGGCGAACTTCCCGGAGAACGTGCTGCTCGGCTCGATCTACTCGCAGGCCCTCAAGGCCAAGGGCGTCAAGGTCGAGGAGAAGTTCAACATCGGCAGCCGCGAGGTGCTCTACGGGCAGCTCCAGAGCGGCAGCCTGAGCGTCCTGCCCGAGTACAACGGCTCGCTGCTCGCCTACCTGGACGCCAAGTCCACCGCCGCCACCACCGAGGAGGTGAACGCGGCGCTGGCCAAGACGCTGCCCGCCGCACTGGGGATCCTCGACTCCTCCCCCGCCGAGGACAAGGACTCGCTCAGCGTCACCCAGGAGAACGCCGACAAGTACGGCCTCAAGAGCATCGCCGACCTGGCCGCCAAGGCGGGCGAGTTCACGATAGGCGGTCCGCCGGAGTTCAAGTCCCGCCGCGAGCAGCAGCTCAAGGACGTCTACGGGCTGAACTTCAAGGAGTGGAAGCCCACCGGCGACGCCACCGCGAACGCGCTCAAGGACGGCACCATCCAGGTCGGCAACGTGTTCACCACCGACCCGAAGATCGTCCAGCTGAAGCTCGTCCCGCTGACCGACCCGAAGAACCTCTTCGGCGCGCAGAACGTCACCCCGCTGGTCAACAAGGCGAGCGTGAACCCCACCGCGACGGCGGCCCTCAACGCGGTGTCGGCCAAGCTCGACACGGCGGGGCTGACGGCGCTGATGAAGCGCGTCGCGATCGACAAGGACGACCCGTCGGCGGTGGCCAAGGACTGGCTGAAGGCCAACGGCCTCGGCTGACCACGCCTCGGCCGGCCCCTTGGCCGTGCCCGGTCGCGCCCCGGCCGTTCCTTGCTGGCGCCTCGCCCGCGCCCTGGCCGTGCCTTGCTGGCGCCTCGCCCGTGTCTTGCGAACGCGGCGAGTCGGCGGCCCGGGAGGTCCCCCTCCCGGGCCGTCCGCGCTCGCGGGAGGATCTTCCCTTCGACGCCGCGGACATGACAGTGTGACGCCATGCGCACTCGTCTCCTCGCCGCCACCCTCACGGCATTCGCCGCGGTGAGCCTCGCTGCCTGCTCCAGCTCCGGACCGGGCCCCCACCCGGCCACCGCCGCGGCCGGCTCCCCCACCACCCCGGCCGCCGCCTCGGCTCCCGCCCCCGGCACCGCCTCGACGCCGTCGGCGCCCGAGTCGCCCTCGGCCTCCGCGCCCGACCCGGCCGCCTCCCCCTCGGTGCCCGCGGCCCCCTCGGCGCCCGCGCCCGACAGCCCCTCGGCCCCCGCCCCGGACTCCGGTTCCTCCGGAGCCCCCGCCCCGGCCAAGCCCACGCCCCCCAGCGACGCCGGCCTGCCCGGAAAGCCGGGCACCGACCTGACCGGCAAGCTGGTCGCCGCGCTGGACGCGATAGACCCGGCAATCGTCGGCGGCAAGCCGGACCAGGCCGTGGACCGGGCCCGCAACCAGTGCCAGGCGCTGTTCCAGTTCCCCAAGGACAAGTCGAAGCTGGTCGAGCTGGCCAACCAGCGCTTCACCTCGCCCGACCACCCGCAGGGCTTCGGACCGGACACCGCCGCGAAGATCAACGACGCGCTGCGGACCACCCTCTGCCCGCCGCCGGCGTGACCCGGAGCGTCCACCCGAACCGCCCGGTGTCCTGAGCACCGGGCCGGGGGGGGGGGGGGGGGGGGGGGGGGGGGGGGGGGGGGGGGGGGGGGGGGGGGGGGGGGGGGGGGGGGGGGGGGGGGGGGGGGGGGGGGGG
>NZ_JBWKER010000012.1:0-99662 GCF_056435345.1 Kitasatospora sp. NPDC043950
CTCCGAGGTGAACCGGTCACCGGTGAGCTGCATGCCGTCACCCGAGTCACCGGCGAAACGGATGATCACCCGGTCCAGTCGGCGGATCGGCTTGCCGTGCCTCGGCGGCGAACCTCCCGGGGCCGTTGGATCGGCGGGCACGGCCGCACCGGGGCGTCCGTCACCGTTCCCGGAACGACCACCGTCGCCGTCCGAGCCGTCCACTGCCTCTGACTGATCGACCTGACTGGTCACTGCCGCGGACCTCCTCGAGGGCACACCACCGCGGGCGCGGCCCCGTGCCCCGTCCGCTTGGTGCACCTCCCGCATCCTATGCGCGGGCACTTGATCCCGGACGGAACTCCCACGTGCGGCGGGAAAACACCGGCCCGCGCCCGAACCGCAAACCGCACACGGGGTACAACGTCCGGCCGCCGGAGATCATTCCGCGTCCGACGGCCGCTCCCCCGCCCCCTACCCCCGAGCTGCCCGGCCGCCGGGACGGCTACGAGTTGAGGTAGGTGAGCACCGCCAGCACCCGGCGGTGGTCCTCCGGGCTCTGCGCCAGGCCCAGCTTCAGGAAGATGTTGCTGACGTGCTTCTCCACCGCGCCGTCCGAGACCACCAGCTGCTTGGCCACCGCGCTGTTGGTGCGGCCCTCCGCCATCAGCCCGAGCACCTCCCGCTCGCGCGGGGTGAGGTTGGCCAGCACGTCGCCCTTGCGGCTGCGGCTGAGGAGTTGCTGCACCACCTCCGGGTCCAGCGCGGTGCCGCCCTCGGCGACCCGGACCACCGCGTCCGCGAACTCGCGCACCTCCGCGACCCGGTCCTTCAGCAGGTAGCCGACGCCCCGGGTCGAACCGGCCAGCAGCTCGGAGGCGTACCGCTCCTCCACGAACTGCGACAGCACCAGCACGTTCAGCTCCGGGTAGCGCCCGCGCAGCTCGACGCAGGCGCGCAGGCCCTCGTCGGTGTGGCTCGGCGGCATCCGCACGTCGGAGACCACGACGTCCGGCAGTTGCCCGGCCGCGGCCAGGTCGTGGATGGTCTTCACCAGCGCGGCGCCGTCCCCGACACCCGCCACGACCTCCAGGCCCCGGTCGGTGAGCAGCCGGGTCAGGCCCTCCCGCAGCAGTACGGAGTCCTCGGCTATGACGACGCGGCGCATGGTGACCTTCCCGGCAGGGCAGAGCTGACAGGGGCCAGTCTCCCCCATCCGGGTGAACACCCGGCCCGCCGTCCGCGGATCCGCCGGTCAGGGGCTGCCGCCCGCCGCGCCCCGGTCACATGGTCCGGATCGCCACCGCGTCGCAGAGCCCCTCCAGGGCCGCCTTCGCCGCGCAGTCCGGCAGCGGGGCGAGCAGCGCCCGGGCGTCCTCGGCCTGGCGCAGCGTCTCCCGGCGGGCGCGCTCCAGCGCGGGGTGGCGGCGCAGCAGCCGCAGCGCCTCGGCGTGCAGCTCGTCGTCGGCGAGGTCCAGGGTGAGCAGTTCGCGCAGCCGGGTGTCGGCCGGGTCGGCGGGGTCAGCCGGCATCTGCTCCAGCAGCAGGGTCGGCAGGGTCGGCACGCCCTCGCGCAGGTCGGTGCCGGGGGTCTTGCCGGACTCCTGGCCGTCGCTGGCGATGTCCAGCACGTCGTCGGCCAGCTGGAAGGCGATGCCGATCCGCTCGCCGAACTCGCTGAGGGTGTCCACCATCCACGGCTCGGCGCCGGCCATCAGCGCTCCTATCCGGCAGGAGACCGCGATCAGCGAACCGGTCTTGCCGGCCAGCACGTCGAGGTAGTGCAGCAGCGGGTCGCCGTCCGGGCCGGGGCCGCGGGTCTCCAGGATCTGGCCGGTGACCAGCCGCTCGAAGGCGTCGGCCTGCATCCGCACCGCCTCGGGGCCGAGGTCGGCGAGCACCTGGGAGGCGCGGGAGAACAGGAAGTCGCCGGTGAGGATGGCCACCGAGTTGTCCCAGCGGGAGTTGGCGCTGGGGGCGCCGCGGCGCACCGGGGCCTCGTCCATGACGTCGTCGTGGTACAGGGTCGCCAGGTGGGTGAGTTCGACGACGACGGCCGCCGGCACCACACCGGGCGCCCCCGGGTCGCCGAACTGCGCCGCCAGCAGCAGCAGCAGCGGACGGAAGCGCTTGCCGCCGGCCTCGATGAGGTGACTGGCGGTGATGGTGATGAACGGGACGTCGCTCTTGACGGCCTCGGCGAGCGCCGTCTCCACCGCGTCCAGTCCGGCCTGAACGTCCCGGGTCAGGTCGCGGTCCTGCACGCTGAGCCCGAAGGGTCCCACGACGGTCACGAAGACCACTCCTCTGTCCCTGGTCGATCTAGCGGCCTGGTCCCTGAGTGCCGCCGCTGGCCATACAGGCAGGGTATCCGGTCACGAGTGGATCACTGCACGGGCGTGCGGATCCTGTCATGATCGGGCCGGATGCCCTGGTCAGGGCGGCTGTGGGGGCAGTACTGCGGTGGGGGCGAATTCAGCTGGAAAACACGGGCCGGAGCCCCTCCGCCGGCGGGCCGGCGGCAAACGCGCGTCCGGACCGCGCGCCGAGGGCGCGGCCCGGACGGGCCCGGGGCGGCGGCGCCGCCCCGGCGGCGGTCAGCGGACGAACAGCGCGGCCTTCGACGCCAGGTCCAGGAAGTACTGCGGCAGCAGGCCGAGACCCAGCGTGACCAGCACCCCCACCCCGATCGCGGTCGCCGTGAAGGCGCTCGGGATCGCCACCGTCGGGCCGCCCGGCTTCGGGTCGGAGAAGAACATCAGCACGATGACCCGGATGTAGAAGAACGCGGCCACCGCCGAACTCAGCACACCGACGATCACCAGCGGCGTCGCCCCGCCGGCCGCCGCCGCCTGGAACACCGCGAACTTCCCGGTGAACCCGGAGGTCAGCGGGATCCCGGCGAAGGCCAGCAGGAACAGTGCGAACACCGCCGCCACCAGCGGCGAGCGCCGGCCCAGCCCGGCCCAGCTGGACAGGTGGGTCGCCTCGCCCTTGGAGTCGCGCACCAGGGTGACCACGGCGAACGCGCCGAGCGTCACGAAGGAGTACGACAGCAGGTAGAACAGCACCGAGGACAGGCCCTGCTTGTTGGTGGCGATCACGCCCGTGAGGATGAACCCGGCGTGCGCGATCGAGGAGTACGCCAGCAGCCGCTTGACGTCCTGCTGGGTGACCGCCAGCACCGCGCCCACCACCATGGTGAGGATCGCCACCCCCCACAGCACCGGCCGCCAGTCCAGCCGCAGGCCCGGGAAGGCCACGTAGAACAGCCGCAGGAACGCCCCGAAGGCCGCGACCTTCGTCGCCGCCGCCATGAAGCCGGTCACCGGGGTCGGCGCGCCCTGGTACACGTCCGGGGTCCAGGAGTGGAACGGCACCGCGCCGACCTTGAACAGCAGGCCGACCGCGAGCATCGCCAGGCCGATCAGCAGCAGCGCGTCACTCTGGGTGCTGCTCAGCTGCGCCGGGGTGGTCATCGCCTTGCCGGAGATCACGTCCGAGATGTCGCCGAGCTTCACGCTGCCCGCGTAGCCGTACAGCAGCGCGGTGCCGAACAGGAAGAACGCCGAGGCGAAGGCGCCCAGCAGGAAGTACTTGACGGCCGCCTCCTGGGAGAGCAGCCGGCGGCGCCGGGCCAGCGCGCAGAGCAGGTACAGCGGGAGGGAGAAGACCTCCAGCGCCACGAACATCGTCAGCAGGTCGTTGGCCGCGGGGAACAGCAGCATCCCGCCGACCGCGAACATGGTGAGCGGGAAGACCTCGCTGGTGGCGAAGCCGGCCCGGACCGCGGCCCGCTCCTGCTCGCCGCCGGGGGTGGCGGCGGCCTGGGCCGCGAAGGCGTCGGCGGGCAGGCCGCCCGCCTTGGGCTCCAGCTTCCGTTCGGCGTAGGTGAGCACCGCGACGACGGCGGCCAGCAGGATCACGCCCTGCAGGAACAGCGCCGGGCCGTCCAGCGCGACGGACTCCATGGCCAGCAGGTCGACCCGGGTGGAGCCGAAGCCCTGGGAGGCCAGCACCACCACGGCGACGAAGGAGCCGATCAGCCCGGCCAGGGCGAGCGACACCTGCGTCCAGTGCCGGTGCCGGCGGGGCACGAAGGCCTCCACCAGGATGCCGGCCACGGCGGCGCCGAACACCACCAGCATCGGGGAGAGCTGGCCGTACTCCAGGTGCGGCGCCGGGATGCTGGCGGTGTTGCCGCCGGCGGCGGCGAGCATGCCGGTGGTGCTCACTTCTGCTCACCTCCTGAGGTGGCGGCGACCGGGTGGGCCGGCGCCGGGTCGGTCTCGTGGACCTGCGAGAGCGTCGCGTTCACCGAGGGGTTGACCAGGTCGGTGAGCGGCTTGGGGTAGACGCCGAGCAGGATGGTCAGCGCCACCAGCGGGGCGACCACGGCCAGTTCGCGGACCTTGAGGTCGGGCATCCCGCCGACGCCGGCCTTCACCGGGCCGGTCATGGTGCGCTGGTACAGCAGCAGGGCGTACAGCGCGGCCAGCACGATGCCGAAGGTCGCCACGATGCCGATCGCCGGGTAGCGGGTGAACGTGCCCACCAGCACCAGGAACTCGCTGACGAACGGGGCCAGCCCGGGCAGCGACAGGGTGGCCAGACCGCCGATCAGGAACGTCCCGGCGAGCACCGGGGCGACCTTCTGCACCCCGCCGTAGTCGGCGATCAGCCGCGAGCCGCGGCGGGAGATCAGGAAGCCCGCCACCAGCATCCACGCGGCGGTGGAGATGCCGTGGTTGACCATGTAGAGGGTGGCGCCGCTCTGGCCCTGGCTGGTCAGCGCGAAGATGCCCATGATGATGAAGCCGAAGTGCGAGATCGACGCGTAGGCGACCAGCCGCTTGATGTCCTTCTGGCCGACCGCCAGCAGCGCGCCGTAGATGATCCCGATCACCGACAGGACCAGGATCACCGGGGCGAAGGTCTTCGAGGCGTGCGGGAACAGCCCGAGGCAGAAGCGCAGCATCGCGAAGGTGCCGACCTTGTCCACCACGGCGGTGATCAGCACGGCGGTGCCGGCGGTGGCCTCGCCCATCGCGTTCGGCAGCCAGGTGTGCAGCGGCCACAGCGGGGCCTTCACCGCGAAGGCGAAGAAGAAGCCCAGGAACAGCGCCTTCTCGGCGGTGCCGGACAGCTGGAGCTTGCCGTCGGCGATCGCCGAGGTGAGGGTCCGGAGGTCGAAGGTGCCGAAGCCCTGGTCCTGCGCGATCACGTACAGGCCGATCACGGCGGCCAGCATCACCAGGCCGCCGAGCAGGTTGTAGAGCAGGAACTTCACGGCCGCGTACGAGCGCTGGCGCGCCGCGTCGGGGCCGCCGGCCCGGTCGCCGAAGCCGCCGATCAGGAAGTACATCGGGATCAGCATGGCTTCGAAGAACACGTAGAAGAGGAAGACGTCGGTGGCGTAGAAGGAGACGACCACCATCGCCTCCACCGCCAGGATCAGGGCGAAGAAGCCCTGGGTGCGGCGCCTGCCCTCAAAGGTGCCGTCGGGAGAGGCAGGCCCCGGGTCGGCGTCGTGCCAGGAGGCCAGCATCACCACCGGCACCAGGACGGCGGTGAGCAGGGCAAGGACGGCGCCGATGCCGTCCACGCCGAGCGAGAAGGTGATGCCGAAGGAGCGGATCCAGCTGTACGACTCGGTCAGCTGGTAGCGATCGCCGTGCGGGTCGAAGCGGGTCGCCACCACGGCGGCCAGCACCAGGGTGACGACCGAGACGCCCAGGGCGACGGCCTTGGTGGTCGAGCGGCGGCGCTCGGTCGACCCGGCGGGCAGGGCGGCGGTCAGCACCGCGCCGGCCGCCGGGACGGCACAGGTGGCGGTCAGCAACGCGCTCATGGCCGCACCCCCCACGTGGAATCTGCGCGAGTCATCAGACGGACCTCATCAGGAGAGTCGTGGCGACCAGCACCAGCGTGCCGCCGAACATGGAGAGCGCGTACGAGCGGACGAAGCCGTTCTGGACCCGCCGCAGCCGACTGGACACGCCGCCGATGGTGGCGGCCAGGCCGTTGACGAAGCCGTCCAGACCGCGGCTGTCGAAGTAGACCAGCGTCGCGGTGAGCGCCGAGCCCGGGCGGACCAGGACGGCGTGGTTGAAGTCGTCCTGGAGCAGGTCGCGGCGGGCGGCCCGGGTGAGCGGGGAGCCGACCGGCGGCACCACGGGGACGGCGGAGCGCCCGTACATCAGGTACGAGACGAGGACGCCGGCCAGCATGCAGGCCGTGGTGAGCACGGTGACCACCAGCGGGGCGAGCGGCGAGTTGCCCTCGGAGTGTCCGGTGACCGGCTCCAGCCAGGTCAGGAACGAGTCGTTGAAGGCGAACAGCCCGCCCGCGAAGACCGAGCCGAAGGCCAGCAGGACCATCGGGATGGTCATGGTCTTCGGCGACTCGTGCGGGTGCGGGGCGTTGCCCTCCGCGTCCGGCTGCCAGCGCTTCTCGCCGAAGAAGGTCAGCAGCATCACCCGGGTCATGTAGAACGCGGTGACGGCGGCACCGGTCAGCGCGCACAGGCCGAGGATCCAGCCCTCGGTGCCGCCCTTGGCGAAGGCCGCCTCGATGATCTTGTCCTTGGAGAAGAAGCCGGACAGGCCGGGGAAGCCGATGATCGCCAGGTAGCCGAGGCCGAAGGTGACGAAGGTGACCGGCATGTACTTGCGCAGGCCGCCGTAGTGACGCATGTTCACCTCGTCGTTCATGCCGTGCATGACCGACCCGGCGCCGAGGAACAGCCCGGCCTTGAAGAAGCCGTGCGTCACCAGGTGCATGATCGCGAAGGCGTAGCCGATCGGGCCGAGCCCGGCCGCCAGCACCATGTAGCCGATCTGCGACATCGTCGACCCGGCCAGCGCCTTCTTGATGTCGTCCTTCGCGCAACCGACGATCGCACCGAACAGCAGCGTGACCGCGCCGACCACCACCACGGCGGTCTGCGCGTCCGGCGCCAGGTCGAAGATCGCCGACGAGCGGGTGATCAGGTAGACGCCGGCGGTCACCATGGTGGCCGCGTGGATCAGCGCCGACACCGGGGTCGGGCCCTCCATCGCGTCGCCCAGCCAGGACTGCAGCGGCACCTGCGCCGACTTGCCGCAGGCCGCCAGCAGCAGCATCAGGCCGATCGCCGTCAGCTTGCCCTCGCTCGCCTGCGCCGCCCCACCGAAGACCGGTTCGAAGGCGAAGGAGCCGAACTCGGTGAACATCAGCATGATCGCGATCGACAGGCCCAGGTCACCGACCCGGTTGACGATGAACGCCTTCTTCGCCGCCGTCGCCGCGCTCGGCTTGTGCTGCCAGAAACCGATCAGCAGGTACGAGGCGAGGCCCACGCCCTCCCAACCGAAGTACAGCAGCAGGTAGTTGTCGGCGACCACCAGCAGCAGCATGGCGGCCAGGAACAGGTTCAGGTACGCGAAGAAGCGGCGCCGGCGCTCGTCGTGCGCCATGTAGCCCACCGAGTACAGGTGGATCAGCGTGCCGACGCCGGTGATCAGCAGGACGAAGGTCATCGACAACTGGTCGAGCCGGAACGACATGTCGGCCTGGAACCCGTTCACCGGGATCCAGCTGAACAGGTGCTCGGTGACGGCCCGGTGCTCGGCCTCGCGGCCCAGCATGTCCCAGAACAGCGCCAGGCCGAAGCCGAACGAGAGCGCCGCGAGGGCGGTGGCCAGCCAGTGGCCGAAGCGGTCCAGCGCGCGGCCGCCGAGCAGGAGCAGGGCGGCGCCGGCCAGCGGGGCCGCCACCAGCAGCGGAATGAGAGAGTTCACCGAGGCCCTCCGCCTACAGCTTCATCAGATTGCTGTCGTCGACCGAAGCGGAGTGCCTGGTCCGGAAGATGGAGACGATGATGGCGAGGCCGACCACGACCTCGGCCGCCGCGACCACCATCGTGAAGAACGCGATGATCTGGCCGTCCAGGGTGCCGTGCAGCCGGGAGAAGGTCACCAGGGCGAGGTTCGAGGCGTTCAGCATCAGCTCCACGCACATGAACAGCACGATCGCGTTGCGCCGGATCAGCACTCCGGCCGCGCCGATGGTGAACAACAGGGCCGCGAGGTACAGGTAGTTGGCCGGGTTCACTCCGCTCCCTCCTCGTCGGCGCGGCCGTTCAGGCCGTCCTTGCCGTTCAGGCCGTCCCTGCCGTTCAAGCCGTCCTTGCCGTTCGAACCGCCGTTGCCGTTCAGACCGCCGTTGCCGTTCAGACCGCCGTTGCCGTTCAGACCGTTCGGACCGCCGTTGCCGTCCTTGCCGTTCACCGACGCCGGCACCGACGCCGGCACCGGCTCCAGGGACTTGCGCGGTCCGGCGACCGCCGGCCGCTCGGACGACGGCCGGCCCAGCCAGTCCGCCGTGGTGTTCTCCAGCTCGGCCATCCGCCGCAGCATCTCCTGGCTGACGTCCCGGACCTGGCCGCGCTCGCGCAGCGTCGCCATCACCGAGTCCTCGGCGATCGTGCCGTCCGGCAGCAGCGCCGGAACGTCCACCGCGTTGTGCCGCGCGTACACGCCCGGCGCCGGCAGCGGCGGCAGCTGGAGGTTGTCCACGACCCGCTGGGCGGCCAGCTCGCGCTGCGTCTTCGGCGCCTTCACGTGCTCGCGGTGGGTCAGCACCATCGCACCGATCGCCGCGGTGATCAGCAGCGCGCCGGTGACCTCGAACGCCCACACGTACCGGGTGAAGATCAGCCGGGCCAGGCCCGGCACGTTGCCCTCGGCGTTCGCCTCGGACAGGCCGGTGAAGTGGTCCAGCCGCGCGTTGGCGATCCCGGCGATCAGCAGCACGCCGAAGCCCAGCCCGCACAGCACCGCGGCGAACCGCTGGCCCTTCAGCTGCTCCTTCAGGGAGTCCTCGCTGGTGACGCCGACCAGCATCACCACGAACAGGAACAGCATCATGATCGCGCCGGTGTAGACGACGATCTGCACCACGCCCAGGAACACCGCGCCCTGCGCCATGTAACAGACCGCCAGCGCCATCATCGTGGCCGCCAGGCACAGCGCGCTGTGCACGGCCTTGCGCATCAGCACCATGCCGAGCGCGCCGCCGACCGCGATCACCGCGAGCACCCAGAACTGGACGGCCTCCCCGACGGAGGTCGTCCCGGTCGCGGCCAGGTTGAGGGAGGTCACTGCTGGACCTCCCGCTCCCGGTCGGTGCGCTCCTGCTGGACCGTCCCGGGCGCCGCCGCGGTGATCTCGCCCCGGTAGTACGCGCCCTCGTCGGCGCCCGGGAAGATCGCGTGCGGGGCGTCCACCATGCCCTCGGACAGGCCGACCAGCAGCTGCTCCTTGGTGAAGATCAGGTCCCGGCGCGAGGAGTCGGCCAGCTCGTACTCGTTGGTCATGGTGAGCGCGCGGGTCGGGCAGGCCTCGATGCACAGCCCGCACAGGATGCAGCGGGCGTAGTTGATCTGGTAGACCGCGCCGTAGCGCTCGCCCGGCGAGTAGCGCTCCTCCTCCCGGTTGTCCGCGCCCTCCACGTAGATGGCGTCGGCCGGACAGGCCCACGCGCACAGCTCGCAGCCGACGCACTTCTCCAGGCCGTCCGGGTGCCGGTTCAGCTGGTGGCGGCCGTGGAAGCGCGGAGCGGTGGGCTTCTTCTGCTCCGGGTACTGCTCGGTGAGCCGCTTCTTGAACATGGCCTTGAAGGTCACGCCGAAGCCGGCGGCCGGGCCGAGGATCGACGGCTTGTCGGGCCGCTCGGCCCGCTCCGTCTGGTCGGACGACATCTCGGTTCAGCTCCCTTCGGTATGGTCGGCCCCGTTGAGGGCGTCCTGGAGTTGCTTCGGGGCCCGGCTGCGCCGGCGCGGCACCGGCGGGAGCTCCTGTCCGGGCAGCGGGGGCACCGGGTATCCGCCCGCCATCGGGTCGAACTCCCCCTTCGGCAGGGCGGGTTCGGGCTCGGGCTCCTTCTTCAGGAAGTCCCGCAGCAGGGCGAGCAGCAGGATCGCCCCGACCGGCGCGCCGACGTACAGCACCACCTCGCCGAAGCCATAGCCCTCGTTGCGCAGCGCCCGCACGCTCGCGATCAGCACCAGCCACACCAGCGAGACCGGGATCAGCACCTTCCAGCCCAGCTTCATGAACTGGTCGTAGCGGAACCGGGGCAGCGTGCCGCGCAGCCAGATGAAGAAGAACAGCAGCAGCTGGATCTTCAGCGTGATCCACAGCATCGGCCACCAGCCGTGGTTGGCGCCCTCCCAGAAGGTCGACACCGGCCACGGGGCCCGCCAGCCGCCCAGGAACAGGGTGGAGGCCACCGCCGAGACGGTCACCATGTTGACGTACTCGGCCAGCATGAACATCGCGAACTTCAGCGAGGAGTACTCGGTGTTGAAACCGCCGACCAGCTCGCCCTCGGCCTCCGGGAGGTCGAACGGCGCCCGGTTGGTCTCACCCACCATCGCGATGATGTACACGATGAACGACACCGGCAGCAGCGCCGCGAACCAGGTCGGCTGCTGGTGCGCCACGATCTCCGAGGTCGACATCGACCCCGAGTAGATGAACACCGCCGCGAAGGACAGGCCCATCGCGATCTCGTAGCTAACCATCTGCGCGGCCGAGCGCAGCCCGCCCAGCAGCGGGTACGTCGAACCGGACGACCAGCCGGCCAGCACGATGCCGTAGATGCCGATCGAGGCCGTCGCCAGGATGTACAGCAGCGCCACCGGGAAGTCGGTCAGCTGCATCGCCGTCCGGGTGCCGAAGATCGACACCTCGTTGCCGGCCGGCCCGAACGGGATCACCGCGAAGGCCATGAACGCCGGGACGGCGCAGACGATCGGGGCCAGGATGTAGACCACCTTGTCCGCGCCCTTGACCACCAGGTCTTCCTTGAGCGCGAGCTTCACGCCGTCCGCCAGGGACTGCAGCATCCCCCACGGCCCGTGCCGGTTCGGCCCGATGCGCAGCTGCATCCAGGCCACCACCTTGCGCTCCCAGACGATCGCGATCAGCACCGTCAGGACCAGGAAGCCGAAGCAGAACACCGCCTTCAGCAGCACCAGCCACCACGGGTCCTGCCCGAAGAAGTGGAGCGTCTCGTACGGCTGCGGAGTCATCGCTCCTCCCCTTCGCTGCCCGCGTCGCCCGCCGCGGCCTCGGCCCTCGCGGCCGGCTCGGGGGCGGCCACGGCGATCGTGACCAGATGGCCGACGGTGGTGCCGAGCGCGCGGTGGGCGCCGCCCGGCGTGGAGTTGAGCGGGATCCAGACCGTGCGGTCCGGGATCGAGTCGGTGACCTCCAGCGGCAGGGTCAGCGAGCCGGCCGGGCCGGTCAGCCGCAGCGCCCCGCCCGCCCCACCCGCCTCGGCGCCGGCCTCCGGCGCACCGACCTCCTTCGCGGTGGCCGGCGAGACCCGGGCCACCGCCCGGTGCCGGGTCCCCGCCAGGTGCGGATCACCCTGCTGCAACGTGCCGTTGTCCAGCAGCTGGCGCCAACCCGCCAGCACCGCCTGGCCGGTGGCCGGGCGGGGCAGCACGCCGGGGTGCGCGGCCGGGTCCGCGGACCGGTCACCCGTCCACGGGGTGAAGTGGTCCAGCTCCAGCCGGGCCGCCCGGACATCCGGCAGACCCAGCCGGTGGCCCAGCGCCTCCGCCAGCATGGTCAGCACCCGCAGGTCCGGGTACAGGTGGCGGCCCATCTGCTGATCGGGCTTGAGCGCCGCCTCGAACATCCGCAGCCGGCCCTCCCAGTCCAGGAAGGCGCCGGCCTTCTCCGCCACCGCCGCCACCGGCAGCACCACGTCCGCGCGCGCCGTCACCGCGGAGGGCCGCAGCTCCAGCGACACCACGAACGGCACCGCCGCCAGCGCCGCGTCGGCCAGCGCCGGATCCGGCAGGTCGTCCGGGTCGACGCCGCCGACCAGCAGCGCGTCCAGCTCGCCGTGCGCCGCGGCCGTCAGGATCTGCTCGGTGTCCCGGCCCGGCCGGGACGGCAGCTCCGCCACCCCCCACACCCCGGCGGCCTCCGCCCGGGCGGCCGGAGCCGCCACCGGACGGCCGCCGGGCAGCAGCCCCGGCAGCAGGCCCGCCTCGACCGCACCGCGCTCACCCGCCCGGCGCGGCACCCACGCCAGCCGGGCGCCGGTCGCGTGCGCCAGGCGCAGCACCGCCGTCAGCGCGCCCGGGGCGGCGGCCAGCCGCTCGCCCACCAGGATCACCGCGCCCGGGCCGCGCAGCAGCTCGGCGGCCCGCCCGGCCTCGTCGTTCAGCGGCTCGTCGGCGGCCAGCGCGGCGAACCACTCCGCCTCCGTGCCCGGGGCGGCCGGCAGCAGCGCGCCGCGCAGCTTGGCCAGACCCCGGGAGGCGAACGCCGCCACCGAGTACACCTTCAGGCCCCGGTCGCGGCTGGCCTTGCGCAGCCGCAGGAAGACGATCGGCGACTCCTCCTCCGGCTCGAAACCCGCCAGCAGCACCGCCGGCGCCTGCTCCAGCTGCTCGTAGGTCAGGCCCTCGCCGTCCACGTCCACCCCGCGCCCGGCGACGGCGGCGGCCAGGAAGTCCGCCTCCTCGCCGCTGTGCGGGCGGGCCCGGAAGTCCACGTCGTTGGTGCCGAGCACCACCCGCGCGAACTTCCCGTACGCGTAGGCGTCCTCGACGGTGACCCGGCCACCGGTCAGCACCCCGACGCGGGCGCCGCGCAGTCCCTCGGCGGCCCGGGCCAGCGCCTCCGGCCAGGAGGCGGGCACCAGCTCGCCGTCCACCCGCACCAGCGGGGTGGCGATCCGGTCCCGCTGCTGGGCGTAGCGGAACGCGAACCGGCCCTTGTCGCAGTTCCACTCCTCGTTGACCGCCGGGTCCTCGCCCGCCAGCCGGCGCAGCACCTTGCCGCGCCGGTGGTCGGTGCGCTGGGCGCAGCCCGAGGAGCAGTGCTCGCACACGCTCGGCGAGGAGACCAGGTCGAACGGGCGGGAGCGGAAGCGGTACGCCGCCGAGGTCAGGGCGCCCACCGGGCAGATCTGGATGGTGTTCCCGGAGAAGTACGAGTCGAGCGGCTCGTCGTCCCCGGTGCCGACCTGCTGGAGCGCGCCGCGTTCCAGCAGGTCGATGAACGGGTCCCCGGCGATCTGCTGCGAGAAGCGGGTGCAGCGCGCGCACAGCACGCAGCGCTCCCGGTCCAGCAGCACCTGGGTGCTGAGCGGGATCGGCTTCTCGTAGGTGCGCTTCATCCCCTCGAAGCGGGTGTCGGCGTCACCCGTGGACATCGCCTGGTTCTGCAGCGGGCACTCGCCGCCCTTGTCGCAGACCGGGCAGTCCAGCGGGTGGTTGATCAGCAGCAGCTCCATCACGCCGCGCTGCGCCTTCTCGGCCACCGGTGAACTCACCTGGGTGCGCACCACCATGCCCTCGGCGACCGGGATGGTGCAGGAGGCGACGGGCTTGCGCTGGCCCTCGATCTCGACGATGCACTGCCGGCAGGCGCCGGCCGGGTCGAGCAGCGGGTGGTCGCAGAAGCGCGGGATCTGGGTGCCGATCCGTTCGGCGGCCCGGATCACCAACGTCCCCTTGGGGACCTGCACTTCGACGCCGTCGATGGTGAGCGTGACCAGCTCGACCGCGGCCTTGTCGCCCGTGGAGGTGGATGGCTCTGTGATCGTCACGCGTGCACCTCCCTTTCGGTGGCGGACTGGTGGCCGGGGCGGGGGCCGTCGGCCCAGACGGTGGAGGCGGCCGGGTCGAACGGGCAGCGGCGCTCGGCCAGGTGCTGCTCGTACTCGGCCCGGAAGTGCTGGAGGGAGGAGACGATCGGGCTCGCGGCGCCGTCGCCCAGTGCGCAGAAGGACTTGCCGTTGATGTTGTCGGCGATGTCGAGGAGCTTCTCCAGGTCCCCGTCGACGCCCGCGCCCGCCTCGATCCGCTTGAGCAACTGGACCAGCCAGTAGGTGCCCTCGCGGCAGGGGGTGCACTTGCCGCAGGACTCGTGGGCGTAGAACTCGGTCCAGCGGGTGACCGCCCGCACCACGCAGGTGGTCTCGTCGAAGACCTGCAGCGCCTTGGTGCCGAGCATCGAGCCGGCCGCGCCGACACCCTCGTAGTCCAGCGGGACGTCCAGGTGCTCGTCGGTGAACATCGGGGTGGACGAGCCGCCCGGGGTCCAGAACTTGAGCCGGTGCCCGGGGCGGACGCCGCCGCTCATGTCCAGCAGCTGGCGCAGCGTGATGCCCAGCGGCGCCTCGTACTGGCCGGGGTTGGTGACGTGGCCGGAGAGCGAGTACAGCGTGAAGCCGGGGGACTTTTCGGTGCCCAGGCCCTTGAACCACTCCTTGCCGCGGGCCAGGATCGGCGGCACCGAGGCGATCGACTCGACGTTGTTGACCACCGTCGGGCAGGCGTACAGGCCGGCGATCGCCGGGAACGGCGGCCGCAGCCGGGGCTGGCCGCGGCGGCCCTCCAGCGAGTCCAGCAGTGCCGTCTCCTCGCCGCAGATGTAGGCGCCGGCTCCGGCGTGCACGGTGATGTCGAGGTCGACGCCCGAGCCGAGGATGTCCCGGCCGAGCAGCCCGGCCTGGTACGCCTCGGCGACGGCCGCGTGCAGGCGGCGCAGCACCGGGACGACCTCGCCGCGCAGGTAGATGAACGCGTGGTCGCAGCGGATCGCGTAGGAGGCGATGATCATGCCCTCGATCAGCGCGTGCGGGTTGGCGAACAGCAGCGGGATGTCCTTGCAGGTGCCCGGCTCGGACTCGTCCGCGTTGACCACCAGGTAGTGCGGCTTGCCGTCGTTCTGCGGGATGAACTGCCACTTCATCCCGGTGGGGAAGCCGGCACCGCCGCGACCGCGCAGCCCGGAGTCCTTCACCAGGGCGATCACGTCGTCCGGCGGCATCGCCAGGGCCGCCTTGAGGCCGTCGTAGCCGTGGTGGCGGCGGTAGGTGGCCAGCGTCCAGGGCCGTTCGTCGTCCCAGGAGGCGGACAGGACGGGGGTGAGCAGCTTCTCGGCCGGCTCGGCGGCGGTCATCACGCTTCCGTCCCTTCGTGGCCGGTGCCCTCGTGGCGGGGCGCGACGACCTTGGTGCCGCCGGTGCCGGGCAGCGCCTCGCCCTTGGCCAGGCGCAGGCCGGCCAGCGAGGGCGCGCCGCCCGCGCCGGACTCGTCGTTGGCACCCGGGCGCTCGTCGGGGAAGCCCGCCAGGATCCGGGCGGACTCCTTGAAGGTGCACAGCCGGGCGCCGCGGGTCGGCCGGACCTCCCGGCCCGCGCGCAGGTCGTCGACCAGCCGCTTGGCGCTCTCCGGGGTCTGGTCGTCGAAGAACTCCCAGTTGACCATCACCACGGGCGCGTAGTCGCAGGCCGCGTTGCACTCGATGTGCTCGATCGAGATCTCGCCGTCCCCGGTGGTCTCGTTGTTGCGCACGCCGAGGTGCTGCTGGAGCTCGTCGAAGATCTGGTCGCCGCCGAGCACCGCGCACAGGGTGTTGGTGCAGACCCCGACGTGGTACTTCCCGGCCGGGCGCCGCCGGTACATGGTGTAGAAGGTGGCGACGGCGGTGACCTCGGCGGTGGTGAGGTCCAGCTGCTCGGCGCAGAACCGGATGCCGGTCGGGCTGACGAAGCCCTCCTCGGCCTGCACCAGGTGCAGCAGCGGCAGCAGCGCCGACCGGGCCTGCGGGTAGCGGCCGATCAGCTCCGCGGCGTCGGCGGCAAGCCGGGCGTGCACCTCCTCGGGGTACGGTGTGGCCGGCAGCGCCGGCATCCCCAACTGGACGTCTGTCACCGGTCCACGCCTCCCATCACCGGGTCGATCCCGGCCACCGCGACGATCACGTCGGCGACCTGGCCGCCCTCGCACATCGCCGCCATCGTCTGCAGATTGGTGAACGACGGATCCCGGAAATGGACCCGGTACGGGCGCGTCCCGCCGTCGCTGACCACGTGCACGCCCAGCTCGCCCTTGGGCGACTCGACCGCCGCGTACGCCTGGCCGACCGGGACCCTGAAGCCCTCGGTGACCAGCTTGAAGTGGTGGATCAGGGCCTCCATCGAGGTGCCCATGATCTTGCGGATGTGGTCGAGCGAGTTGCCCATCCCGTCCGGGCCGACGGCGAGTTGGGCGGGCCAGGCGATCTTCTTGTCGGCCACCATCACCGGGCCCGGCCGCAGCCGGTCCAGGCACTGCTCGACGATCCCCAGCGACTGCCGCATCTCCTCCAGGCGGATCAGGAAGCGGCCGTAGGAGTCGGCGCTGTCCGCGATCGCGACCTCGAAGTCGTAGTCCTGGTAGCCGCAGTACGGGTCGGTCTTGCGCAGGTCGTGCGGCAGGCCGGTGGCGCGCAGGATCGGGCCGGTGGCGCCGAGGGCCAGGCAGCCGGGCAGGTCGAGGAAGCCGACGTCGACCAGGCGCGCCTTGAACACCGGGTTCCCGGTGGCGAGTTTGTCGTACTCGTGCATCCGGGAGCGCAGGGTCTTCACGCATTCGCGGATCTGGTCGACGGCGCCGGGCGGGAGGTCCTGGGCGAGGCCGCCGGGGCGCACGTACGCGTGGTTCATGCGCAGGCCGGTGACCAGCTCGAAGACGTCCAGGATCAGCTCGCGGTCGCGGAAGCCGTAGATCATCAGGGTGGTGGAGCCGATCTCCATGCCACCGGTGGCCAGGCAGACCAGGTGCGAGGCGATCCGGTTGAGCTCCATCATCAGCACCCGGATCACGCTGACCCGGTCCGGGATGTCGTCGGTGATGCCGAGCAGCTTCTCGACGGCCAGGCAGTACGCGGTCTCGTTGAACAGCGGGGTCAGGTAGTCCATCCGGGTCACGAAGGTGGTGCCCTGGACCCAGTTGCGGAACTCCATGTTCTTCTCGATGCCGGTGTGGAGGTAGCCGATGCCGCAGCGGGCCTCCTTCACCGTCTCGCCGTCGATCTCCAGGATCAGCCGCAGCACGCCGTGGGTGGACGGGTGCTGGGGGCCCATGTTGACGATGATGCGCTCGTCGTCGGCCCGGCCGACCGCCTCGACCACCTCGCCCCAGTCGCCGCCGGTGACCGTGAAGACCCGGCCCTCGGTGGTCTCCCGGGCCTCTGCCTGCTCGGTCTCCTCGTGGGGTCGAGTCTCTTCGTCGTGCCGAGCATCTTCGTGGTGCCGAGTACTCATCAGCTGTACGACCTCCGCTGGTCGGGAGCCGGGATCTGGGCGCCCTTGTACTCGACGGGGATGCCGCCGAGCGGGTAGTCCTTGCGCTGCGGGTGGCCCAGCCAGTCGTCCGGCATCATGATCCGGGTGAGCGCCGGGTGGCCTTCGAAGACCAGGCCGAAGAAGTCGTAGGCCTCGCGCTCGTGCCAGTCGTTGGTCGGGTAGACGCTCACCACGGAGGGGATGCGCGGGTCGGCGTCCGGCGCGGTGACCTCCACCCGGATCAGCCGTCCGTGGGTGATCGACCGCAGGTGGTAGACCGCGTGCAGCTCGCGGCCCTTGTCGTCGGGGTAGTGCACGCCGCTCACGCCCAGGCACAGTTCGAAGCGCAGCGCCGGGTCGTCGCGCAGGGTGCGGGCGGTCCGGAGCAGGTGGGCGCGGTCGATGTGGAAGGTGAGCTCGCCGCGGTCGACGACGGTCTTCTCGATCACCTCGACCGGGTCCAGGCCCTGCTCCTCCAGGGCGCCCTCCAGCTCGTCGGCGACCTCGTCGAACCAGCCGCCGTACGGCCGTTCGCTCGGGCCGGGCAGCACGATCGGCGCGGCCAGGCCGCCGAAGCCGGAGGTGTCGCCGCTGTCCTGGGCACCGAACATGCCCTGCCGGCGGCCGACCACCTCGACCGGGATCTCGTGGACCGGGTGCTCGCGACGGGTCTCGGGTACCTGCTCGTTCATCGCAGCAGCCCCCGCATCTCGCTGACCGGGGTGGCCTTGAGGGCGAGCGCCTCGCCCAGTTCCTCGGCCCGGATCCGGTTCGCGCCCAGCGGCTCGTGCTGGATCTTGTCGTGCAGCTTCAGGATGGCGTCCATCAGCATCTCCGGGCGGGGCGGGCAACCGGGCAGGTAGATGTCCACCGGGACGATGTGGTCGACGCCCTGCACGATCGCGTAGTTGTTGAACATCCCGCCCGAGGAGGCGCAGACGCCCATCGAGATGACCCACTTCGGGTTGGCCATCTGGTCGTACACCTGGCGCAGCACCGGGGCCATCTTCTGGCTCACCCGACCCGCCACGATCATCAGATCGGCCTGCCGGGGGGAACCCCGGAACACCTCCATGCCGAACCGGGCCAGGTCGTAGCGGCCTGCGCCGGTGGTCATCATCTCGATCGCGCAGCAGGCCAGACCGAAGGTGGCCGGGAAGAGTGACGCCTTGCGCACCCAACCGGCGGCCGTCTCCACGGTCGTGAGCAGAAAGCCGCTCGGCAGCTTCTCCTCGATTCCCATCAGATCCCTCTCAATGCCCTCAAGAAGCCCTCAAGTCCTGTGGTACGTCGGCCCGTTCGGGCTTGTCCGCTCGTTCACAAAGGCGGCGGCCACCCCGCGCTCAGTCCCACTCCAGGCCGCCGCGGCGCCACACGTAGGCGTAGGCGACGAAGACCGTGGCGATGAACAGGAGCATCTCGACCAACCCGAAGATCCCCAGGGCGTCGAAGGTCACCGCCCAGGGATAGAGAAAGACGATCTCGATGTCGAAGACGATGAAGAGCATCGCCGTCAGGTAGTACTTGATCGGGAACCGACCGCCGCCCACGGGCTGCGGGGTCGGCTCGATGCCGCACTCGTACGCCTCCAACTTGGCCCGGTTGTAGCGCTTGGGGCCGGTGAGTGAGGCCATCACGACGGAGCCGACCGCGAACGCCGCCGCGATGGCACCGAGTACGAGGATCGGCGCGTAGGCATTCATAGCCCCCGCTCCCTCCGTCCAGTCGTCCTTGACTGCAGATCGGAACCGGCAGGTCACGCTGAGGTGAACCCGCGTTCCGGTTCCCGGGATCCGCCTCATGTGAGGCAGTTCACAAAGCCTGGAACGAGCGCATCCTATGCCCGTCGGCTTGTGATCTGCGACACGCAGTTCAACGTCATCTTTGTGATCTACGCCACGATGGGAATCGTGACGAATATGAACATGCCCAGAGTTGTCAACACAAAGAAGTCAAATGGTCACAACCAGTCGCATTTACTTGTGAAGCGGCTGGTCAGAGCCGCGCTCCTATATCAACTATGCGTCGACGGGAGCAAATTTCGAGGCGTCATGTTGACGTGTTATAGCGGCTCACCCTGAGGGGTGGCGGGGGACCGAACGCTCGCTTGACCCTTCGTTCACAAGCGTGCGAAACGGTCCTCGGGGCCCTCCCCCTCCCGCCGCCCGCCGCCCGGTACGCCGAGCACCAGCCGGGCTGGGGCACGGTCTACGCCCGTCGGACGCTGAGTCGCCGGTGACCACCACAGCGGATCACACCGGGGCCGGCTCCGGGCCCCGCTCCCCGACCCCGGTCGCGGACTCGGCGACAACAGATCCAGCGGCCTCGGACTCGACGGCCTCGGACTCGACGGCTTCGGACTCAACGGCTTCGGTCTCCCCGCGCCGGACGGGAGCGGGAGCGGGGACGGAGGCGGGAGCGGTGCGGCGGCCCCACTCGGTGGCGACCATGACCAGGGCTCCGCCGACCAGGGCGAGCGGACCCATCCGGTTCCCGGCGATGGTGATGCCAAAGACGGCGGCCCACAGCGGTTCGGTGCCGAGCAACAGACTCACCCGGGACGGCGAGGTGGCGCGGACAGCCCACATCTGAACGAAGAAGGCGAACAGCGTGCACAACAGGGACAGGTGCAGCAACCAGGCCCACTGGCCGGGCCCGTACGAGCGGGCGACGGCCCACGGCGACGGCCCTACGGCTGGCGCGACGGCCGCGAACACGGCTGTCGCGACGGCGAGTTGGACCCAGGTCAGGGCCAGCATGTCGGTTCCGCGGACGGCGCGGGCGCGGGCCGTCGCCAGGACGAAGGCCGAGCGAACCAGGGCGGCGCCCAGCACCAGCAGGTCGCCGGGCGAAGGCGGGCGCAGCCCGCCGTCCCCGGTGAGCAGCGCGACGCCGAGCACGGCCAGCGCGGCGGCCGCGAGGAAGGCGCGCGGCGGCGCCGTCCGGCTGAGGACGCTCTCGCCGAGCGGGGTGAGCACCATCGCGAGGCTGATGATCAGCCCGGCATTGGTGGCGGAGGTGTGCACGGCACCGTACGTCTCCAGCAGGAAGATCCCGCTGAGCACCAGCCCCAGTGCGCCGCCGCCCAGCCACTCGGCGCGGCTCAGCCTCCGTAGCGCCGGCCAGGCGACCATCCCGAGCAGCGGCAGCACCAGCCCGAACCGCAGGACCAGCATCGCCACGGCCGTCCCGGGCTCCGCCACCCGCTGGACGGCGAGGAAGCTCGACCCCCACACCACCGCCACCAGGAGAACCGGCAGGTCGCGAAGGGCCGATGAGGACGAAGACACGGACAGGGAGGCGCGCATGAGTCAGATCCCTCCGAGCGAACGGAACCGGCGGGGCGCGAGTACCGTACGGCGTCGGACGGACCCTGGAGCTGGGCGAAGGGCGCAGCTATCGACGGGGCGGAGCATGGAGCAGGGGGACGCCATCCTCCCGCACCGGCCCACCCGTGATCAACGCCCTGCCGCAGCTCACTGGATCTCCGGAGGGCTCCAGCGCCCCCGGGGCCGACGTCCTTCCCAGGCCCGGCAGGTCAGCGGGCGAGCAGGCCGTTCGCCGCGGCGATCTCCTCGATGTCGGCCGGGGTCCCGGACATGATGGCGCGGACGTGCTCGGTGACGAGCTCGACCGGCCAGTTCCACCAGGCCGCACGGAGCAGTCGCTCGACGTCGGCGCCCTCGAAGCGGCGCCGGATCGGGCGGGCGGGGTTGCCGCCGACGATGGTGTAGGGCTCGACGTCGGCGGTGACCATCGCACCGGCCGCGATGATCGCGCCGTCGCCGATCCGGACGCCGGGCAGGACAGTGGCGCCGAAGCCGAACCAGACGTCGTTGCCGATCACGGTGTCGCCCCGGCTGGGCAGGCCGGTGACGAGGTCGAGGGTCCGCTCGGTCCACTCGCCGCCGAACATCGTGAACGGGAAGGTGGACACGCCGATGGTCGGGTGGGCGGCGCCGGCCATCAGGAAGCGGGCCCCGGTGGCGATCGCGCAGTACTTTCCGATCACCAGCCGCTCGGGTCCGTAGGCGTAGAGGACGTTGCGCTCCTCGAAGCGGGTGGCCCCTTCGGGGTCGTCGAAGTAGGTGTACTCGCCGACCTCGATCCGCGGGTCGGTGACGAGCGGGCGCAGCAGGACGACCCGGTCGTGGCCGGCGAGCGGGTGCAGGGCAGTGGGGTCGGGAATGGCGGTGGCGGTCACGCAGACTCCTCTCGTAACGCGACCAAGGTCGCATTACGATGAGCATGGCACGGCCGCCACACCACAGCAAGCCTTAACGCGACTGGAGTCGACTTTGAACGAGAGCGCCCCGGAGCCGACCCACCCCGCGACGACCCACCCCGAGCCCCGCACCCCGACCCCGCGCCCCGGCGGCCGCAGCGCCCGGGTCCGGGAGGGGGTGGTCGCCGCCACGCTCGCCGAGGTCGCCGAGAAGGGGTACGACGGCCTCACCGTCGAGGCGGTCGCGAGCCGCTCCGGCGTCCACAAGGCGACGCTGTACCGGCGGTGGGGCGGAGTGGACGGCCTGGTCGCGGACGCCCTGACCGCCTCGGCCGACCGGCCCTGGCCGCTGCCCGACACCGGCGACCTCCGCGAGGACCTGCGGCTGATCACCCGGGAGGTGTTCACCGTCTTCACCGATCCCGACCTGGGGGCCACCCCCACCGCGCTGATCTTCGCCGCTCAGCGCTCCGACACCGGCGCGACCGCCCTGCGCGCCTTCTTCGCCTCCCGCCACCGCCAGGCCGCCGAGGTCGCCGAACGAGCCGTCGCCCGGGGCGAGTTGCCCACCGGAACGGACGGCGCCGAGGTGGTCCGGGCCGCCACCGCCCCGCTCTACTACCGGCTGTTCGTCACCGGCGAGCCGCTCGACGCCCACACCGCCGAGCGGGCCGCCGACGCCGCCGCGCTGGCCGCCCGCGCCGGGCTGTTCACCTCCGCACCCCGGGCCAACCCCGTTCCCCCGGAGCCCTCCTGACCCTCCACCCGCCCGACGGGGCCTGAAACCCAACGGCCCCTACCGACCTCTACCGGATCGCCGCCCCGGCGTGGATGATGGCGCCATGCCAACCCCGCCGTCCACCACCCTCCGGAAGGCCCGTCACGTGAAGCGCGCACCCTGGGCCCTGCTCGCCGTCGCCACCGTCCTCCCGCTCACGGCGAGCACCGGCACCGCCGTCGCGGACACCCCGCCGCCCGCGCCCGCCTGCGCCTACACGCCCGCGGTGCCGGCCGACAACTTCAAGGGCATCCCCGTCTTCGACGCCGAGAAGGCCGCCCAGCCCTACCGCGCCACCCTGCGCACCAGCCAGGGCGCGATCACCTTCCAGGCGCTGACCGACAAGGCGCCCTGCACCACCTTCTCGTTCCGCTTCCTCGCCGAGCACGACTACTTCGACCGCAGCCACTGCCACCGCCTCACCACCCAGCGGCTCTACGTCCTGCAGTGCGGCGACCCGACCGGAACGGGCAGCGGCGGGCCCGGCTACTCCTTCCCGGACGAGAACCTGACCGGCGCCACCTACCCGGCCGGCACCGTGGCGATGGCCAACGCCGGTCCGAACACCAACGGCAGCCAGTTCTTCTTCGTCTGGAAGGACACCAAGCTCTCCCCCGCCTACACCCCGTTCGGCCGGATCACGGCGGGCCTGGACGTCCTGCAGAAGATCGCCGCGGGCGGCGAGGACGACCAGAACAACCCCGGCGACGGCTTCCCCACCCTCCCCGTGAACATCCGCCACGTGAAGATCAGCACCCGCTGACCGGGAGCCCGCCCCTCACCCCCCACGCCGTTCCCGTGCGTCCGCAGCGCCTCCCGTACGGTGGCAGCACCAACGACACCGCACGGGAGCAGCGCGCATGGACAGCCGGATCTGGGAGAGCGTGGACCACCTCGTCGCGTGGCTCGACGAGCAGGGCACGCAGTCGCCCCGGGAGGAGCGCCTGCTGCGGATCCTCAAGCTCTCCGAGGAGGTCGGCGAGGTCGGCGCCGCGGTGATCGGCGCCACCGGCCAGAACCCGCGCAAGGGCGTCACCCACAGCTGGGAGGACGTCCAGCACGAGCTCTGCGACGTCGTCTTCACCGCCCTCGTCGCCCTCCGGACGCTCACCCCCGACGCGGCCCGGGTCTTCGCCGACCGCCTCGCCTACGTCGAACAGCGCTCCGCCGCCTCCCGCCGCCCGGCGGACGGGGAGCGGAAGACGGCAGAGGAGACGCCCTGAGGTCCTGGAAGGGACCGGGGGGACCGAGGGGGCCGGGAGAAGGCCCCGGGCCCGCTACGCGTTGGGCGCGACCTTGGTTCCTCCGAGTTATACATACTCTGAGGTGATCAAGGAGGGGGAGCCATGGGCATAGCCACTTTTGCCAGCCCGGGCACCGGGAGGAGCCCATACGCCGGCCTGCGGGGAGGCTCCTACGCCCGGAAGAGCAGTTACCACGGGCGGAAGGGGCGCAAGGGCGAGTCGGTCCGCGAGCAACTCGACGCGAACCAGCGAGATGCCGACCGGCTGTCTGCGTCGATCGTCGAGGAGTTCATCGACGATGGCCGCTCGGCCTCCCGCCATGGTCCTGGCGCCGAGCGCGAAGACTTCGAGCGGATGATCGAGTGGATCGAGGCCGGGAAGCTCGACATCGCGTTCTGCTGGGCCGCCACGCGCCTTCAACGGGACTTGGCTGTCTACGTTCGGCTCCGGGACGCCTGCGCCGAGCACGGGGTGCTCTGGTGCTACGGCGGGAAGATTTACGACTTGTCCAACAAGGATGACCGGTTCCGAACCGGTCTGGATGCCTTGATCGGCGAGCGCGAAGTCGACGAGATGCGCGACAACGTACTGCGTTCCCTTCGCGCCAACGCAGTCAACGGCCGTCCGCACGGACAGCGCGCCTACGGTTACCAGCGGGTCTACGACCCGCGCACCGGGGACCTGCTCCGAGTGGAGGAAGACCCTGCCGAGGCCAAGATCGTCAGGGAGATCTGCACCCGAGTCGCCGACGGCCAGACGTATCGAAGCATCGCTGTCGACCTGAACCGCCGCGGGGTCGCGCCTCCCGCCCGACAGTGGCGACCTACGACCGTGGCGCACCTGGTGCGTTGGTCTCCAGACCTCCCCGAGAATGCCTATCTCCATCCGAACACACTGCAGATGATCACTGATCACCTGCATCTACAAGAGGAGGCAAGGCGCCGGCTTACCTCCGGCGAGAAGCCGATCGACGTTTCGCGCGACTTCAACGCACGGGATGAGCCGCTCATCATGTCTCGATGGCACTCCGCGACCGTCGTCGACTACGCGGCCGACCCTCGGTACATAGGCCGCCGGACCCACCACGGCGAAGTGACGGCGGAGGAGGCGTGGCCAATGATCATCAGTCTCGCCGTCCACGCAGCCTGCCTCTCCATCATCAACACCCGTAAGCGACGCAAGTACAACTCTCGTCCGGGGAAGGCGGTTCACTGGCTCTCGGGGATCATGCTGTGTGATGAGTGCAGCACCCCAACCGGGGCACAGCGGAACCAGTACGGCCCCCGGTACTCGTGTGTCCAGCCTGGCAGGGGCGGCTCGACTAAGGGGTTCCACGCGAGCGCGAAGATGGAACCGGTCGACGTGTTCGTGAGGTCTGAACTGTTCGGCTGGCTGACGTCACCCCGCTTTGCCGAGTCGTACGCCGTTGGCGATGACGACTACCTGCGAAAGGTTGAGGAGGCCCAGGCTGAGGTCAAGCTGCTCCGCGCTCGCCTGGACGAGTTCTACGCGGAAGCCGCTCAGGGCAAGCTCACCGCGCGGGCGCTCACCGTTGTGGAAGCCGAACAGTTGCCCAAGATCGAGGCGGCCGAGAAGCGCGCCAACGCTCTGCAGGCGCCGGCGATCGTGAGCGGCTTCATCGGGGTCACTCGCGATGAGGTTGCCGCTGCCTGGGATGAGCTTGAGCTCTCGCAGCAGCGGCTCATCGTCGATACCCTTCTCGAAGTTCGGTTGAAGCCGGTCGGCCGTGGCAACGCCGGTCGCCCCGTGAGCGAGTACGTGTCTGTGACCCCAAAACAGCTTCAACGGGCTGCCTAGCAATAAGGAAGGGCCGCACAGCGTTTGCTGTGCGGCCCGTTTGTCGTGCTGGGGGTGCTTGATCAGCAGTCATCCGCGGGGCTGTCGCTCGGGGGCTCCGCCAAGCCATTGAGCGCGGTCTCGATCGCCGCGGCGCCGGTCGGAGTGATGTGCCGGTCGTCGACTGCGAGTTCGAGCATGTCGCAGGTGGCGCGGACGACGGCCGGGGCGCCTGGATCGAGTCGGGTGCGGGTGACCTTGATCATTTGGATTGTCTTCCCCCCTTGTGGGCATGTGACATGCACAATTCGCACCAATGTACGAATCGGGCGTGCACACAGTACCCCTCTGGCCGTCGCTGGTCGAGCACGTTCCGTGACGGCCCCTACTCCGCAGTACGCCCAGGGGTCGACGCCCAGTTTCGCAGCAGCGCCTCGACCTGCGGCATGTCCGCCGGCCTTAGACCGGGGACATGGGCGACCACTACAGCAGCATCTTCGCTGCTCGCGCCGAACGGGTCGTCTGCCATCAGTCCTATGTACTGCTCGGCGGCGGCGGCCTGGACTTCGCGCACAGGCCTGCCGACTGCAGCCGCTACGGCCCTAACCAGCCATGGAGCCACCTTGACCGCGTCACCCTGAGCAATCTTCCAGAGGGTGTTATGGGTGAGCGACTGGCCGGTTTGGGGGTCGATCGCCCGCTCTGCGAGCTTCCGCCATGTCATGCCGGCTGGCGCAGTGGCCTCGCGCACCATGTCGGCGAACGGTGTCGATTCCCACATCACATCTCATCTCCGTTCGTGTCTCGTTACGCGAACGCACCTATTGAAGCGCACACGTCGACGGTTTACCCAACATAGAACCTCGTTGACGTGCTGAATCAGCCGCCCTACGGTCGTATCTGTCTCGAAACAAAGACAGGCATTTTTGGCGCATCCGCTGCGTGTGGACGGCCATCTGTCTTCGTTCCGCAACAGCGTAGAGGGGGAGCCGATGTCTGACCGTGACCACACCGCCCCGCCACCCCGGGTGCAGGGGTGGCCAGATCCGACCAACGACCAGATTTCGCTGATCGCGCGCGTCCTCGCACCCCACATTCACCGGCTGCGCGCCGAGCGGCGCGCAGCCGAGCAGGCCGCGCCCCGGGGTGCCGCCGTTGGTCGGGTGGCCGCATGACGACCGCCGCCGCGCTTGTTGAGTTCCTCGGGCCCCCTCCGCCGGCCGAGACGAAGCACGGCAAGATTGCCGCCGCGCTGCAGGCGCGGCCGGGCGAGTGGGCTGTCGTGCAGCGCGCCGCGACGATCACCCGGGCCGCGTCGGCGGCGCAGGCGATCCGATCGGCAAAGCTGCCGGCGTACGGGCCCGCCGGCGCCTTTCAGGCCGTGTCACGGACAGTGGACAGCGAGCATCGCGTCTACGCCCGATACGTCGACGAGCACCACCGCCCGCCCGTGGCCGGTGGTGGTCACGAGTGACCAGCCTGTCTGATCAGTGGTGGCTCGCCGCGGCCGGCGGTGCGCCGGATGCCGAGCAGGTACGGGGGATCTGGCGGGCGGCGCGGGCCTCGGGTGAGCCGCGGTGGTACCTCGACTTGATCGCGGGCATCGGCCGGCGGAAGGCCGGCGCCGCGCTGTCGAAGGTCGGTTCGTGAGCGACCGGCGGCCGGTCGTCGAGGACCGGGTCGAGCGGCCGGTGCAGCTCGCTCTCGACGGCACGGTGCACCCCTACCCGACCACCCCACCGCCGCCGGTGCGCCACCGGCGCCCGCCGAGGCCGCCCGTCGAGGACGTCGTCGACCCGGTGCCCGGGCAGCTCGACGCGCTCGGCTCGTGAGCCCATTCTGCGGCGCCGGCCCGGGCCCGTGTGGCAGGCCGGGCCGCCCCTACCCGTGCGGCCCGCGGTGCGCCGCCCACTCCCCTGCCGCCGTCACCGGCCATCCCGAACCGCCTTCCACGCCCAACACACAAGAGGAGCAGGAGAGTTGAGTCACAAAGCCCGTGAATGGGTGTGGGAGAAGTCCGCGGCCCGCGGCACGGCCCGCCTGGTCCTGCTCGCTCTGGCCGAGCGCGCCGGCGAAGCCTGCGTCGCGTGGGGGTCGACCAGGGCTCTGGCTCTGCGCGTCCACGCGTCGGAGCGGGCCGTGAGCGACGCGATCAAGGCCGCCATGCGGCTGGGCGAGCTTGAGCTCGTCGAGGGCCGGCGCGGGCCCTACGGCGCCCGTGTCTACCGCCTGCCGAAGGCCGTCGGGTGGACGCCCGGCGCGGCCGTCGAGGGGGAGGAAGATTCTTCCGCCCCCGCCGATAGGGGGTGCGAGAACTGCACCCCCGGGGGTGCGGATTCTTCCGGGGAGGGGTGCAGTTCCTGCGGGGCGGGGGGTGCAGAATCTGCCCCCCAGAACCAGAGGGAACGAGAAGTAACGGGAGGGAACCAGAGGAGTGCGCGCCCGCGCGTGGGCTCTGCGTCCTCGGGTGGTGCTGCTGCGATCCCTCTGCCTGCCGACTGGCTGCCCGACGACGAGCTGCTCGGGTGGGCCGCGGTCGCAGGCCATCTGCAGCGCCTCGGGCCCGACGGCCTCGACCGCGCCACCCTGAAATGGGCTCAGCACAGGGCGACTGCGCCGGCCCGCACCCCGGGCCAGTGGCGCGCGGACTGGCAGCAGTGGATCAGCCGGGAACGGCCAGCCACGGGCCGGCCACCGTTGCGGGCCGTACCCGGGGGTGCCTCCCGTGCCTCACAACCAGCTGACCGGAACGCCGAGCTGTTGCAGGCCGCGCTCGCCAGTCTGCAGGCCCGCGGGGGTGCCCGATGACCCCCGCCGAGGTGGCCGCGCTGCTCGCCTACGCCGGCGAGCTCGACCCCCGCAACGCCAACACCGACGCCGAGGAAGCCGGGGCGCAGCTTCGTCGGTGGTGCGAGCTGCTGCAGGACGTGCCGGCCGTCGCGGTCGACGGGTGGGACGCCGCGGCCGCGGTGCGGCGGTACGTCGCGTCGTCGCCGTGGCCGATCATCGCCGCGGACGTGGCCCGTCCGTGGGCCGCGCACCGCCGGGCCCTGCTCGCCCGTCACACCGACCCCCGTCCCCTGGTCGACCCGGACGACGACCAGGCGTACCGGGCCTCACTTCGGGCGCAGCGCCAGGCCGTCGCCGCCGGGAGGGTCGAGCCGCGTAGCTCGCGGGAGCTTTCCGGCGGCCCGGCTGCTTCGGTGGCCGCCCGGATCGGCCGGGCGTTGCCCGTGGCCGCCGCCGAGCAGCTCGCCGCATACCGGCCGGTGCGGGCGGCGCGGGAGGCCGCCGCCGCGGCCGGCAGGCCGGATGCGCTCGCAGTGTCGTGCGACTGGTGCCACGCGCCGGCCGGTGAGCCGTGCCGGCGGCGCACCCTCGCGCCCGGCGCGCAGGCCGGCACCTGGGCCCGGCGCCGAACCGTCCACCCGACCCGCACCGACAAGGCCGCCGCCGTCCGCCGACAGGAGAGTGCCGCGTGAAGTCCCGCCACCGCCGCAACGCCCCGCGCAACGTGGTCAACCAGACCGGCTACCGGCTCACCGCCACGTGGCCGGGCCGGGGCCGTCCGGCTCTGTTCGACACCCCGGACCGCAAGCGGTTCAACCGGGTTGCCCGCGAGTTGGCCGCGGCCGGCGCGGTGGTTGTGTGCGAGGAGCACCTCGGGCACGGTCTGTGGCGCCCGCTCGTGCGCCTCGACGGCCCGGCCCTACTGCGGGAGCACCTGGCCGTCGAGCTCGCCGCCCGCCGGGCCGCGGTCGATCAGCGCGCCCAGCAGCGCCGAGACGAGCGGCGGGCCGTCGAACTTGCCCACGTCGAGGCCGTGATGGTGCAGCCGCCGATCCCGCGCGACGGCGGCCGCCCGCGGGCCCGAACTGTCGCTCACGGTAGGGGGATTCGTTGATTCGCCCGCCGCGACCGGTCGATGTGCCCCCCATGCGCGCGGGTGTCCGCGCCGCCCCTTCCGAAAGGTCACAGCTCGTGTCTCCCCTGCCCTCCCGCTACCTCGTGCACGAGACCCGCACCGTACGCGCCGTGCCCGTCCCCGTGTCATTGCCCGTCGTCGCCGGGCTGCTCGACACCGTACGCGCCGAGTTGCGTGCCGCCGGCCGGCCCGCGGTCGACGCCGAACTCACCCTCGACGCCGTCGAGCAGCAGTTCGTCGTCGCCTACCTCGTCGACCCGCGGGACATCCCGTGAGCGCGGCCGCGGCCGACCGGCGGCCGGACGACGTCGAGTTGCTGCTGCACCTGGTCGAGCGCGCCGAACGCGGCGCCCTGCTGCCCGGTGAGGCCGAACTGCTGCGCGAGGGGATCGTCGAGCTCGCCCGCTACCGGCAGTGGTGCGGGCAGTGGAGCAACCGTTACCTGCGGCTGCGGCGCATCGCACACCAGCGGTTGCGGGCCCTGCAGCGGGCGCTGCCCCGGGCGCAGCGCGGCCGGTTCGTCGAGGTCGAGCTCGCCCGCCTGCAAGCCCGCCTAGATGCCGGCGCGCAGCAGGGCGTCGTCGAGGGGGAGGCGTACGAGCGGTTGCTCGCGGCCGAGTTGCTCGACGGGTGGGCGCTGGCCCGCGGCCGGGTTCGGGTTGAGCTCGCCGCCGCCGGCCTACAGGTGGACGCCGTCGCGGACACCACCAACTCCCCCGCCCCGCCGGCCAACCGGCCGGCCCCCTAAACCGGTCCGGGTGCCCCCGTTCCACCGCAGAGGGGCGCCCGGACCAGCCAACTCACCACCTGTACAGCCTGATTGGGAGAGCACCTGTGTACCCGTCCACCCGCGTCCGTCGAGCGGTCGAGCAGTTGCGCACCGTGCGCGCACAGTGGGGTGCGCTGCTCGTCGCCATCGAGACCCCGCCGGCCCCCGCGTGGCCACCGGCGCAGCTCTCCACTCACCTTGCCCGGCAGGCCGCCGACGACGCCGAGTTGCTCGTCGACGAGCGCGTGCCGCTCACCCTTCGCGAGCACCCCGCCCCCGCCAACCTGTCCGCCCTCGACGCCGCGGTGCGCGTCGAGCGGCTCCTCTTCGCAGCCGCCGACATCCTCGCGGCTGCGGTACAACGGCCGGTCGAGCGCCGGCCGATCTCCCGCCCGGGCCGGCCGACCGTGTGGGCCGTCGACCAGGCGGACGCCGCCGACCCCCGCCGCTGGCTGTACGCGAGCCCGACCGACCCCGGCAGCCGCCGGCACGGCCTGCACTGGGCCTCGCTGTACGTCGAGGGCCGCTTGCTCAACGAGGACACCGAGGCAGAACAGCGCGCCGATGTACTCACCCGCGGCCCGGCCCTGTTCGCGCTGCTGCCCGAACACCTCGTGCACGAGGCGGTGCGCGTCGCCGGGCAGGCCGAGCGGCTCGTGCTCGGCGCGCTCGGCCTCGACCGCCGCGAGATCGTGATCGAGGGTCGGCCCTGCCCGTGGTGCTCCGGCGTCCTCACCCTGCACACCGACCCGCAGACCGCCCCGAGCGTCACCTGCTCCACCGGACCGACCTGCACCGCCCCCGCCGCGCCGGACCGCCGCGGCCGGCGTACCTGGGTCGGCGCCGAGCTCGTCGAGCTACTCATCGCCCTCGACCGGCCAGCCTCGTCCTACGCAGGATAGACCGGGGCCCGGACCGTGAAGCGGTCCGGGCCTTGATCAGTTCTCAGGGTTGGAGTCGGCGCGGATGTGAACCCCGTGGCTGGCCGCGAACAGCTTCAGCGCCCAGACCGCGTTGTCGCATGCAGCGAGGTAGTCGGACGCATCAACAATGCTTGGAGAGCCGCCATGAGCGACCAGGCCTCTTAGCTTCGCCAGTTCATGGATCGACTCTGCCGAGCTGACGCCGAGGCCGATCCTCCTTAGCTCGTCGACCTTGTGTCGAACCGAAAGAACACGACGCGCATCGCGACTGAGCGGCACCGCTTCACCGTGCCTTTTGACGTTGTCGAACGCTCGGTTGATCGCCATCTCGACATCCCGCCACCCGCTCAGGATGGCCGCTTCCGGGTGTTCGCGCACCAGAGACCCCAGTTTGCGACTGATCCTCTGCGGCGCCGTCGGACTCGCCCGCAGCAGCATGTCAAATAGAGCCCCCTCGCTCGTATTCGGTTCGGCCGATCGACCGGCCTCTACATAGTCCAGATACTGGCGATACGCATCCGCGGCGCCGCGCTCCGAGTTAGCGGGACGGGGGACGGGTCGCGGCGGCGATTCTCCCAGCGAACCGTCCGTTGCTTCCGCGAGGGCAGCGGCCTCCTCCTCGACAGCATCTCGGCTCACCGCCTCCGCATGCTCGAACTCGTCCCCGAACTCGGCTTCCAAGCCGGCGCCCTTGGCGGATCTCAGCCTGTGCAGGAGACCCTTGAACTCGCTCCGGAAAAAGATCATCAAGATCAGCACGAACAGGGGCCATACCAACGCCTGCACATACTCAAGGACCAGCTTGGCAACTTCCATGTAGCGATCATGACGTAGTCCGGCTGGGCGCCGCGGTGCTTCGGAAGAGCCAACGAGGGATCGAAGCTCGTCGAACTGCTCGCCGCCCTCGACCGGACGAGCAGCAACCAGGCTGCATGACCTTAGGGCGCACCACCGCCGCCGAGCCCGGGCTGTCACCCTGGCACGCTACGCCTGGATCGAGCAGTCAGTGCGCCACCTACGACGGCGGGAGCGATCGGTCAAACTGCCAGCGCCGCGCCGCCGCGCTGCGTCACACTCGGCGGATGACCACAACCCCTATGGCTGACAGCGCGTTTCGCGACAGCATCACCGAGCTGATCGACACCGGTAAGCACGCTGCGGGATCCTCGGTGTTCGGCGACACTCCGGGCCTGTGCCTTGTACGCATGTCCACCCTCGTTCGCCTGGCTGGCCACCAGAGGGCCATGCGTCGAGTGGTGCTCAACGTAGCCCAACGCTTGGAAGCGATTCCTCATGTTCGCCACTTCCCGGAACAGCTCCCCAACGACGGGGGCCAGCTGGTCTGCTTGTACCGCATCAACTCGATGGCCGGCGGCCTAATCGAGGCCGTGCTCGCAGCTCCCAAGGGCCTGGACGGTGGCGTCGTAGCCGCCCTCGGCTACCTCGGCGCCTTAACCCGCGGGTGGGAGCCAGGAGTTATCCCGAACAGTCACGCGTCATGACCTAGGGTCTAGACCAAATCCGGCATGGCCGGACGTGGTTCCGAGACCTGCGGCCCGCCATCCTCCCCCGGTGGCGGGCCGCAGTCGTTCCTACCCTCGCCGGCCGCGACCGCGCGCGCCCAGCACCGAGAAGCCGGTACCAAGCAATGCACCCGACGCCGCATCCAACGGCTGAGCCAGCACGATGACCACCATCACGGCCGCCACCGCGACCGTGGGCGTCAACTCGACAACCCACCGCGGCACACTTTCACCGCCGGACCCGTCGTCCGCCGGGCCGTTCACCACACTTCCCACAGAGCACCCCTCTCATGAGCCATTGAGGCCTGATGCGGGGCGGCGCCGCTCCGTGACCCATCCTTCCAGCCCCGAAGCCCACCTCTCGCAGGGATATTTCGGTCATGCCAACCTTTCACAGGCGGAACCCCCATCCAGCCCGCGATGCGTCCGAGGCGTACCTTTTTGAGATCTTCCAATCGAAGGAAAATTGCCCAAAAGACCAGGCGCAAGGCTTCCCCTAATGTCTCCTAAGACTTGCGTTTGTGCCGATCGTTCCAGCAAGGCCTTCGATTTGGCGACTCTCAGGATAATCTGATGATTTCTCCGTATGGTCCAACACTTCCTGACGTGTTCTGGCGACTTTCCGCGCAGAGCCGGCGAGGCGATCACGCGCGCCCCATTCACCGAGCAGGTGCGCCATCTGCACGCCGACGGCCTATCCCGGAACTCAATCGCGGCCCGAACCGGGCACAGCAACTCGACCGGCAGCTGGCACGGATCGTGGTCGAGGCCAAGGGCGGTGGCCGGTCGGTGGCCAAGATCGCGCGCGATCTCCGCCACCCAGAGGGACAGCTCGGACTACCACGAGATCGAGCTCGTCGATGACGGCGTGCGCCGAACCGCCGAGCAGTTCGCGCAGACCACCCTCGACGAGGTGCTCGCCGACCACGCCAGCGACGACGAGGTGCTCGCCGCGCGAGTCCTGGTCTGGATCGAGCGCCCCGGGCCCGACGAGGCCGCCGTCGCGGTTGTGGAGCGCGGCCAGGCCTAACCCCTTGCGTCGTTACCTGTTCGTGACCTAGAGTCGGAGGCGCTTCCGGCGTGCCCGGAAGCGCCGGACTCGCGGCCCGCCATCCTCCCCCGATGGCGGGCCGCAGCCGTTCCTAGCTCTGTCGACCGCGGCCCCGCGCTCCCAGCGCCGAGAAGCCAGTGCCCAGCAACGCGCCCGACGCCGCATCCAACGGCTGAGTCAGCACAATGACCACCATCACGGCAGCCACCGCGACCGTCGGCGCCAACTCCACCACCCAACGGGGAACACCCTCACCCCCGGGTTCGCCACCCACCGAACCAGGTACGACAGTCCTCACAGAACACCCCTTTTGGCGATCCATTACGGTCATGACGTTGGGGCGGCGCCGCTCCGTAAACCAGCATGGCACCCCCGAAACCCGCCCAACGCCTTCTCGTGCGGCCTGACTTAAGGATCAAAGGCGCCCGAAAGGGACGTCGACCACAGCATTCGATTGGTCAAGCGATCATTCCTTTCATTCAACGCCACAGGCCGACTAAATTCTTTGAAACTCAGACGTCTCAAGTACTTGTGTACAAGGTTCACAGACTTCCTCCCGCGCTCGCCTTTGAAATGGCCATTTTGCTAAATGGCCATTTCAAGGGCGGTCCTCCCCGCGCACGCGGGGACGTGCCGGGCAGCAGAGCCGGGAAGGGGGTGGCAAGTGAGGGAACCGATCGGCGACGAGGACCGCGAGCAGGTTCGCCGCCTGCACGCCGACGGCCTGTCCCGCAATGCGATTGCTCGCTCCATCGGGCGCAGCAGTTCGACCGTGTCGAAGATCGCGGCCGAGGAAGGGCTGGCGTTCACCGGCGGAGCCCGGACGATCGCGGCAACCGCCGCCCGGCAAGAGGATCTCTCGGCGCTGCGGCGGGATCTGACGGCCCGGTTGTACCGGCGGGCTGCGGCGAACCTTGACCGAGTCGAGGCCGAGGCGTACGTGCGGGTCGAGCTGCTGCCAACGGGCGACACGGTCGAGGTGGTGTCCGAGCACCCGCCGGCGCAGGACGAGCGCCACCACTCGCAGGCCATCGGCGGATACCTGACGTCTGCGGCACGGCTGGCCGAGATCGACGCCGGCACGTCTGGGCATGAAGTGCGCTCCATGTTGACCGACTTGGCGAAGGGCCTGCGGGCCGCTTTCGCCGACGAGGACGAGGGGGCCGCCGACGGGGGGTGAGCCTTGCTCGCTTCTCTCCCGCTGTCCCGCAAGCAGTTGCGCAGCGTCGCGCAGGCCACGGCCCGCATCAACGTGTGGCACGGCGCGGTGCGCTCCGGCAAGACCGTGGCCAGCCTGCTTGCCTTCCTGCTGGCCGTTGCCGAGGCGCCGCCCTCCGGGCTGATCTTGATCTGCGGGCGCAGTCTGCTGACCATCGAGCGCAACGTGCTCGAACCGCTCTGCGATCCGGCGCTGTTCGGGCCGGTTGCCTCCGGGCAGGTGCGGCACACCCGCGGCGCCACCACGGCAGTCATCTTGGGCCGCATGGTCCATCTGATCGGCGCGGCGGACGCTCGGGCCGAGGGTCGACTGCGCGGCCTCACGGCGTACTTGGCGTACGTCGACGAGGCGACGCTGCTGCCCGAGGCATTTTGGGTGCAGTTGCTCGCGCGCCTGTCCGTCGACGGGGCGCGGGTGTTGGCCACCACCAACCCGGACTCGCCGCGGCACTGGCTCAAGGCCGGATACCTCGACCGCAGCGCCCAACTAGACCTCCGGGAATGGCACTTCGCCCTCCGGGACAATCCGTCGCTCTCGCCGGCCTACGTCCGGTCGCTGCATGCCGAGTACACCGGCCTGTGGCGCCGACGGATGATCGACGGCGCATGGGTGGTCGCCGAGGGGTCGATCTACGACTGCTGGGACGAGCAGCAGCACGTCATCGACGAGCTGCCGACCATCACCCGGTACTGGCTGGGGATCGACTACGGGACCACGAACCCGTTCGCCGCCATCCTGCTCGGCTTGGGCGTCAACGGCCGGCTGTACGCCTGCGCAGAGTGGCGCTACGACTCCCGGGCCCGGCGCCGGCAGATGACCGATGCCCAGTACAGCGCGGCTCTGCGTGGCTGGCTGGCGGGGCTCGGCGTCGACCCTGAGTGGACGTTCGTCGACCCCTCCGCCGCGAGCTTCCTTGCGCAGCTGTGGGAGGACGGGCACCCCGGCGTCGCCCGTGCCCGGAACGAAGTCGTCGACGGCATCCGAACCGTGTCGACCGCGCTCGGCCCCGGCCTGCTGCGAGTGCACCGTTCGTGCGAGGGCCTGCTCGCCGAGCTGCCCGGGTACGCCTGGGACCCGGCCGCGAGCGCCGCCGGTGAAGACCGCCCGATCAAGCGCGACGACCACTCGTGCGACGCGCTGCGGTACGTCGTGCACTCCACTCTCGCCGAGTGGCGCCACCTGATCCCCGACCTACTGCCGGAGGAGGTGAGCACCCATGCCACTGCCTGACACTAACTCCCCTTGGCCGCCCAAGACTTGGGCGCCGCAGCTCGCCGAGATGGCTGTCGATGATGCGTGGTACTCCGGCGACCCGCGCCGGCTCGCCGCCGTCTACCAGGGGCAGACCCACCGACAGGACGGGCGGCGCCGGCTGTGGGGCCGCGACCGCACCCCGGCCCCGGACCGGCGCGAGAACCGGCTGCACATCCCGATGCCGGCCGACGTCGCCCGGCGCTCCGCCGGCCTGCTGTTCGGCGAACCGCCGCGGCTCACCGTGGGCGACACCGCGCTGCAGGGCCGCCTCGACGAGCTGCTCGGCGAGCACGCCGAGCGGGTGCTGCTCGAAGCCGCGGAAGTCTCTGCCGCGCTCGGCGGGGTGTACCTGGTTGCCGCGTGGGATGCCGAGCTCGGCCCCCGCCCGCTGCTCACCACCGTGCACGCCGACGCCGCCCTGCCCGAGTTCAGGTACGGCTACATGAGCGCCGTTACATTCTGGAAGGAACTCGCCCGCAACGGGGCAACGGTGCTGCGCCACCTGGAGCGGCACGCCCGCGGCCGGATCGAGCACGCCCTCTACGAGGGCACCCCCGACAACATCGGCCGGCCGGTGCCGCTCACCGAGCACCCGACGACCGCCGCGATGGTCGACTCGCTCGGACCCTCCGGCGTAGTCGAGACCGGTATCCCTCAGCTGACCGCGGCCTACTGGCCCAACATTGGCCCCAACCGGCAGTTCCGCGGGTCACCCCTCGGCCGCTCGGACCTGCAGGGCCCGGCACGGGACATGTGCGACGCACTCGACGAGACGTGGTCGAGCTGGATGCGCGACATCCGCCTCGCCCGCGCCCGGCTGATCGTCCCCACGGCCTACCTGCGCGACCGCGGCCCCGGCCACGGCGCCACCTTCGACCAGGACCGCGAGGTCTGGCAGGGCCTCGACATCCCCCCGACCGACGGGGCCGGCATCACGCTGGCGCAGTTCGCGATCAGGGTCGAAGAACACAAGGCGACGTCCGACGCCCTCGTACGGCAGATCGTCGAGGCCGCCGGCTACAGCCCGAGCACATTCGGGCTCGACGGCGGACCGGCCGCCACCGCGACGGAAGTCGAGGCCCGCGCCCATGACTCCATGGTGACCCGCAAAGCCAAGACCCGGTACGCGGCCCCGGCCGTGGCGGACGTGGTCGAGGCGATGCTGCAGCTCGACCGCGTGCTCGGCTTCTCCCGGCTCACGCCGGAGCGGCCGGCCATCGCGTTCGGGCCGGCGGTCGCGGTGGACCCGCAGTCGACCGCGCAGACCCTCGCTCTGCTCGCCCAGGCGCAGGCCGTCAGCACCGACACCAAGGTGCGCGCCGTGCATCCGGAGTGGGACGCCGAGGCGGTCGCTGCTGAGGTGGCCCGCATCCACGCCGAGACCGGGCAGGGCGTGCCCGACCCGGTGCCCGACTTCGTCAGCTAATCGAGGGCGGCACCCCGAGGAAGTCGTCACCCGAGGGACGCACGACGACGATCTCATGCTCGGCGAGCAGGTCCTGCAGGTCCTCGTCGGGGAGCCCCGGCAGGACGGCGGCGCGCCGCGGCGGTTCCGGGTGCTCATCGGTGCGGGTGTACCGGCTGTAGTCGAGGAGCTGTCCCAGCGCCATCCGGACCGCCTCCCGCTTGTGGGAGCCCTTGACCTCGTACAACACGTGATCGGTCACGTCGTACAGGTCGGACAGCAGCGTTCCGGTCTTGCCCTTGATCTTGATCTGGAACCGCTGGACCACGTGGCCAAGGGCGGTGAGGTGGGCCTCGAAATCGTCGCTGAGCTCACCCTCGCGCCGCTTGGCCGTCGTCTCCGGTACGGCGGCACGCTTGGTTTCCTTCTTGGTGTTCTTCTCCGGGTCGACGAGCTTGCTCTCGGTCGTGTTGGCGGGGACCAACTTGGCAACCGTGGTGGGCGCCGGCGGGATCTCGTCCTCGGTCTTGTGCTGCACCGTGCCGACCGGGCGCAGCCGGAAGACGACGGCCCGCCGGGGCTTCCGGTCTTCGTCGAGGGACTGACGGACGACATAGGGCTGCTGCTCGTCGAGCTTGAACTCGCCGACGTAGCGGTGCAGCTTCGTATCGGTGCCCGGCACCGTTCCGACCGCCATGAACAGGCGGAGCGCACGGCCCTTCTTGGCGTGGTGGAGAACGGCGGAGTTGCCCTTGCCGTCCTTGCCGCCGAAGGTCATGTCGCCCTTCTTGCCGGCACCGGTGTACTCGAAGATCGGGCCGATCTCGTCCTCTTCACCGAGCCAACCGTCGTGGTAGCCGAACAGCTTGCCGACCTCATGGTCGGAGAACAGCGTCACGTTCTTGGGCTCGCGGGACGGGACGATCCCGCCGCTGTACGGGCTCCCCCCGAAGACGGCACAGATGTCGTCGCGGGTGCCGATCTGTCCGAGCTTGAACTCAGCGGGCGCATTCGTCATGCCTCGACGGTACCGGGCCGAGCTGACAACTCCGCTCGGCTGGTTGGGAGGTGGTGCTGTGCCCGTCTCCCCGTGGATGGCCGAGGATCTCGCCGACCGTGTGCGGGCCCTGTACGAGGACGCCGAGCAGCGTCTGCTCGGCATCGTCGCCCGGCAGCTCGCCGACGGCCTCGAAGCCCCAGGCTGGGCCGTCGCCAAGCTCGCCGACGTGCAGCCCCTGCGGCGCGCGGCGCAGGGCGTCGTCGATGCGCTCGGCACCGCTATGTCGACCGAAGTGCACGACGTCGTCGCCGAGGCGTTCGACCGCGGCACGCGAACGGGGTTGGCCGAGCTCGGCGCCCTGGGCGACGTCGACGCCGCGCGCATCGCTGAGTCGACCCCGGCCGGCCGCGCCGTCGACCGACTCGCCATGGAGACGATCGAGCTCGTCACCGCCACGCACCGCGGCATTCTGCGTGGCGTCGAGGACGGATACCGACAGGTCGTCTCCGAGGTGGCCGTAACCCCGGTGCTCGGCATCGACACCCGCCGCCAGGCAACGGCCCGGGCCATGGAGCGGTTCGCCGACCGCGGCCTACGGTCCTTCGTGGACCGCTCCGGCCGGGCCTGGCAGATGACCAGCTATGCCGAGATGGCTGTGCGGACCGCGGTCGGCCGGGCCGCCGTCGAGGGGCAGGCCGACCGGCTGCGCGCCGCCGGCGTCGACCTCGTGATCGTGTCCACCGCACCGCGCGAGTGCCCGCTCTGCCGCAAGTGGGAGGGGCGGATCTTGTCGCTCGACGGCCCGGACGGGGCGCGCGAGGTCGAGGTCGAGCACGCCGTCGACGACGGCCAGCCCGTGCGCGTTCGGGTGGCCGGCAGCGTCGAGCAGGCCCGCCGCGCAGGCCTGCAGCACCCCAACTGTCGGCACTCCTTGAGCGCCTTCACTCCGGGTGTCACCGCCGCGGAGCCGCCCGAGCCGTCCGACGGCACCGGGTACGAGGCCGGCCAGCGGCAGCGTGCGATTGAGCGGCAGATCCGCAAGTACAAGAACCGTTCCGCGGCGGCCGCGACGCCCGAGGCCCGGCAGGTGGCCGAGAAGCGGGTGCGTGACTGGCAGGGCCGGATGCGCGACCACCTCAGCGCCAACCCGGAGTTGAAGCGGCTCAGGTACCGCGAGCAGCCCGGGGCGGGGAACCTGCCCGGCCCGCGGCGGTCGGCTCCGCCAGATGCGGTCGAGGCCGCCAAGGTGCGGGCCGGTGACCACCGGACGCCGGCCGAGATGAGCGACGAGCAGCTCGGCGCCGCCATGCGGCACGGCTCGCTCGACAAGCGCGGCCGCGCCCGCATCGAGGCCGAAGCGGGCCGGCGGGATGAGCAGGCACTGCTCGACCGCGTGCGGCCCGGCGGCCGGATGGCCGAGCACCTGGTCGAGTTCAGCGACGACGAGCTCGCCCGCGTACTCCCGTTGCTCGACAACCGCGGGGTGTTGCGGGTGGCGGCCGAGCTGGACCGGCGCGACATCGACGCCGTCCTGCCCGGTGCCCGCCGCGACCTGATCGGCATGTCCGAGCGGCAGCTCGCCGAACGGACCCGCCACGCCACCGGCGACGAACTCGCCGCGCTCGCCGCCGAGGCGGACCGCCGGCAGCTGCTCGCCGAGCTGCTGCCCGGCGGCCGGCTGCTGGCGGACCTGTCGAACGTCGCCGACGACCGCCTCGGGTGGGCGCTGCGCTACACCGACCCCGCCGGGGCCGAGCGCATCGCCGCCGAGCTTGACCGCCGCTACCCCGCCACCCCGCCGCCGGCCGCCGCCGGCCGCGGAGTCGAGGCACAGCTCGCCGACCGGGCCGCCGTCGACGACGCGCTGCGGCCGGGCTCCCGGATGGACGACTGGTCGTGGGTCGACGCCGCCCCGGACGAACACCCGTGGGACCGCCTCCCGGCCGCCGAGCGGTGGCTCGCCGAACGGGAGTGGGCCGAGGCGAGCAACCGGGGCGCGTTCAGCGCCAAGCAAGTCCGGCAGATGTACGACGAGTACGTGTACGCGCAGTGGCTCGAAGCCGAAGAGTGGTGCCGCGGGGTGCTGCTCACCAAGCGCGCCGAGCTCGACGGAGTCGATCCGCAGTCGCTGTTCAGCGGGCCTTCCCACGTCGCGTACGCCCGGGCGTCTGAGGAACTCAAACGGTACTGGGTCGAAGTCTCGCCCCGGACGACGCTCGCCGAGTACACCGAGCAACTCACCGGCGTACGGTCCGCCGCCGCCGACACCGCCCGCAAGACCGGCGCGGACGTCCGCAACCGGTTCTAGGAGGTGGTGAGTTGGGGTTCCGCACCGACATTGTGCGCGCTGTCGAGGCCGGCCGCGTTGCGGCCCGGGCCGGACAGCCGATCACCGCCTGCCCCCACCCTCGCGAGTCGCTGCTGCGCTCGGCGTGGATCCGCGGCTATGCCACTGCCCACCCCGGAGACAGAGCAGGCGCGTAGCGCGGGCCTCTCTAGCCTCATTGTCAGACCCATCCCCTACGGTCAGTCAGATGCCAACACCGGTAGTCGCACGCGCGTACCCTGCGTGCTGGGAATGGGAGAAGGACGCCTACACCGCAGGGCGGCTAGCTCAATGGCGGCGTCCCATGGGTTGGACTTCGGATCTGGCCCGGTACGAACAACTGTGGTGGAACGTCCTTGCATGGCAGCGGGGTCGCTGCGCGATCTGCGGGCGGAACGAGAAGGAAACAGGCTCCAAGCTTCAAGGCGACCACGATCACGCAACTGGACTCTTCCGAGGCTGGTTGTGTGGTCCATGCAACCGGGCGGAGGGCAATCCCCGTACAAAGGCTTCCCGCTTCTCCCTGTACCGGATGAAGAATCCGGCCACATTGTGGAATCTAGAGGTGCCTTGGGTCTCGCCTTGGAGGCGGAAGCCCAAGACTGAGCGCATAGAGCAAGCGCTGATCCAGTACCGAGCTGCTGAACGCGACCTTGTCGAGCTCGACCGTGTGGGAGCCGACATCGCAACCATCGCGGTTACTCGCCTTCGGCGAGCCGCCGCCGAGATGGCCCGAGTTCTCGACTCCATCGAGAACTAGCAAACATCCCTCGGACTCAGGCCCACCCCCATGGGGTGGGCCTTTCTTATGTCCGGTCAAACGAGAAGGAACCCAGAGGCTTGGCTACACAAGACCTTCCCATACACGTTCGCACCGGACTGCAGGCCGTCGGGCTGCGCCGCGACGGCCGCCCGATCTGGCCAATCCTCGGAGGCTCCGGCGACCCGGACCCCGGCACCGGTACGGGCGCACCGACCGGTGACCCGACCACCCCGGGCCCCACCGACCCGCCCGCCGCACCGACCCCGGCCGCGCCGCCGGCCCCGGCCGGCCCGACCGCCGAGCAGCTCGCCGACGCGCAGCGCCAGGCCACCGAAGCGGCCGGCCAGCGCGACCAGTTGCAGGCCGCCCTCGACGCGATCAACAAGGCGATCAACCCCGACTCCGGCGGCGCGGACTCCGATCCGGCGCAGCTCGCCGCGCAGATCGCCGACCGCGACCGGCAGCTCGCCGACCTTGGCGCGCAGCTCCGGACCGCGCGGGTCGAGCTCGCCGCCCACCAGGCCGCCGAGGCGGCCGGCGCCCGCCCCGACCGCCTGCTCAACTCCCGCTCGTTCGCAACCGCGGTCGCAGCCCTCGACCCGGCCGGGCCGCAGTTCGCCGAGCAGCTCAAGACCGCCATCACGGCCACAGTCGAGGCCGACCCCGACCTCTACCGCGCCGCCAGCGCCCCGCCCGCCCGCTCCGGTGGCGAGTTCCGCGGCGCCCCCACCACCCGTACCGAACCCGCGTCGCTGCTCGAAGCGATCAGCGCGCGACTCGCGCAGTAAGGAGGGCCCTGCCCCATGGCTATCACTCTGGCCGACGCCAAACTCAACACGCAGGATGCGCTAGATCTGCAGGTCATTGACGAGTTCCGCAAGTCGTCGTGGCTGCTCGACAACCTGACCTTTGACACCGCCGTCAACCCCTCGGGGGGCGGCGCGACCCTCACCTACGGCTACACCCGTCTCGTCTCCGAGCGCGGCGCAGCGTTCCGCCCGCTGAACACCGAGTACGCCAAGGCGCAGGCCAAGCGCCAGCGGTACAGCGTCGACCTCTCGCCGCTGGGCGGTGCGTTCGAGATCGACCGGACGATCGCCGAGCTCGGCCCGGCCGCATCTACTGAGGTCAACTTCCAGATGTTGCAGACGATCAAGGCGGCGAACGCGTTCTTCTCGGACCAGGTGATCAACGGGAAGCGGGTCACCACCCCGGGCACCGAGGCAGGGTTCGACGGCCTCGACCGGGCGCTCGCCGGCAGCGCCACCGAGATGGGCGTCGGCGCCTCCCTGGACTGGACCGGCACCACTCTGGGCGCCGACACGGCCAAGATACACAGTGCCCTTGACGTCCTCGACGAGTTCCTCGCCCTGCTCGACGGCACCCCGTCGGGGCTGCTCGGCAACAAGAAGACCATCGCCCGCGTACGCTCGCTCGCCCGCCGCGCCGGCTACTACAGCCGCACCGAGAACTCGTTCGGACAGACCGTCGAGGCGTACAACGGCGTGCCGTTCGCCGACCTGGGCGCCATCGCCGGCAGCAACAACCCTGTCATCCCGATCGAGTCCCGCGACGTGGACGGTGCCGGCCCCGGCGGGCAGATCACCGGTCTGACCGACCTGTACGGGGTCAGGATCGGCCTCGACGGCTTCCATGGCGTGTCGACCACGTCCGGTCGACTGGTCCGGCAGTGGCTTCCCGACTTCACGACCGCTGGCGCCGTCAAGACCGGCGAGGTCGAACTCGGCCCGGTGGCCGTCGTCCTCAAGGCGACCAAGGCGGCCGCCGTCCTGCGCAACATCAAGGTGCAGTGATGCCGTACGTGATCACCGCGCCAACCGCGGACGACGAGACGATCGCCGGTGCCGCCTTCACCGGCGGCCGGGCCAGCGTCGACGATCTTTCCCCCGGGGCGTTGCTGTACTTCCGGCGCCACGGCTACAAGGTCGAGCAGCTCAACGACGCCCCGGACGAGGACGAGCCGGCCGCGCCCACCACCAAGGGGCGCACGGCCCGCGCCAAGTAAGGGGGTGGCCGTGCCTGCCTACGCCACCCCCGAGCAGCTCGCCGCATGGCTTGGCCGGCCCGCGCCGGCGGATGTCGAGCGGCTGCTCGCCCGGGCGTCCGACGACGTCGACGCCGCGCTGCTCACCGCCTGCTACCCCGTCGACTCCACCGGCGCCCCCACCGACCCCGCGCACGCGGCCGCGCTCGCCGATGCCGCGTGCGCTCAGGTCGAGTACCAGCTCGCCGCGGGAGAGGACGGCACCGGGGCCGCGGCCCGCTGGTCGTCCGTGAGCGCCGGCTCGATCAGCCTCTCGGCGAGCTCGGCGCCGGCCGGCGCGCTCGACATGGCACCCCGGGCCCGCCTCGCCCTGCAGCGCGCAGGACTGACCGGGCACGGGGCACACCCATGGTGACCCGCATCCCCGGGTGGCTACTGCGCCACCGGATCACCGTCGAGCCGTACCTCGGGGATTCGGCGTACGGGCCCGTCTACGGGGCTCCGGTCGTCGACGTGCCGGCCCTGGTCTCCGAGTCCGTACGGCTCGTCCGGGCGCCGGACGGCCGCCAGGTCGTCAGCTCGGCGCAGGTCCTGCTCGACCTCGACACGACCGTGCCGGCCGGCTCCCGGATTACCCTGCCCACCGGCCGCGCCACGGTCCCTATCACGGTCTCGACCATCGACGCCCCGGGCCTGCCCGTGCCCGCCCACCGGGAGGTGATGTGCGAGTGAGTCGACCCCGTACCCGCGTTGAGTGGACCGGCGCCGCTGTCCTGCGTGCCGAGCGGGCCGCGGCGGCGCGTGGCCTGCTCGCGGCCGCGGAGCACGTGCTGCAGGCCTCCCGCGAGGTGGTGCCGATCGAAGAGGGCACGCTCGCCCGCTCCGGCGTCGCCTCCGTGGACGAGCAGCAGCTCGTCGCCGGTGTCTCCTACGACACCCCTTACGCGACCAGAGTGCACGAGGATCTCAACGCCCGGCACGACGCCGGCCGCACCGCCAAGTATCTGGAGCGCCCCGCCGCCGAGCAGGCCGGGGCGGTCGAGCAGATCATCGCGGCGGCGGTTCGGCGGGCGCTCGGTGGCTGATGTCCTCGACTCCCTCGCCCGCTACCTGCACGGCGCCGGCCTGCTCACCTACGACCCCACCGGCACCCGGGGCGACACCTACATCGAGACCATGCCACCGTCACCTGATCGCACGGTGCAGCTCTCCCTCTACGGTGCCGGTATCCCCGACCCACTCAATCCCTGGGACGAGCGGTCGCTGCAGGTGCGCGTACGCGGCACCGCCGACCCGCGCGTCTCCCGCGCCCGTGCAGAGGCGATCTACGGCGCCTTGCACGGGCTCGCCGGTGTCGACCTCCCCGGTGGGCTCTGGCTCGTGCTGTGCGTCGCGCAGCAGACCCCCTACCCGCTCGGCGTCGACGCCGGCGGCCGACACGAGCACATCGTGAACTTCCGCCTCGACGTCGAGGCCACCACCAACCGCCCTACCTAGGAGGTGACCATGCCGACCCCCACCACCCCCGTACGCCCGATCGACGCCCGCGGCTGGATCTTCGAGGTCCAGGATGTGAGCGCCAGCACCGAAACATGGCTGCGCATCGGCCTGTTGACCTCGTTCAGCCACAACCCCGGTGAGAACGAGGAAACGGAGGACACCACCTCGTTCGACTCTGACGGCTACTTCGAGCAGGACGTCATGCAGCGCGGCGCGTCTCTCTCGATCGAGTCCAAGTACGCCGCAGACAAGGCCGGCGGGCGCGACCCCGGGCAGGCCTACATCGACGACGTGTGGACCTACCGGCTCGGCGTCGACTCCCGCAACCCGGTGCGCTGGCGCCACCGCAGCCAGACGTCGTGGGTGGTATGGGACGCCACGGTGACCCCCGGCGAGCAGGGCGGCGGAACCACGGAGAAGACGAGCTGGAGCGCGACGATCACCCGCTGCGGCAAGCCGACCAGCGCGCCCGTGACGCCACCGGCCGGGGGTGGCTCGTGATCGACGACGAGCAGCTCGACCTTGACCACCAGGACGACGCCCCCGACGGATTCGCAGACTTCGATGCGTTCTTCGCCGAGCAGTCCCGCGGCCGGCGCGCAGAAACGTTCCTCCTCTATGGCCGGACCTACACCCTGCCCGAGTCCCTGCCGCTCGTCTTCTCGTTGCAGCTCGAACGCCTGCAGCACTCGGACAACCCGGACGACGTCCGGACCATGCTTCGGGCCCTGGTCGGCGTCGATGCCCTCGACCACTGGGCAGAGCAGGGCATGACCGACCGCCAGCTCGGCATCCTGCTGATCTACGCCGCGGCCAACGTCCGCAGCCCCGGATCGGTCAGCATGGCGCGGGCGGCCGAGCTGCACGACGAGCAGGCCGGGGGAAAAGCCCCGGGGGCGCCGGCCCCGAACCGGGCGCAGCGCCGGGCGAAGGCGCGGCGGGCGGGCTCTGGTCGGCGGTCCTGACGCACTGGGGCGCGGTCGAGGCTGATCTCGCCCGCACCTACGGTCTTAGCGCCGACCAGATCGCGGCCCTGTCTGAGCGGCGGTTCGTGGTCCTGCTCGGAGGCCTCGACGAGCACTCGCGGTTCCGTTCGCTCTGGACCCGCACGCCGCGCACCATCTCGTCGCCTGCAGAAATCGCTGCGATCACTGGACTTCCCCCCGAGGTGTAGGTCGCCGGCTGCATCAGGCCGAAGACCACGAACTTCTACCAGCGGATCATCCGGTGATGGTTTCGCTCGGTAAGGGGGTGAGCCGAGTTGGCGCTCACCGTCGGCGAGCTGCTCGCCACCATCACCGTCGACGACAGCGGCGCCGAGCAGGGCCTGCGCCGCACCGAGCAGGGCATCCGGCGTACCGCGCAGGTCGTCGAGGACGAGGCCGGCCGCGCCGGCCAAGCTGCCGGGAAGGAACTGGGCGACGGACTCGCCGACCAGTCCGAGCGCGGCGCCGAGCGCGCCAGCTCCGGCATCACGAAGTCGCTTAGCGCCATCAAGGGTGTCTTGATCGGCGGCGCGATCGGCGCCGCCGTCATGGCCGGCCTGCACGAGGCCGTCGACCAGCAGAAAGGCACGAGCCTTCTTACGGCCCAGTTGGGCGCCAGCCCGGAGCAGGCCGCCCAACTGGGCAAGGCCGCAGGCAAGTTGTACTCCGGCGGGTACACCGACAGCGTCGAGACCGCGAACGAGGCACTGAAGCACCTGTGGCAGCAGGGTCTCGTACCGGCGGACTCGACCGCCGAGCACCTGCAGCAGGTCGGCGGCCGCGCGCAGCAGGTAGCCGACATCCTCGGTGAGGAAGTCGGCCCGGTGGCCAAAGCCGCCGGGCAGATGCTCAAAACGGGAATGGCGAAAAGTGCCGACGAGGCATTTGATGTTCTCGTGCGCGGCGCGCAGCTCGGCGCCAATAAGAGCGAGGATTTGCTCGACACTTTCAACGAGTATCCGACGCAATTTCGCGATTTGGGTGTCGACGCAAAGCAGGCCATGGGCCTTATCCATCAAGGTCTTGAAGCCGGTGCGCGTGATGCCGATGTGGTGGCGGATGCTTTCAAAGAACTGAATATCAGGGTCAAGGACGGCACTGCGGCCGACGGGCTGAAAAGCCTTGGTTTGAACGCGGATAAAATGGCCACTGCCTTCGCTAAGGGTGGGCCGCAGGCGAATGCCGCGCTCGATCAGCTTATGGACCGGCTACGGCTGGTGAAAGACCCTGCGGAGCGTTCACGCCTTTCTGTCGCACTTCTGGGAACGCAGGCCGAAGACCTTTCTAAAGCGCTTTTCTCGCTCGATCCGTCGGCCGCGGTTGCTGGGCTCGGCGCGGTCGACGGCGCCGCCAAGAAGGCTGGCGACACGATGCGCGACAACGCGTCCACCCGGTGGACGCAGTTCACGCGGGGCCTGCAGCAGGGGGCTGTCGAAGTCCTCGGGTCCAGGGTGGTGCCGGCCCTGATGAGCGCGGCCGACTGGGTCGGCACATTGGGCAGCAAGTTCGACGCGGGCAAGGCGTTCGTGCGCGAGCACAGCCTCTCGCTGTCGATCGCGGCCGGCGTGATCACCGCGATCCTGCTGCCCACCCTCATTGCCTTGGGGGTGCAGGGCACGGTCACCACCGCAACTGTGGTGGCCGGGTGGGTGGCGCAGGGCGCGGCCGCGGCCGCCACTGGGGCGACCTACTTGGTCACCAACGCGCAGATGGTCGCGGGGTGGGCGGCGCAGGGCGGTGCGGCGGTTTCGGCCGGTGCGCGGGTGGTCGGCACGTGGGTCCTGATGGGCACGCAGAGCTCGCTGCAGGCCGCCCGGGTGGCCGCTGCCTGGCTGATCGCGATCGGCCCCGTCGCACTGGTGATCGCTGCCGTTGTTGGGCTGGTCGCGCTGATCGTGTCCAACTGGGACACCATCAGGTCCGCGACGGCGGCGGCCTGGGATTGGATTGTTGGCGTAGTTCGCGGCGCCGCACAATTCATGGTCGACGCCTTCATGACGTTCTCACTCGTCGGACTTCTGATCCGCCATTGGGACTCGATCAAGAACGGTGCGGTCACTGGGTGGAATGCAACCACGGATTTCATCCGGGGAGTTCCCGGCAGGATCGTCGATTTTTTTCTCAACTGGACTCTTGTCGGGTTGATCATCCGCCATTGGGATTCGATCCGGTCCGGTGTGGCCGATCGCGCCGGCGCCCTGGTCGACTACGTCCGAGGCCTGCCCGGGCGCATCGCGGATTCCCTCGGGAATATGGGCCTGCTACTGATCGACAAGGGCAAGGATGTAGTCCGCGGACTGTGGTCCGGAATTCAGTCCATGGGCGGCTGGTTGCGCGACACCCTGACCGGCTGGGCGATAAATTTGATCCCCGGACCGATCGCTAAGGCGCTCGGCATCCACTCGCCAAGTCGCGTGATGGCGAGCGCAGTTGGCCGCTGGATTCCTGCCGGCATCGTGTCCGGCATCGAGGCGGCGCAGCCGCAACTCGCCGCGACCATGCGGGATTTGGTCGAGGTGCCGGACACGCCGGCGCTCACCGCGGCCGTACGGGGTCCTGTGCCCACCACCGGGCCGGTGCCGGTTGCGACCTACGCCAGCGCCCCGGCCGGACCGTCCGGGCCGCTGCTGCACATCGAGCAGTTCAACGCCGGCGGCGGGCAGAGCCCCGACCAGATCGCGGCCGCGCTCGGCTGGCAGCTCAAGGGCAGGGGGTGATCCGATGGCCGCGGGCGACCGCGTGCTCGCCCCCGGGCACATCCAGTTCGGCGAGCTGCTGCTCGGCCCCGGCACCCCCTACCGGTGGCGCAAGCTCACCGGATGGTCCGACTCCCCCGGCTGGGACTCCGGCACCACCACCCGGCCGGCCGGACACGGCGCCTACCCCGGTGACCTCTGGGCGCAGCCGCGCACGATCACGGTGGATGAGATCACGATCCGGGCGCCGGCCGCCCGGATCGGCGCGACCGTCGCAGCCTTCGAGGCGGGGGCGGTGTCGCTGGTCGACGAGGTGCCGCTCGTGGTGCAGGTCGACGAGCGCGGGCCGCTGATGGTGTGGGCGAGGTGTCTGCGGTGGTCGGTTCCGACTGGCCGCGGCTACCGGGTCGGCACCATCACCGGCTGTGCGTTGCAGTTCGAGGCCACCGACCCGCGCCGCTACTCGGTGGCGGAGCAGCAGGCCGTCGCTGGTCTGCCGGTCGACGAGGCCGGTCTCGACTGGCAGCTCGCCGGTGCGGTCGAGCAGGGCCTCGACTGGCACCTCACCGCCCCGCCCCCGCCCGCCAGTGGCCCGGCCGTCGAGGCAGGGCTCACCTTCGGGGCCGGCGGCGCGTCCGGCATCCTCACGGCCACCAACTCCGGCACCGCTGACGCGCCGGCCGTGCTGACCTTCAGTGGGCCCGTAACGAGCCCTTCCCTTCGTTGCGTCCGAACTGGGCGGCGGTGGGAGTACGACATCACGCTCGGTCCGGGCGAGCAGCTCGTCGTCGACGGAGCGGCCGCCACGGTCACCCTGGGCGGCGCCTCCCGGATCTACACCGTGACCGATCTCTCGGCGCCCGAGCAGCTGCTCGTCGTCCCGCCCGGCACGCACGACTTCGCGTTCCGCGGTGCCCCCGACGTCCCCCCGCACCCGGATGCCCGCGCGCTGCTGCGCTGGCGCCACGCCTACTGGTAGGAGGCACCCGCATGACCGTGCGCGCCGCGTGGCTCCCGCCCACCGGGCAGAGCCGTACCGACACCCGTCTGTCCCCCATCGGCACCATGACCCCCACCGGGCCGACCACCACCGCCCCCGGGGTCATCCCCGGCGGCACCCCTCTCCTGCTGACCAGTACCGCGCCGATGCAGGCGCAGCTCGGCGTCGGGCGCGCGGTCGTGCAGGGAAGTGCCCTTCAGGGCGGCTACCCGGTCACGGTGACCGCGCCCGAGGTGCTGACGATCGCGCCCGGGCCCACGCAGTACGACCGGATCGACCTGATCGTCATCAGGGTGTACGACGGGTTGTTCGACGCCAGCGGCAAGGCTCTGGTGTCGGTCGAGATCGTGCAGGGCACGCCGGCCTCCAAGCCTGCGGCGCCGGCGGCGCCGGCCTGCTCGCTTCCGCTGTGGTCGGTGCGGGTACCGGTCGGTGCGTCTGCGGGCACCGGCGGAATCCCCTGGCCAACAGCCGTGACCGACCTGCGCACCTACACCGTGGCGGCCGGCGGTGTCCGACCGGACGCCTCCACCGAACCGGGCGCCTACGTCGGACAGTTGCGTGACACCGGCACACGCGTGGAACGCTGGTCCGGGGCCGCGTGGGTGGCCTACCCGCAGGCCATCGGCGGCATCATGCCCAACTCCGGTCTAGCGTTCGGCATTTACACCGGCCAGTGGCGCGACAGCGCCAACGGCTTGGAGCGCTGGAGCGGTACCGGGTGGGTGCCGATGGGCGGCTGGACGTCGTACACGCCCACGTGGAGCGGCCTGGAGTCGCTCGGGTCCTCGATACCGTCCGGCCGCTACTGCCGCATCGGGCGCCGTGTTGAGGTTGTCGCCTCGCTCGCCTGGGGCCCCGACAGCTCGCTCGGCCGTGGAAACATCACCGTGAGCCTGCCGTTCCCCGCTGTCGACGGCGCGGCCCCGCTCGGCTGGCAGGGCACCGGCCGCTACGTCGACGGCGACGGCAACGCCTGGAAGCTGCTCACCCCGTGCATCGAGCGCGGCGCGAGCGTCGCCTACGTCTTCGCCTACCGGGTGAGCGATCTTGGCTTGGTCACCCCCGGCAGCGCCGGCCTGTACTGGGGCAACATCCTGTCGACCATGCGTGTGCAGGTCACCTACGAGACCACCGCCTAGAAGCATTTTCGAAAATGCTGGGCGCAGTCACTCACCTACCCGCGGCTGCGACCAGCACCATGCCATGCACGAAACTGAATGCCATTGATCAACTGCTGCGTGGTGTGCGCTGGAGGCTGGCCGGGATGAAAGTGGATAGGGCCCGCCAGTAAACCGACGGGCCCTAATTCAAGATCGAGGCTAGAAGGGAGCCAGGCTCTTCCACCCCGTCACCACGGGGCTCGGCCCATTGCGGACCTTGGTCTTTCCCGGGTCGTCATCGATGATGATGCGCACCCACTGGTCCCCTCGGACCACCCAGAACTGGTTTGGCTCCTGATCCGGCACGGGGATTACGGCATCGATTTTGCTGAATCGGGCCTTGGAGTGCAGCTCCCCCCATCCCGACATATTTCCGGTCGAACCGATTTTCTTGCTGTCCTGCGGATAGCGAGTGGGGAACGCAATGCGCGCCCATTGCCAGCCGGAGAACACCCAGTATTCGTATTGCTGCCCCGGGACCGGAATGACGGCGTCGACCTGGTTGAAGTAGGCATCCTTCAAGCCCGTAAAGAGCGAGAGAGCCCAGGAAGGATCGTTTTCTTCAGATGAGGCGGCGGACTGCGCGGGATCGCCAGCCCAGTACCTGGTGCAGCGGTCCCTAGAGAATACGAAGTGCTCGTTCGACGAGTCGGGAACCGGCATCACGGCATCGACACGGGTGTAGTTGTCGGTAGGACGGGACAGCGCTTCGATGTCCGACAGGGGCTTGGGGAAGCCGGACAGCAGCGTGTCGACGTGCGGTTCCCCGTTCGCGATTTCGACATCCCCCCAGTTGTATCCCACGAATACGCGGAACCGATTGGTGTCGAGACGCAGTACTGCATCGAGATAGTTGGCCATGCCCTCTTTCCCTTCACTGGTTGGTCCATGAGGCACTGCGGCACTGGTTCACGAGGTGCACGGCAAGCCTCAACCCACTGATTGCAGTTAGCAATCGTAAGTATACTTACCGTCACCATCGGGTGGTGGTCCGACACGCATGGGCGCCTCGATGCAGCGGCCTGAAGTCGAATCAGCCCCATGGCCACCGGCCCCGGGCACACCGGGGGGGGTGGTCGCGCTGCCGCCCCCCACCCCGTACCGCGTCCTGGTCTGCGATCTTCGATCCGATCAGTTGCTCGACGTCCTACCGCTGTGGGGCGTCTCGTTCGACGAGTACCTCGGGAAGTCCGGCTCACTGCGGGCGACGGTGCACCTCGCGACCGCCGAGCTCGCCGCCCGCGCCCGCGCCGCCCTGGTCCCCGGTCGCACCGGGCTGTGGGTCGAGCGCGACGGCGCGATCTGGTGGGGCGGCATCCTGTGGACGACCAGCCTGCAGAGCGACGACCGCGGGCGCCTGCAGCTCGACTTGCAGGCCGCCACCTGGGACAGCTACCTGTCTCACCGCATGCTCTACGACTCCCAAGTCGTGTACGGGGCAGACCAGTTCGACATCGTTCGGAACTTGATCAGCTACACCGCCGAGCAGCCCGGGGGCGACATTGGCATCGAGGCCGATACCGATGTCTCCGGCGTCCCGCGGGATCGGTTCTACAGCCGGTACGACCTGCCGTTCGTCCGGGACCTGATTGAGCAACTCTCACGTGTCGAGAACGGCTTCGAGTGGCGGATCGCGTCCCTTCGTGACCCCGACACCGGCCGGCGCATCAAGCGGCTGCAGCTCGGCCACCCGGTCATCCGGGCCGGCCGCGGCGACATCGTGCTCACCCGCCCCGGGCCGGTCATCTCGTACACGTGGCCGGTCGACGCCACGCGCAAGGCCAACGCCTGGCAGTCCCGCGGCGCGTCCGTGAACCGCAACCAGACTGCCGAGAGCACGCCGTTGCTCTCCTCGCTGATCACCAACACGGCGGATATCGAGACCGGTTGGCCGCGCCTCGACGGCAGCTCGGACTACAGCACGGTTGAGCAGCAGCTCACTCTCGACGCGCACGCCCGGGCCGACGCCGGCGCCCACCTCGACCCGCACACCGTGCCCGAGCTCACCGTGCGACTCGACGGCCAGATCACCCCCGCCCTGCTCGGCGCCACGGTCCGCGTGCGGATCGTCGACCTGTGGTGGCCCGAAGGGATGAGCGCCCGGTTCCGGATCATCGGCATCGCGATCACGCCCCCGGATCGAGGGCGCCCCGAGACCGCCAAACTCGTACTGGAGGAAACCTAGTTGGCCGCGATCCCGCAAGACCTGCTCGACCGCATCCGGACCCTGGAGCGCCAGGTGCGTGAGCTGTCCGGCCGCGCGCAGACCCGCCCCGCCCTCGACCAGATCGAGCACCGTCCCGTCGTCATCGCCGAAGGCGGCACCCTCCAGGTGAAGGCCAAGACCGGACAAGAAATGGTGTACATCGGGGGAATCAGTCCGGACCACCCGGACGGCAGCGAACAGTACGGAGTCCTGATCAGCCGCGAGGACGGCTCACTTGCCCTCGCCATGTGGTCATTGGGCAACATGCCGCAGGGCATCGACATTTACGACAGCCGCGGATCAACAATTTTCACCGAAGACCGGATCAACGGCGGTCTCGGTGTGCCGTACATCCACACGCCGATGTACGCCGACGGGAACCTCGACCAGTACCCCAAGACGCAGTCAGGCAGTCCAGAGACGTTGTGGACGGCGGCGCACGTCCGCTACCACCCCATGCTCACCGTGGCCGCCTACGGCGCCGCCGACTACGGCACCACCGGCGCCCTGCAGGTCTACGTCGACGGCCAGCCCTGGGGAGAACAGCACACCATCGGCTCCGGTGACTGGCTGTACTTCACCAACGGCCCGAAGCTCTGCCCGGGCGAGTACGCCGCCCTGACCAAGATCGAAATCAAGGCATGGCGCACCGGCGGCAACGGCAACGTCTACACCTGCGCGGCCGGATGTCTGGGCACACAGACCCGCTGACCCCACCTCCCTTTCCTCGTCCGCCCCGTGGCCATCAGCCTCGGGGCATTTTCATGTCTGGAGACACCCCTATGTCCTGGTACCCCGGCGCCGAACGCATGGAGCTGCAGCCCGAGAGCGACGCCCAGCCGGCCATCCGCCCCACACAGTTCATCCTGCACAGCATCGCGGCCGAGTGGACGCCGCGCCGCATCTACGAGTACTGGCGCGACAGCACGAACTTGGAATCGCACTTCGGCCTCGGCTACGACGGCGCCCTCGCGCAGTTCATCGGCACGCAGACCCGTGCCGACGCGTCCGCCGCGGCCAACCGCCGGCCGGACGGCACCGGCGCCGTGTCGATCGAGACCGAGTCCAACAACGAGCACACGGACCCGTGGACCGACCAGCAGATCGAGCAGCTCGTCGCGCTCGGCGTCTGGCTCCACCGCGAGCACGGCATCCCCCTCCGCATCTGCCGCAGCGCCGATGACCCCGGGTACGGGTACCACCGGCTGTTCCGGTCGTGGTCGACGTCCGGCACGGCCTGCCCCGGCGACGCCCGGGTGCAGCAGTTCCACGACATCCTGTTCCCCTCGATCGTCGCCCGCGCCAACGGCGCCCCGGAACCCACCACCCCCACGCCGCCCCCGCCGCCGGAACCGGCCGGCCCCGCCCGCTACCGGGTCACCATCGGCGGACAGGAGTACGGTTACGGCGCCCACGGCCCACAGGTGCGACAGGTGGGCGACGCCCTCGTCGCCACCGGCCACGGCCAGCACTACACCGTCGGCCCCGACGAGGACTGGACGGACGCCGACACCGAGAACTACGCGGAGTGGCAGCAGAGCCTCGGCTACAACGGCGGCGACGCCGACGGAGTCCCCGGTGAGCAGTCGCTGCGGCGCCTGCTCGGCGGCGCCCTTCCCGGCGAGCAGCCCGTCGTCGACCTCGGCCAGGTGATCGCCGCCGCCCGCCGCGACCCCGACCTCGACCAGGGCGCCACCACCTACCCCGACGCCGTGCGCCCCGTCGAGGCCGCGCTCGCCGCCGAAGGCCTGCTCGACGGCCAGTGGGCCGGCGACGGCTCGTTCGGCACCCGCACCGTGGCCGCCTACGCCGCGTGGCAGCGCTCCCTCGGGTACCGCGGCACCGCCGCCGACGGCATTCCCGGCCGCGCCTCGCTCGCCGAGCTCGCCGCGCGGCACGGCTTCACCGTCCGCTAACCCATCCGCCCGCCCGGGGCCGGCCGGCCCCGGGCCCCACCAACAGGAGGTACCACCTTGACCGACGCCACCCGGCGCACCATCCGCACCGGCCTGCAGACCGTGCTCGGCCTGCTCGCCGCCCTCCCCCTGCTCGTCTCCACCGCCGGCATCCCCGACACCCTGCCCGGCATCGCCGTGGCCCTCACCGTGGCCGGAGCGATCACGCGCGTGATGGCGCTCGACGTCGTCGAGCAGGTCCTGCCCGCCTGGCTCCGGGCCACGGAGGAGGACCCCGCCGAGTGAGCGACCCCACCGGCGCCGGCCGCCTCGACGACGTCCTGCTGTGGGCCGGCGCGGTGGTCACCATCTCCGCCGCACTCGGCCTGCTGTGGCGCACCACCCGCGGCGCCCGCCACCTCGCGCAGCGCGTCGAGGACTTCGTCGACGACTGGACCGGCACCGACGACCGCCCCGGCGTCCCCGGCCGCCCCGGCGTCATGACCCGACTCGGCACCATCGAGCGGCAGCTCGCCGCCGTGCAACACGAACTCCACCCCAACAGCGGCAGTTCACTCCGCGACGCCATCGACCGCGTAGACCAGCGGACCGCCCTCCACCTCGACCCCCCATAGAAAGCAAAGCGCCCCCTGTACCGGCTACGGCCGGACAGGGGGCGTTCTTGTCGTTGAGAGGAACTAAACGGCGCCGAACTCGCCGCCCCGGACGGCCGACACGAAGTCCTGCCAGCCAGCGGGGGAGAAGCCAAGTTCCGGGCCCTGCCGGTCCTTCGAGTCCCGTACGGGAACGATGCCTTCGACCGGGACGGCGCTGACTGCAACTTCAACGCACTCTCCCCCGTTGCCCTGGCTGACTGACGAGGTCTTCCAGTCGCGCGGGCGGCGCCAGTCAACAGGGATGTAAGGCGGGCGGGGGGTGGTCACGTTCAGCAGCTCCCTCATGGCGCGGTGGATCCGGCGTGCGGAGTCCGTCCAGTTCAGCGCTTCCGCACGGAGCCGATCATAGGCCCGGCTGTGCACTGCTGAGATTTCCTGATCAGTGATGAAGCGTCCGTGGCCCAGAACCTCGGTGTAGGTCCATGTGGAGCCCTCCGGAAGGGTCAGCAAGTGAAAGCCTCCCTGACCGGTCCTCTCGCCCAACTCTCGCTGAGCAACGTGCAAGTGGACGTTTGGGTATTGCTCGGAGACGGTCAACAGGTGCGCGAGCTGGTCATACATGACCATGCGTCCGCCGACATGCTGCCAGATGACCCCTTCGTCCACTATGGCGACGAGCTCAGGGCCGTCGACATCGAGGAACCGGCCCTGTCGGTGCAAGCGGGCCTGAACCGTCTGCTCGATGTCGTCCGGGTCGGCGGTCGGGTTGAGATGCCGTACCAGCGCGCGGGCGTAGTTGGCCGTTTGAAGTAGGCCCGGTACGCGCTCAGTGTGCAGTCCCCGAATCCGGGTGGCCTTAGCTTCGGTGTCGGCGTACATCTGGAACCAATCTGGATGATCGATGATCCTCCAGTCGGTGTCATCGAACGACCGCGTGAGTTGCCCGCTGGTACCGAACAGGGCGTCGCAGTCGTGCACGAAGTCTCGGTGGGGCTTGCGCTGACTGCTCTCGATCTTCTGTACGAAGGATTCGGACACGTGAAGCGCCGTGGCGAGACTCAGATGGGTGGAGTACCCGGCGGCTGTCCGGAGATCCCGAAACACCCATGCGAAGGTCTCCGGTCGCAGCGTTGTGCGCACTCGTCGTCCTGCCATCCGCAACCCCATTCCGTACATCGGGTTCTGTCGTGCTATCAGGTATACCCCTCTGGCTTCCCCGTGCAGTTGGCTAGTTACCGCACCGCAACTGACCGGAAGGCAGTGGGATGGACGTGTTCAAACCCCAGGTGGGACAGCTCGTCTACGACCGGCGCCGCCAGCGCACGGGCGTCTACATGGGCACCGTGGGTGGCAAACGGCACCTGCGTCCGGAGCGTGGCGGGTGTGAGTGGGCGGCGCGGCCGGACGACGTCGAGCCTGTTCCTCCGCCGCTGGAGTACGCCAACCCGCGCGGTGCGCCGCGCGGTTCGGTTGTCGAGACGTACCAATGACCCCGCCCCGGGTCTACCTGCCGCTGGTCGGCGTGGTGGCCGTCGCCGCCCTGACGGTCGCGCTCGTTGCGGACACGGCTATACGCGGTCAGCCGTATGGCTACCAGGCGCTCGTCGTCCTGGTCCTGTTTGGCACCGTGTTCGGTGCGGTGGTTGTCGTTGCTGAACCCCTGCTTCGAAGAGGTCAACTCCCCACAGAAGGGCACCACCTCATGAGTGAACCGCCCCCCGACCCGGACGACCCCGAGCCCGACGTGTGCCCCCCGTGCGGCGCGCTGATCCGGCCCGACCCGCCGGAGCCCGACGGGTACGCCGGCTGGAAGTGCGGGTGCGGTTGCTTCGGCTACCTGATGCCGCCGGACCACCAGGGCGACGAGGCCCGTGTTCAGGTCTGCGGCCGCAAGCCCCAGCGCCGCCGGACCACGGCCCCATCGGTGGCCGCGTGACGCGCCGCTCCCAGAGCCGGCTATGGCTTCACCGGATGATGCACCCGGTAGTCACGGCTCAGATGCTCTGGGGTCTGCACGCCCAATTTGCCTGGCCGGTAACGATGTTCAGCCCGCGCCGCCGCGAGATCATCCGCGACGAACGGGCTGGACGTCTGGCACTTCGAGCGGAGCTTGACCGGCGCCGCCTGGGGCTCCCGGCGAACCCCGACCGCCACGAACACCCCGAAGGAACGAGCGCAGATGGAGCCCCCGGCAGCGCGTGAGGTTCGCGTGGAAGTCGTGCCCGCCGACGGGTTCCAGTTGGAGATCGAGGGCGCACTGTCCGATCCGTACGTCACGACCGACGACATGAATCGGTATTACGAAGAGGTCATCGCTGACTCGGTCCGCCGGGAGCTATTCATTGCTGACGACGTGCCGCTCGTCCTTCTGATCACGGACGAGGACGGGGAACTCCGCCGGATCGAGCAGTCAAACAAGCCCGTCGAGTAGCACCTAGACCCCCGTCCCGGACGCGCAGTCATGGAAACGGCCCGCTCGGGACGGGCTCCAACTCCCGTGCCACCAACCAGAGTCGGTCCTGGGTGGACGTCCCGGTACGGGAACAGCGGTCTCGTCCGTACATGCCCCCCGTCGTGGACGGGCGAGACCGCGCCCGACCCTGTACCTGCCAGCACAAGGAACCGCACGTGGCCCGGTGGCGAAACTGGAGGAACGGCGTCGAGGCGGCCGAACTGGCCGCACGCACCGATATAGAGAGCAGCGGGACCGTCTCTCAGACCGTGGCCGGTCGCCTGACTGGCCCGTCGATCGGCTCGACCGCTGTCGACACCCAGGTCGGCACGCGGATCGGAATCGTCCACAACTACGTGCGCGGGGTCGCGTACCTGCGTGAGCCCGGGTCTAACCAGTTCGTGTGGCCCTGTCCCTACCCCTACATCAGTCGCCCAACGCCCGAACAGGCCGTACTGGCGAAGATTCTCGACGCCGGGGTGTACCGGGAAGACCCCACTCCGAAGAAGGGAGCTACCTGCGTTGCCGATCCCCCGACGGCTGCCGGCTGAGCCGCCCGCCCTGAACTTGTACAGCAGCATCGCGACTGCCATCTACGACGACCTAGAGTTCGACCCGGACACTGGCTGTCGATGTCCGGAGCGGGCGGCGGGCGGCTGCGTTGAGGATCTAGACCTGACTCTCCAGAGTTGGTACCAGCACACCGATGGGCGAGAGGGCGTTTTCGTGCGCCTCCGCCGGGTGTTGGACGCCGACTCGGGGGTCACCCTCCGCACCGAAGCGTCGTTCCGCAGCCACAACAAGCACGGCCAGCCCGTCTACTGGGCGCTCAAGTGTGCGAGTGCCGTCCACGTCGAGAACGAGTACGAGCGGGCGCGCACGTCCCGGCCGCCCGTGTCCGCGAGACTCCCGTTCCAGCCGGCTATCCCCGCGGGTAGCTAGGCACAACCCATCAGACTCCCGTCGGTTGAGCCGGCGGGCTGCACAACCCGTGCCCACTCTCGTGGGTACGGCCCTCCCATCTGTAGGAGGCAAGTTGAGCACCATGGAATCCACCGGCCTGCGCACGGGTCGCGAGTTGGCGTCCCCGGAGCTGTTCGCCAGCGTCAGCCAGTTCGCCATCGCGGAGCTGGGCGCGCCGGAGAAGTACGCGGACCGCATCACCGACCAGGCGTTCGCCTACCTGTACACCGCCGCCCACCACGACGGCCCGTTGATGCCGAGCGCCGCCGTGGACAAGGGTGTCCACGCGTTCTACCTCCACACGGCGGACGCCGCCGAGTGGTTCGAGAAGGTGGCCGGTCGGTTCGTCCACCACAACCCCCGGCCGCACAGTGGCGGACGTAGCAAGGCCGACCTGGGTCGCACCATCGCGGCCATGGAGGCGCGCGGTTTCGCCGTCGACCTGAAGTGCTGGGCGGAGACCCCGGATGGCCTGATGCAGTGCGACAGCGACGACGGGCGCCCGTACGAAGCGGTCGGAGCGGTCGATCCGGACGAGAGCCCCGACGACGGCGGCGGGAGCAACCCCACGCCGGGCGACGCCGATGACGGCCGTGACTACCTCGCCTGACTCGCTAGCCTGAAGTGATCAGCCGGGCCGGTTCCCGAACGCTGGGAGCCGGTCCGGCGCCTACCTGATGGGAAGTCATGGCACTGCACTGGCATGCATACGGGTGGATCGGACGGGAGCGGGTGGAGAGTAAGAGCCACGACGACGACCTTCCGCCCATGGAAATTAAGTACTGGCTGAGGAAGCCCCCGCGATTGATCAGGGGCACGTTCCACGAGATCGACAAGGCGGTCGACTGGATGGCCGGGGAGCTGGCCCAGTACCCCTATCCGGAGTCATACGGAAGCGACGACAAGGCGCGCTTGGAGTTCGTCAGGGACACGCTGGCCCAGGCTTCGGGGCGTGACGTGGTCTGGGGCTGGTACCCGAACAACAGCCAGTACGTATCACGCGCCATCATCGCGTGCCCGCGTACTGCGGACGGGATCGCCTGCCCGGAAGGGCTCTAGCGTTCGACCGGGCCCCGTCCGGGTTCGCCTGGGCGGGGCTATTCCGTGCTTGGGGCCGAACGCTGGTCGGGCGGAACCACGGTTGAGCCCTTACCCCAGCGGGTGGTGATGAGCCCGTTTTCCTCCCGGAGCACTTCGAGCGCCCGTCGAATGGTCATGGGCGCCATGTCGAAGCGCTGAGCAAGCGCCGATTCAGAAGGGAACGGCTCCCCGGAATCGTAGGCACCCGCGCGAATCTCCCGGGCAAGCTCATCGGCGGCTTGCCGGTACGGCGGCACTCGCCTTGGACGCGTCGAAGGGCTATCGGACATGCGAGAAGCCTACGGAGCGGCCAACCCCGGCTCCACTTAGAAGGGTAGGAGTGTAGACGACTTAGAGGAGTGCCGATATGGTCGTGCCACAACAACAAAGAAGCCCCGGCGGGTGCTGGTAACACCCCCGGGGCCATGGAGCCTCGGAGGGCTCAATGACCCACTTTATCGCCTGGGCGTTCGCGTCCTGGGCCGTCATCCTGCTGGCTGGCCTGATAGCGCTGCACCTGCCCATAGAGGCGGGGGAGCCGTTCCAGCCCAAGCCACCAGCGCCGCCCACCGCACCGGGACCGGAGATGCCCGCACTCTGGGACATCCCGCCGCACGTAATCGAGCGCTCAAAGCCGCTGAACGCGGAAGATCACGTGCCCGTCCGTCTGTACACCCCAGAGGCTCAGGAAGCCCCCGAGGAAGCCTCAGAAGACCCCGCGCCTGAACTTCCCCGACCGGCCACGGTCCGAGTGGTCCCGCTGTGGGTGGGGCTCATCCTCGAAGACCAGCGGCAAGCCGCCCGACGGCGGGCACTCGAAGCGGCTTCGGCGGGACTGCCCGACCCCGGCTACACCTACCTGGGCGCCCAGGCGCTCATCGGGGCCGGTGCGTGATGGCAACGACGATCACCGAGACCTGCGGTGCCCGACGCCCCGGCCGGGAGGCCGGACCGGCCATCGGACGACACCGCCTCCCGTGCGTAGCCGACCCGTTCCATGCAGACGACCACGCGGACGCCTTCGGCGAGTGCTGGTCCCGGATCAACGACACCCCAATCCGACCTTGCCGCCGCTGTGGTGACACCAGCGACACCGTGACCGCAGTAGCCCACATCGAGGCCGCCAGCGGCCCCGGCTTCACAGTCTGGGGATGCCCGACATGCACACCGCTTCTACGCTGATCGGTTAACCAGCCTCTGCGCACGAGAAGCCCCCCTCCGGCCGGAGAGGGGCTTCTTGCTGTTCCGCCACCGCGGCCGATACCGCTCAGCCGCGTTTCCCCAGGTCAGGACACGAGTGCTTTAGAGACGTTGTTCCACGTCAACGGCCTGACCGCGGGCAAGCCGTTGCATCATCATGAACTCGGGGATACCTTCGCGAGGCCGTTGATGATGCGGTCCATCGCGTCGCCGCCCTGCGGGTCGGTGAGGTTGGCGAGCATCTTGAGGGTGAAGCGCATCAGCATCGGGTGGGTGAGGCCGCGCTGGGTGGCGAGCTGCATCACCTTGGGGTTGCCGATGAGCTTCACGAAGGCGCGGCCCATCGTGTAGTAGCCGCCGTAGACGTCCTTGAGGACGCGCGGGTAGCCCTGCAGAGCGCGCTCGCGCCCGGTCTCGGTGACCCGGGCGTGGGCCTGGACGATGACGCCGGCGGCGATCTGGCCGGATTCCATCGCGTAGGCGATGCCCTCGCCGTTGAACGGGTTGACCATGCCGCCCGCGTCGCCGACGAGCAGCAGGCCGCGGGTGTAGTGCGGCTGCCGGTTGAAGGCCATCGGCAGCGCGGCGCCGCGGATCGGGTCGGTCATGTTCTCGGGGGTGTAGCCCCACTCCTCCGGCATGCCGGCGCACCAGGCCTTGAGCACCTCGCGCCAGTCGAGTTCGCCGAACGCGGGCGAGGAGTTGAGGATGCCGAGGCCGACGTTGGAGGTGCCGTCGCCCATGCCGAAGACCCAGCCGTACCCGGGCAGCTGCTTGCGCTGGCCGCCGCGGGTGTCCCACAGCTCCAGCCAGGACTCCAGGTAGTCGTCGTCGTGGCGCGGCGAGGTGAAGTACGTCCGGTAGGCGACGCCCATCGGGCGGTCCTCGCGGCGGTGCAGGCCCATGGCGAGCGAGAGCCGGGTGGAGTTGCCGTCGGCGGCGACCACCAGCGGGGCGCGGAAGGTGACCGGCCGCTTCTCGTCGCCGAGCTTGGCGGTGACGCCGACGATCCGGCCGGTGCGCTCGTCCAGGACGGGCCCGCTGACGTTGCAGCGCTCGTAGAGCCGGGCGCCGGCCTTCTCGGCCTGACGGACCAGCAGCTCGTCGAAGTCGGCGCGCTTGCGGACCAGGCCGTAGTCCGGGAAGGCGGACAGCTCGGGCCAGTCCAGCTCCAGCCGGACGCCGCCGCCGATGATGCGCAGGCCCTTGTTGTGCAGCCAGCCGTTCTCGGTGGAGACGTCGATGCCCATGTCCACCAGTTGCTTGGTGGCGCGGGGGGTGAGGCCGTCGCCGCAGACCTTCTCGCGCGGGAACGCGGTCTTCTCCAGCAGCAGCACGTCCAGCCCGGCCTGGGCGAGGTAGTACGCGGTGGTGGACCCGGCCGGACCCGCGCCGACCACGATGACGTCGGCCGTGCTCTCGACCGGGCTGTCCGGCTTCGTCAGATCGGCTGCGGTCTCGGACACGGTGGACACTCTCCTGGAGCTGCGGCTGTGGGGACGGCGGCTTCTGTCTCCGGCAGTCTAGTTCCGTCCCCGCCGCCGGAAACGACCACGCCCCCACACCGCCGGTGCAACGGCTACCCGAGCTTGTACGCCCGGTGCAGCGCGACGATGCCGCCGGTGAGGTTGCGCCAGGCGACCTTGGACCAGCCGCTCTCCTGCAGCCGGGCCGCCAGCTCGGGCTGGTCGGGCCAGGAGCGGATGGACTCGGCGAGGTACACGTACGCGTCCGGGTTGCTGCTGACCGCGGTGGCGACCGGCGGCAGGGCGCGCATCAGGTACTCGGTGTAGACCGTCCGGAACGGCGTCCAGGTCGGGGTGGAGAACTCGCAGATCACCAGCTTGCCGCCGGGCTTGGTGACGCGCTGCATCTCGCACAGCGCCGCGTCGGTGTCCTGGACGTTGCGCAGCGCGAAGGAGATCGTCACCGAGTCGAAGGTGCCGTCCGCGAACGGCAGCCGGGTGGCGTCGCCGGCGGTGAGCGGCAGCTCGGGGTGGCGGCGCTTGCCCTCGACGAGCATGCCGACGGAGAAGTCGCACGGGACGACCTGCGCGCCGGCCTCGGCGAAGGGCAGCGAGGAGGTGCCGGTGCCGGCTCCGAGGTCGAGCACGAGGTCCCCCGGTCCGGCGTCCACCGCCTCGGCCACCGCCCGGCGCCAGGCGCGGGCCTGGCCGAGGGACAGCACGTCGTTGGTGCGGTCGTACTTGGCCGCGACGTCGTCGAACATGGCGGCGACTTCGTGCGGCTGCTTGTCCAGAGAGGCTCGGGTCACGCCCCCATTGTTCACCCTGGCGCCGACACCCCGACCAACGGGGCACGCCGCGGGGCGTCCGCACCCGCCGCACGGGCCCCGCCGCACGCCCCCGCCGTCCAGCGCCCCCGCCCGGCCCCACCGGTGCCGCGCGCCCCGTCAGTGCTGCGCGCGCCGCCCGCTCGCGCGCCGCCGGCGCCGGGAGCGCTTGCCGTGGGTTATCGCGGGCATCCCGTCGGCCAGCGCCCCGGTCGCCAGTGCGACGGTGGTGGCCAGCCGGCCCTGCCCGGCGCGGACCGCGAGCGCCCGCCGGTGCCGCCGGATGCGCAGCACGCAGACCACGAACATCCCGACCGCGACCGGCACGCTGAACCGGGCCAGGCCGACGCCGACCGGCTGCGGGTAGGTGTCGCCGCAGATCCGCACCGCGCCCGGGTCGTCGGCGGCGTGCTCCAGGCAGATCGGGTCGCCGATCCTGGCGCCGTCGGCGAGCGGCAGCGCGGCCGCGGTGTGCGACTGGCCGGACGCCCGGTAGCTGACGGCACTGTAGGAGCCGCCGCCGGTGGGGAGCTGGGTGACGACGCCTTCGACTCTCACGGGGTGGGCGCCGATCCGGTCGGCCTGGTCGGCCTGGCGCCAGCCGAGCAGGCACATGCCGACGGCCAGCACGGCGCTGAGCACGGCGGCGAGGTACCAACCACGGCCCAACCGCGGGGATCGCGGCGGGGGGACGGTCGCGGATCGCATGGTTCCTGTCCTGGCTTGCCTTCGGGGCCTGGGACACGGCCCCGCCACCCGCGGGCACGGGCGGTAGGTGGTGAGGGTACGGAGTGAGCTGTCCGGGATCGTATCCGCTGGCGGGCCCTCAGGTCACGGCGAAGGGGGAATCACCCCACAGGGTGGACAGTGGAGTTCGGCGGCACACGAAGGAAGTGCCGTACGCCGCAAGGAAGTCCGACTACCGGCGAGTACGTCGTCCGGTTCCCGGCCCCGTTCAGCGCCGCCGGTACACCAGCCGCCCGCCCAGCACGGCGGCCAGGCAACCGCCCGGCGATGGCTGGGCGAAGCCCTCCCCAACGGCCGGGAACACCGCGAAGTCGGCCCGGCCGCCCGCCGCCACCCGGCCGTGCACGGCCGCCGCGAGCGGCAGCACCGACAGCGGGTCCAGCGGGCCGTCCGCCGGGTCCATCGCGTCCGGGGCGCCCGGCAGCGCGACCAGCCCGGAGCGCGCCACGGCCGTGCGCACCGCGGCCCGCTCGAACGGCCCGGCCACCGCCGTCACCCCGAACCCGAGCATCCGTTGCAGCCCGCGCCGGGCGCTCGCGCCGCAGCGCCCCTCGTCGACGGAGCCCGTCAGCCCGTCCGCGACCGGCTCGACGCCGATCTCCTCGCGCGGGTCCGGGTGGTAGGCGTGTTCCAGCAGCCGGTGCCCGTACGGGTTGCGCAGCCCCGGCGTGAGCACCGCGGCGCCCCAGTCCCGCAGTCGCGCCCCCGGGTGCGCGGCGGCCAGTTCCCGGTACGGTCCGACGGCCTCGACGCGGTCGCCGCGCACCAGCACCGCCCCGTCCGGGAGGGACGGGGCGGTGGGGTCGGCCGGGTCGGGCAGCACCAGGGCCGCCCGGTGCAGGGTCAGCACGGCGGTGCCCCGGGCCTCAGTTGTCCAGGATCTTCAGCTCGGGGTGCGCGGTGCCGCCCTCGATCGCCGTGGAGGCGATGTGCGAGGCGACCCGCGGGTCCACCGGGTCGTTGGCCGGGTCGTCCAGCACCCGCAGGTGCTCGTACGTGGTCGCGCGCTGCGCCGGGACGCGGTCGGCGGCCCGGATGAGGTGGATCAGCTCGGTGAGGTTGGAGCGGTGCTTGGCACCGGCCGCCGAGACGACGTTCTCCTCCAGCATGACCGAGCCGAGGTCGTCCGCACCGTAGTGCAGCGACAGCTGGCCGGCCTCCTTGCCGGTGGTGAGCCAGGAGCCCTGGATGTGGGCGACGTTGTCGAGGAACAGGCGGGCGATCGCGATCATCCGCAGGTACTCGAAGACGGTGGCCTGCGTCGAGCCCTTCAGGTGGTTGTTCTGCGGCTGGTAGGTGTAGGGGATGAAGGCCCGGAAGCCGCCGGTGCGGTCCTGCACGTCGCGGATCATCCGCAGGTGCTCGATCCGCTCGGCGTTGGTCTCGCCGGTGCCCATCAGCATGGTGGAGGTGGACTCCACGCCGAGGCCGTGCGCGGCCTCCATGATCTCCAGCCAGCGCTCGCCGGACTCCTTGAGCGGGGCGATCGCCTTGCGCGGCCGCGCGGGCAGCAGCTCGGCGCCGGCGCCGGCGAAGGAGTCCAGGCCGGCCCGGTGGATCCGGGTGATGGCCTCCTCGATCGAGACGCCCGAGATCCGGGCCATGTGGTCGACCTCGGAGGCGCCCAGGGAGTGGATCACCAGCTGCGGGAAGTCGGCCTTGATGGCCGAGAACGCGCGCTCGTAGTACTCCACGCCGTAGTCCGGGTGGTGGCCGCCCTGGAACATGATCTGGGTGCCGCCCAGTTCGACGGTCTCGGCGCAGCGGCGCAGGATCTCGTCGAGCTCGCGGGACCAGCCCTTGTCGCTCTTCGGCGGCACGTAGAACGCGCAGAACTTGCACGCCGTCACGCAGACGTTGGTGTAGTTGATGTTGCGCTCGATGATGTACGTCGCGATGTGCTCGGTACCGGCGTAGCGGCGGCGGCGCACCGCGTCGGCGGCGGAGCCGAGCGCGTGCAGCGGCGCCGAGCGGTACAGCTCCAGCGCCTCCTCCGGGGTGATCCGGCCACCGCCGGCGGCCCGGTCGAGCACGGCCTGCAAATCGGTGCTGGGCGCATCGAGGGTGGTCGCTGCGAGCTCGGTCACCTGGCCGCCTTCTCTCTCTCGGATACTGCAGTTCTCGGCGCTGCCGCCCCCCGGACGGCGGGCGTCCGGGTACGGCCGAACCAGCCTACGCCAGGCCTTTCGAGCGTCCGCGTCAGCCCGCTGCCCGTCGACCACCGCGCTCAACCGACCACCGTGCCCAACCGACCACCGCGCTCAACCGACCACCGTGCCCAACCGACCACCGTGCTCAACCGACCACCGTGCTCAGCCGACCGGCAGCGCCGCCGGCTCCAGCAGCCGCACCGCGACGTCCGACGCGAAGCCGCTGTCGTGCGCGACCCGGCGGGCGAACTCGGCGACGCCGGCCAGCTGCCGCTCGCCGAGCGAGAAGTCGAGGGCCTCGCTGAAGTACCGCTCCAGCACGTCCGCGCCGAAGGCCTCCCAGCGGGCGGCCTGTTCGGCGACCTTGGCGGCCTCGACCAGTGAGAGGTCGCGGGACTCCAGGAAGGCCCGGTGCACGGCCGCGGTCAGTTCCGGACGGCGCTCGGCGAACTCGCGGCGCACGGCCCAGACGGCGAAGACGAACGGCAGGCCGGTCCACTCCTTCCACATCTCGCCGAGGTCGTGGACGGTCAGTCCGAGGTCGGCGGCCTGGCCGAGGTAGGCGCGCAGCGCCGGGTCGCCGATCAGGACGGCGGCGTCGGCCTCGGCGAGCATCGAGCTGAGGTCGGGCGGGCAGCTGAAGTAGTCGGGGCGGACGCCCTCGCGTTCCTCCAGCAGCAGCCGGGCGAGCCGGACGGAGGTGCGGCTGGTGGAGCCGAGGGCGACGCGGCGGCCGTCCAGGTCGGCGAGCGGCACCTTGCTGACGATGAGGCAGGACATCACCGGGCCGTCGCTGCCGACCGCGATGTCGGGCAGGACCAGGAGGTCGTCGGCGTTGCGCAGGTACTCCACGCAGGTGATCGGACCGATGTCCAGCGAGCCGTCGACGAGCTGGTCGCTCAGCTTCTCCGGGGTGTCCTTGGTGAGGTCGAGGTCCAGCAGGTTGCCGGTCCTGGCGAGGCCCCAGTAGAGGGGGACGCAGTTCAGGAACTGGATGTGGCCGACGCGAGGCCTGACCGGGGTGTGTTCCTGGGGCTCCCGCGATTGTCCGTCCGGTGCTGCCACTGCGCCGCTCCCTTGTACTGTTCGTGCGCTTTCCCGCAGCGTATGCCTGCTGTTCACAGAGGCTTGCACCGGGCACCCGACACGCGCTCGCGAGGCCTGCTGGACGCCCCTGCGGGGCCCTACGACACGCGCCGTGGGGGCCGCAGTTCACCCCTGGTCGTCACAGCGACCGCATGCTAGCGTTGCCCTCAGTTGCAGTTTGATTCCCCTTGCAGTACTTGAAGCCTGCGGAGCATGTAACCGCGGGCTTTTTGTAGTTTTTCAGCAATATCGAAAAACTTCGGACTCGTCCGGAGGCAGGGCGATCAGCGCAGCGGACCGGGTGCCACACGGTGTGGCCCCGACACGTCCCTCGCAAGGAGAACGGCATGGCCACGGGAACCGTCAAGTGGTTCAACGCTGAGAAGGGCTTCGGCTTCATCGCCCAGGAGGGCGGCGGCCCCGACGTCTTCGTCCACTACTCCGCCATCAACGCGAGCGGCTTCCGCTCGCTGGAGGAGAACCAGGCGGTGAACTTTGACGTCACCCAGGGCCCGAAGGGCCCGCAGGCGGAGAACGTCACCCCCATCTGACCATCTTCTGATGTTCTGATCGCTCGGGACCCCAGCGGGTCCGTCGGCGGCTCCCGACAGCCGTCACCATGAGCACAAGAGCAACACCCAAGGGGGCCCGCCCGACCGGCGGGCCCCCTGCCTTTTCCGCCTGGCCTTTCCCCGGCCCCTCCTCCCGGCCACCGCCCCGGGAAGCAGCGCACGCACCCGCGCCCCCGCGGCGCGCACAAGGGCCCGCCTCCGCACCGGGGAACGGTGCACAGGCGGGCCCTTGTCGCCGAGCCGGCCGGGATCAGGCAGCCACCGGGGCCGCCTTGTCCGTCTGCGCCGGGACGACGGCCGACGGCGCGTCCTCGTACAGGTCGCCGGAGGGGCGGTTGTAGGCGGCGACGTCGAGGATCTTCTCCCGCGAGGCCACCAGGACCGGCACCAGCACCTGGCCCGCGACGTTGGTCGCGGTGCGCATCATGTCGAGGATCGGGTCGATGGCGAGCAGCAGGCCGACGCCCTCCAGGGGCAGGCCCAGGGTGGAGAGGGTGAGCGTCAGCATGATGATCGCACCGGTGAGGCCCGCGGTGGCGGCCGAGCCGACGACCGAGACGAAGGCGATCAGCAGGTAGTCCCGGATGCCGAGGTCGATGTTGTAGACCTGGGCGACGAAGATCGCGGCGATCGCCGGGTAGATCGAGGCGCAGCCGTCCATCTTGGTGGTGGCGCCGAACGGCACGGAGAAGGACGCGTACTCGCTGGGGACGCCGAGGCGCTCGGTGACGCGGCGGGTGACCGGCAGGGTGCCGACCGAGGAGCGCGAGACGAAGGCCAGCTGGATGGCGGGCCAGGCGCCCTTGAAGAAGTTGACCGGGTTCAGGCCGGCGGCGAACTTCAGCAGCAGCGAGTAGACGACGAAGAGCACCAGCGCGCAGCCGACGTAGATGTCGAGGGTCAGCGTGGCGAAGGGCTTGAGGAGGTCCCAGCCGTACTTGGCGACGGACTTGCCGATCAGGCCGAGGGTGCCGAGCGGGGAGAGCCGGATGACCCACCACAGGGCGGTCTGGGTCAGCTCCAGGACGGACTCGCTGAGCTTGAGGACCGGCTCGGCCTTGCTGCCGAGCTTGATGATCGCCGCGCCGACCACGACCGCCATGAAGACGATCTGCAGCACGTTCACCTTGGCGAAGGCGTCGACGATGTTGGTCGGGAAGATCCCGGTCAGGAAGTCGATCCAGGTGCCCTTGGAGTCGAGCGCCTTGAGGCCGTCGGTCTTGAGGTTGGTGCCCTGGCCGGGGTTGGTCAGCAGGCCCAGGCCCAGGCCGACGGCCACCGCGATCAGCGAGGTGATCATGAACCAGAGCAGCGTGCGGGTGGCCAGGCGGGCCGCGTTGGTGACGTTGCGCAGGTTGGCGACGCTCACCACGATCGCGGTGAACACCAGCGGCGGGACGGCCAGCTTGAGCAGCTGGACGAAGATCTTGCCGATGGTCTCCAGGGTGGTGGCCAGCCAGGAGATGTCGGCGGCGCGGGCCAGGTAGCCCAGGCCGACGCCGAGCAGCAGGCCGCCGACGATCTGGACCCAGAACGGGGTCTTGCGGATTCTCGCGAGCACGGACGGCGACGAGGTCGCCTCGGGCGCTGTGGACATGACGGTGCGGCTCCGGGGGAGGGCGTTGCTGACGGTGGGGTGTGGCGGAGGAGGCGGCACGGCGCGCGGGCCGGGCGGGGAGGTCCCGGCCCCCGGTCAGGGGCGTGCCGCCGGGATACAGCTCATGGCGCGACAACGGCGCGGGCTGTCCACAGCACCGGTCAGAGCGCACGGGCGGGCGGCATCGGGCAGCGAGCCCCGGCCGTGCTTCCGCGATGCGTCTGAGGTGGTCATGGGCGACACATTAGCAGTAAAGGTTTGAGATGTTCAAAGTAGTTGTTTGAGGTTGGGGTGAGATCCGGACACGAACGAAGCTGACGCACCATCAGATCATCCCCATCGACCCGATTGACCGCTGAGCGGTTATACGTATAACTTTGACGGCGTCCCCGCCCCCGCCTGCCCAGACCGGAGAAGACGCCCGATGGGCTACCTCGCCCTGCTCCGCGCCCCCCATGTCAGCCGCCTGCTCCTCGGCACCCTGCTCGGCCGCCTGCCCGCCGGCATGACCGCCCTGGTGATCGCCCTCGCCCTGCGCGAGGCCGGCGCGCCGTACGGGCGGATCGGACTGGCCACCGCCGCCTACGCGATCTCCGCCGCCGTCGGCGGGCCGGTGCTCGGGCGGATCGTGGACCGCACCGGGCAGCCCCGCGTCCTGCTCGCCTCCGCCGTGCTCGCCGGCGGCGGGTACGCGCTGCTCGCCCTCGCCCCCGGCTCCGAGATCGCCGCTCCGCTCGGCGCCGCGATCGCCGGGCTCGCCATGCCCCCGCTCGAACCCTGCCTGCGCTCGCTCTGGCCGGACGTGGTGGAGGAGGAGCAACTCGACACCGCCTACGCCTTCGACTCCGCCTCCCAGCAGATCCTCTACGTGGCCGGCCCGCTGGCCGTCGCCGGGATCGCCGGCCTGTTCAGCCCGGTCGCCGCGCTCTGGATGGCCGCCGGACTGGGGCTGGCCGGCGCGCTGATCGTGGCCACCACCGCCCCGGCCCGGGCCTGGCGCGCCCCGGCCCGCGCGCACTCCGCCGGGCTGCTCGGCCCGCTGCGCTCCCCCGGCCTGGTGCTGCTGCTGGTCGGACTGGCCGGGGCCGGCTGGGCCGTCGGCGCGCAGAACGTGCTGTTCATCGCCTACGCCGAGCACCACGCCGACGCCCTGCCCGGCGGCGCGGGCACCCTGCTGGCGCTGGCGGCGCTCGGCGGCCTGCTCGGCGCGCTCGCCTACGGCGCGGTGAAGTGGCGCAGCAGCACGGCCACCCGCACCTGGGTCATGGCGCTCGCGATGGCCGCGTCCTACCTGCCGCTGGTGCTGCTGCCCGGGCCGTACCCGATGGCCGCGCTGGCCTTCCTCTCCGGGATCGGGCTGGCGCCGCTGCTGGCGGCGGCGTTCGTGCTGGTCGCCGAGCTGGCGCCGACCGGGACGGTGACCGAGGCGTTCGCCTGGCTGGTGACGCTGTTCGCGACGGGCAACTCGCTCGGCTACGCGGTGTCCGGCAACCTGGCCGAGGACTCGCTGCGGCCGGTGGCGCTGTGCGCGGCGGGCGGGATCGCGCTCGGCGCCCTGCTGCTGTTCGGCGCCCGCCGCTGGTTCCACCCGGTGCCGTCGGCGCCGTCGATGCGACCGGTGCCGGTGGGCTGAGGCCCCCCACAGACGACCGCGCCCACCGGGGTCTGGCCGGCGGGCGCGGTCTTTCGTCCTCCCCTGCTCCTGCCTACGGCTTCGCGCCCCGCCCCGGCGCGCCGGCCGCCGGCGCGGTGGAGGAGCGCAGCACCAGCGAGGTGGCCAGCGGCGGGACGGGCGCCGCCCGCTCGCCGCGCAGCAGGCCCGCCAGCGCCGCCGCGCCGACCCGGCCCAGCTCCTCGCCGGGCAGGTCGACGGTGGTCAGCGGCGGGGCCAGCAGCGCGGCCACCGCGACGTTGTCCATGCCGACCACCGACAGGTCGGCCGGCACCCTCAGCCCCAGCTCGGCGGCGGCCTGGTACACCCCGGAGGCGACCACGTCGTCGTCGCAGATCACCGCGCGCGGACGGTCCGGGCGCTCCAGCAGGCGGTGCGCCACGCTCCGCGCGGCCGGCTGGCCCTCGTTCAGGCTCACGCCCAACTCCACGACCTCCAGGTCGAGTTCGGCGGCGACCTGCTCGAACGCGGCCTGCCGCACCCGGAACGTGTACGCGGAGTGGGTGGAGCGCAGCCGCCCGATCCGGCGGTGGCCGAGCCCGGCCAGGTGCTCGACGGCGGCGCGCATCCCGCCCGCCACGTCGAGTTCGACGGTCGGCCGGGCCCGGTCGGTGCCCGGGTCGGCGTCGAGGAAGACGACGGGGGTGTCGGCGGGCAGCTCGCCGAGCTGGCTGTCGTCCGGGGAGCAGATCAGCAGGCCGTCGAAGCGGCTGGTGGTGGCGGCCTCCGCGAGGGTGGCGCTCCCCCAGCCGGAGCTGACCACGACCGCCAGGCCGTGCCGGCCGGCCTCCTCGTGGACGCCCTCCAGCACCCGGCCGAAGAACGGGCCGAGGATGTTCGGCACCGCCAGGAGGATCATCCCGCTACGGCCGAGCCGCAGCTGCCGGCCGGCCGCCTGCGGGCGGTAGCCGAGGCTGCGGGCGGCCTCCCTGACCCGCTCCCGGGTGGCGTCGGAGACCCGGCGGCCGGCCTCGGCACCGGAGAAGACCAGCGAGACGGTGGCCTGGGAGACCCCGGCGAGCCTGGCCACGTCCCGGCCGGTGGGCCGGCGCACCGGGGCCGGCCAGGTCCCGGCCTCCCCCTCGACGGACGGCCCGAGCGACGCGGCCGACCCGAGCGACGCGGACGGCCCGGACGGCGGGTCGGCCGGTCCGGGCTCGGAAGCCGCAGAAGCGGAAGCGGGGTCGGGGTCGGAAGCGGAGGCGTCCGAGGCGGCGGAGTCGGGCACGGCGGCTGCGGCTACGGGTCCGGCCGGGGTCAGCTCTGCCGGACGGCGGCCGTCCGGGCCGCCTCGTCGACGGCGTCCTCCTCGGCGTTCTGCGCGGCGATCCGCTCGGCGGTACGGCTGCGCAGGCCGGAGACCTTGGTGGTGATCTGGGCGGACATGTCGTCGCGCTGACGGCTCAGCAGCACGTAGCTGAGCGGCGCGGACGCGATCGCGGCCAGCAGGAACAGGAAGATCACTCCGGCCTGGCCGCTGACCGGGATGATCTTGAAGTGCCCGAGCAGCAGGGCGACCAGCAGGCAGCCGAGGAAGATGCTGACCCGCAGGGAGGTGTAGCGGAGCGTGGCGTGCGACTTCTCCTGGCCGGTGCTGCTCACGGGACACATCCTTTTCACTGGTCTGGGCGGGGGCCGGTCTCCCAGTGAAGCATGCCTGACGGGCGGCGCGGGGAAGGGGGCGCCCGTCCCCCCGCCCGCCGCCGCCCGGCCGTCCTGCGGATCAGCGCAGGTCGAGCCACATGGTGATCTCGTCGCGGTCGTCCCCGGGGGCGACCCGGACCGCGGCCGGCACCCGGCCGACCTCCCGGTAGCCGCAGCGGGTGTAGAAACGCTCCAGGCCCTGGCCGCCGCGCGCGGTCAGCCGCAGGCTCTCCAGGTCCCACTCCCGGGCTATTCGCTCGGCCTCGGCGAGCAGCCGGACGCCGAAGCCGCGGCCCTGGCAGTCGGGGTGCACCATGACCCGCTTGAGCATCCGCCAGTGCTCCATCAGGCCGAACCGCATCGACTCGAAGAAGAGGACACCGACGAGCCGGCCGGTGTCACTCTCGTGGGCGACCAGCAGCCGGTCCGGGCCGTCCGGCGCGACCCCGGCGAACTGGTGGTCGGCGGTGTCCCAGACCTCGTCCTCCGTCACCGGCGCCACGAAGCCGACCGCGCCGCCGGCGTTGGTGACGTCGGCCCACAGCCGGACGACGGCGGTGCGCAGGTCCGGGTCGAGCTTCGGGTCCAGGGTGAAGATGAGCGCCATGGCTGCGGAGCCTAGCTCTCCGGTCCGACAGGCCCCCGACCCGCCTTGGGAGCCCACCCTGGGAGCCCGCCCTACGGGAGGGCCGGGACGACGGGGCGGTCCGGCCGGCTGGTGCGCAGCGCCAGGCAGAGCCCGACGGCGACCACGCACAGGGCGCCGGCGCCGTACCAGGTGAGGTCGTAGTTCCCGAGCGCGTCGCGGGCCAGGCCCGCCAGCCCGGCGACGACGGCCGCACCGATCTGGTGGCTGGCCAGCACCCAGCCGAAGACGATCGGGGCGTCCCCGCCGAAGTGCCGGCGGCACAGCGCGACGGTCGGCGGCACGGTGGCCACCCAGTCCAGGCCGTAGAAGATGACGAAGGCCAGGATCGGCGGTTCCAGCGAGCCTGCGAGCAGCTGCGGCAGCAGGAGCAGCGAGATCCCGCGCAGCCCGTAGTAGGTGACCAGCAGGATCCGGGAGTCGACCCGGTCGGTGAGCCAGCCGCTGAAGATGGTGCCGATCACGTCGAAGACGCCGATCAGGGCGAGCAGGCCGGCCGCGGTGGTCACCGGCATGCCGTGGTCGTGGGCGGCCGGGATGAAGTGGGTGCCGACCAGGCCGGCGGTGGTGGCGCCGCAGATCGCGAAGGAGCCGGACAGCAGCCAGAACGCCCGGCTCCGGGCGGCGTCCCGCAGCACCCGCAGCGAGCGGGTCAGGGCGCGGCCGTCGGCGGCGGGCGCCGGGGGCTCCTCGGTCGCTCCGTACGGGAGCAGGCCGAGGTCGGCGGGCCGCTCGCGCATCAGCAGCAGGACGGGGACGGCGACCGCGCTGGCCGCGAGCGAGACCACGATCACCGCCGAGCGCCAGCCGTGGTGCTCGACCAGCCAGGCGCCGACCGGCAGGAAGACCAGGTTTCCCGCTGCCCCGGCGGCCGTCAGCACGCCGGTGACCAGGCCCTGGCGCGCCTGGAACCAGCGGCCGGTGATGGTGGTGGCGAAGGCGCCGGCCATCGAGCCGCTGCCCAGGCCCACCAGCACGCCCCAGCAGAGCACCAGTTGCCAGGGCTCGCGCATCAGCATGGTGAGCCCGGAACCGACCGAGATGGTCAGCAGCGCGCAGACCACCACCAGGCGCACGCCGAAACGGTCCATCAGGGCGGCGGCGAAGGGGGCGGTGAGGCCGTAGAGGGTCAGGTTGACGGAGGTGGCGCTGGATATCGTCCCGAGCGACCAGCCGAACTCGTTGTGCAGGGCGTCCATCATCAGGCTGGGCGTGGACCGGAAGCCGGCCGAGCCGAGCAGGACCAGCAGCGAGACACCGGCCACCACCCAGGCGTAGTGCACCCGGAAGCGGGCCGGGCGGGCCGGGCGGACGGGTCCTTCGGGGGCGGGCGCGGGGGCGGGGGCGAAGGCGTTGCGTTCGGTCACGCGGACGAGTGTCCCGAAGCGGCGCGGCCGCGACGAGTGGCCTGAATGACAGCTTTCGCAAGAATCGGGCCACGGTCCCGGCGTACCCTGGCCCGAACCGGCCGGACTGGCCCGAACCGGCCGACCGAACCGACTCAACCCGCCGACCCGACCCGACCGGCCCGGGCGGCCGCACCACCGAAGGGGAACGGCATGGCCCACCTGGTCGCGGTACTCGCCCTCGACGGCGTGATCGCCTTCGAACTCGGCATCCCCGCCCGCATCTTCGGCGGCGCCGAGGACCCGGCCGGACGGCCGCTCTACGAGATCGCCACCTGCACGCTGGACGGCCGGCCGGTCGCCACCAGCGCGGACTTCCGGATCAGCGTCGACCACGGGCCGGAACTGCTGGAGCGGGCCGACACGGTGGTGATCCCGGCCTCCGCCGACGCGAGCACGGCCACCGTCGACACCGCCTTCACCCCCGAACTGGCCGCCGCACTGCGCCGGATCCGGCCCGGCACCCGGCTGATGTCGATCTGCACCGGCTCCTTCCTGCTGGCCGCCGCCGGACTGCTGGACGGCCGCCCGGCCACCACCCACTGGCGCTACACCCGGCGCTTCGCCGAGCTGTACCCGAAGGTGCGGCTGGACCCGGACGTGCTCTACACCGACGACGGCGACCTCCTCACCTCCGGCGGGGTGGCCGCCGGGGTGGACCTGTGCCTGCACGTGGTCCGCCGCGACCACGGCAGCGCGGTGGCCAACGCGGTGGCCCGCAGCTGCCTGGTGCCGCCGTGGCGCGAGGGCGGCCAGAAGCAGTACGTCGAGGCCCCGAGCCCGGTGGACTCCACCGGCCACGGCACCGCCGCCGTACGCGCGTGGGCACTGGAACACCTGGACCAGCCGCTGGCGCTGCGCCGACTCGCCGACCGGGCGGGCATGAGCGTGCGGACCTTCACCCGGCGCTTCCGCGAGGAGACCGGCGCCAGCCCCGGGAAGTGGCTCACCGTGCAGCGCACCGAGCGGGCCCGGCAGCTGCTGGAGCGCACCGACCTGACGATCGACCAAGTCGCCCGGGAGTCCGGTTTCGGCACCGCCGCCTCGCTCCGGCTGCAACTGCGCGACCGGCTGGACGTCGCCCCGAGCGCCTACCGGCGTACCTTCCGCACCGTCCCCGGGTGACCCCGGGTGACCGTGGACGGCTCCGAACCGCCCCGGACGACTCCGGACGACTCCGGACGATCCACGACCGGACGGCTCTCGGCCGAGTGGCCGGAAAGCGACGCCGGATGACGGCGGGTCGGATGGCGGCCGGCCGCGTGCACCCCGAGCACGGCGCGGCCGGCCACCATCCAATCGCGACGCACGGGCCCTGAACCCGCGCCGCGCCCTCCGCACTCGCCAAGGAGCGCCCGCGACCGGCGATCCACGGCCCCCCTGCTGGCGTGGTCCCCCTGGACAACAGCACCGCGGCGGCGTTCGGGCGTCCCCTCGGCGTCCCCTCACTGACGGAGAGCCGCACCCAAGCGTGATCAGTCGGATACGTCACGTCAATGGGTAGTCCGAAATTCGGAATGGTTGCGTCAACTTTCGGCCGGTGATCTCCGCCGGCGATCACCGGCGGGATCGGCAGCGAACCGAGCGGGCCCCGGGGCTGCCGCTGCCGCTACTGCGCCAGCGCCGCCCAGTCCACGCCCGCCAGCGGGTCCGCCGGCCGGGCGTCCGCACCGATCTCGCACCACACCCGCTTGCCCGAGCCGTCCGGGAACCAGCCCCAGCGCTCGCAGAGCAGCTCGACCAGCTCCAGGCCGCGCCCGTTGGTGGCGTTCTCGTCCGCCCCGGCGTGCCGCGGGGCGGGGGCCGTCCGGCTCGCGTCGGCGACCTCCACCCGCAGCGGGCCGGCCGGCTCGCCGCCCGCCTGGTCCTCCTCCACCGGCAGACAGAGCCGCAGCACCGCCGGACACCCGGTGTGCACCACGGCGTTGGTCACCAGCTCGGAGACCACCAGCACCACCGTCTCGGCGACCGGCGCGTCCGGGTCCACCCCGTGGTTCAGCAGCCGCGAGCGCACCCACCGACGGGCCCGGCCGACCTCGGCGGGGTCCGCCTGCACCGCCAGCTGTACCTGAAGAACCTGCACCGCTCCACCACCCGCACTCGCAGTTCGGCCATCGTCCCGATCGGGCCGGATCGTCCAGCCGGCGAACCCTCGCACATCGCCCGGTGCCACCCGGGCCCTTGGCCGGGCCAACTCGGCCGGGCCAACTCGTCCGTCGCGCACTGGCCGCGACTCGATTACGCCTCAGGATGAGTGGGCGGACGGACCTCGGCAAGCGCTTCGGGCATATTCCAGCGATCGGGGGACAGCGCAGTGCATACTGTCCCGTTCACTCTCGCGAGCCTCGTACCGGCACTCGTCCGGCCCGGGCCGACCCGCCGGTCCCGCAGTGGCGAACCTACCTCCGGACGCCCCGCGCACCCGGCCCGCCACTCGCGAACCACCCGTGCGACATATGTCCAACGGCCTTCGAACAGTGGCCTCCAAGGACCGCCCCGCGCCCGGGCCGCCGATCCGAGCGACGACCGGGCGACGACCGGGCGACGACCCGGTTGGCGATCCGGCTGGCGACCCGGGCGACGATCCGCGGGCCCGGGTTCCGTTCTTCGGGGAATGCTCCCGCCGCCGACCGGCCGCAAGATACCGTTGGGTACGCCAGCGAAACCCGGGCAGGAGGGTTGGTTCCCGATGGCCACCCCCGACCGCGCGCCGCGTTGGGACGAGCAGCTCCAACGCCGCCTCGCCCGCGGCGAGGAGACCGCGCTCGGCGAGATCTACGACCAGCTCGCGCCGATGGTGCACGGACTGGCCGGGCGGATACTCGCCGACCAGGCCGCCGCCGCCCAGCTCACCCGGGAGATATTCGCCCAGGTCTGGGAGCACCCCGAGGACTTCGACCCCGCCCAGGGCTCGCTGCGCTCCTGGCTCGGCGCGCTCACCCACCGCCGCGCGGTCGACCGGCTGCGGGCGCGGCGGGCCGCCGAGCGGGTACCGGGCGGCCCGGGCAGCGGGCTTGACGGACCGGGAGGCAGCGAGGGCGCGGCCGAGGCGGAGATCCGCGCCGTGGCCACCGCCGCGCGCATGCAGTACGTGGTGGACTCCCTGCCCCAACCCCTGCGTGAGACCATCGCGGTGACGTACTACGACGGCCGCACCTACCAGGAGACGGCCCGGCTGCTCGGCATCAGCGAGCAGGCCGCCAAGCAGCGGATGCGGCTCGGCCTGGAACTGCTGGCCACCGAACTGGCCGAGGAGCGCGCCCGCCACGACGAACGGCACGGCCGCGAGGACGGCCGGGAAGACACGGACGACGCGGGCGACGGGGACGACGGGGACAGGGGCGCATGAGCGAGCGGAGCGAGCCCACCACCGAGGAGCAGCACGACGCCCTGCGCTCGCTGCTCGGCGCCTGGGCCCTCGGCGCCTGCCCGAGCCATGACGCCGCCGAGCTGGAGCGGCACCTGCGCACCTGCCCGGAGTGCGCCGAGGAGGCCGCCCGGCTGCGCGAGGCGGCGGGCTGGCTCGCCCTGGACGAGCCGCTCGACCAGCCCAACTCGCTGCGCCAGCAGGTGCTCGACTGGTGCCTGGCCCGCCGCCCGGCCGAACTGCCCGTCCCCGCCTGGGGCATGCCGTACACCGCGGAGACGGCCAAGCTCGACGCGCTGCTACGCGACCTCGGCCCGGAGGAGTGGCAGGAGGTGGCCGACCTGCCGTGGCACGGCGGCACCGGGCGGCTGCGCCCGGCCGAGGTGCTGTGCCACCTCGCCGCCGTGGACGGCTATCTGGCGCTCGCCCTCGGCCTGCCCGACCCGGTGCCGGCCGGCCCGGGCGCCGCACCGGCCCCGGCCGCCCGGCGGGTGCCGCCGCAGGAGCCGGCCGCGCGGCCGCCGGCGCTCCGGATCCCGCCCCTGCTCCCGCCCCGGGTCCCGCCGCAGGGCGGGCCGTACGCCGGGATCGCCGAGCGCACCGCCCGGCTGGTCGCCGACCAGGCCGGCCTCCCGCCGCAGTCGGTGCGGGAGCGGTGGCGGCGGCAGACCCACGACCTGGTGCGCACCGCCGCGCTCGCCCCGCAGGGCAACACCCCCGTCGACTACGGCTTCGCCGTGCTGCCGCTGCGCGACGCCTTCGTGGACCGCGCCTTCGAGTGCTACGTGCACGGCGAGGACGTGGCCCGCGCGGTCGCCTACCCGTACGACCCGCCGGCGCCCCAGCACCTGCGGCAGATGGTGGACCTGGCGGTCCGGATGGTCCCGCGGGCACTGGCCGACCTGCGTGCCGCCCGCGCCACCCGTCCCGAGCCCGCCGGGGCGCCGACCCTCCCGCCCGTGGCGGACCAGGGTCAGGGCCGGGGCCGGCGGCTGCGGCTGGTGATCGACGGCCCGGCGGCCGGCGAGTGGCTGATACCGCTGGACGGACCGGAGTCGGGGCCGTCCGGCGGCGAACCGGTGGCCTCGATGGTGCTGGACGGCCTGGAGCTCTGCCACTTGGCCGCCGCGCACCGCGATCCGGACCGGCTGCCGGTCGGCGAGCACGGCGACCGGGCCGCGATCCGCGAGGTGCTGCACGCCCTGCCGCTGCTGTCGCGGCCGTAAGCGGCCACAGCCGCCGCAACGGCGGCAACCACACCGGCCGCCGACCGCCCCGGCCTCGCTACGCGAAGACCACCGTGCGGGTGCCGTTCAGCAGCACCCGGTGCTCGCTGTGCCACTTCACCGCACGGGCCAGCGCCTGGCACTCGACGTCCCGGCCGAGCGCGACCAGCTGGTCCGGGGTGACGTCGTGGGTCACCCGGGCCACCTCCTGCTCGATGATCGGGCCCTCGTCGAGGTCGGCGGTGACGTAGTGCGCGGTGGCGCCGATCAGCTTCACGCCCCGGGCGTGCGCCTGGTGGTAGGGCTTGGCGCCCTTGAAGCTCGGCAGGAAGGAGTGGTGGATATTGATCACCCGGCCGGACAGCGCGGTGCACAGCTGGTCCGAGAGCACCTGCATGTAGCGGGCCAGCACGACCAGCTCGACGTCCTCCTTGGCGACCAGGTCCAGCAGCTGCTGCTCGGCGTCGGCCTTGGTGTCCCGGGTGACCGGGATGTGGTGGAACGGGACGCCGTAGCTCTCGGTCAGGTCGCGCAGGTCGGTGTGGTTGGACACCACCGCGGCGATCTCCACCGGCAGGGCACCGATCCGGGTGCGGTAGAGCAGGTCGTTCAGGCAGTGCCCGAACTTGCTGACCATGAGGACGATCCGCATCCGCTGCTCGGTCGGGTGGATCTGCCAGTCCATCCCGAACGAGGCCCCGATCGCCGCGAAGCTGGCCCGCAGCTTGTCGGCGGTGACCGGCTCGGCGGCGGAGAAGTGCACCCGCATGAAGAACAGCCCGCTGTCCCCGTCGCCGAACTGCTGGCTGTCGATGATGTTGCAGCCGGTCATGAAGAGGTAGCTGGAGACGGCGTGGACGATGCCCTGCTTGTCGGGGCAGGACAGCGTGAGGACGTACTGGGCGCTGGCCGGCTGCTGGTCCACTGGGGGTATCCCGTCCTGAGGTCGTGGCGTTCGTGGGTGGTCCAGCGTGTCACATCCTGGACAGCCGCCGCCCCGCTGCCCGTACTGCGGGACGGCACTGCTCAGCGGCCCGACCGGATACCCGGCCGGCGGCCCCGCCGTCGGCCCGGGCTCAGACCCGGGCTCAGACTCGGGTGAGGATGCGCAGCACGTCCAGCGACTTGGGCGCCGCGTCCGGGTCGTCCCCGTCGTTCACCGCCAGCGCGACGTGCGCCTCGCGCGCGGCCCGGACCGCCTCCGGCCAGCCGGGGTGGCCGAAGTAGGCGGAGGCGTGGGCGTCCGCGCCGACCTCGTGCAGCAGCTGGACCACCCGCAGCACCGCGACATCGACCAGGGCGGCCTCGGCGGAGTCGCGGAAGATCGTGCCCACGTACTTCTCGGCCGACCAGTGGTCCAGCCAGGTGTCCTCGACCAGCCGGTAGACGGCGTCGGTCACGTCGCCGTACCCCTCCCGGCCGTTCAGCCAGGTCTCCTGCTGGAAACCGGGGTCGGACAACATGTGCAGCGCCGAGCGCAGTCGGGCTCGCCAGCGCCACCAGGGCAGGTCGTTGAGCGGCATGCCGTTCATCGTGCTGGAGCGGTGGCCCGGACGAGAAGTGTTTCGGGCAGACCGATGCGAAGAATCTGTGCTGGCGGACATGGAGAACGATCGTACGTTCCCTGTCCGTTCGTACTCCACTCCCGATCTACACGCGTACCCCGCCTGATTTCAGCTCCCGTTACCCGGCCGTTCGTACTTCGGCCCTCTCGGCGTGTGGCGCCGGGGCTTGGCTTGCTCCGGTGCGCCGGATGGCGCCCCAGAGAGGGAAGACCGATGACCAGCCGAAGGGACCCGTTCCAGCCCCGGCACCAGTTCGCGCGGCGCCGCCGCCGCCCGATCGCCGCGGCCGCCACCGCCGCGGCCCTGTTCCCCACCCTCTTCTCGGCCTCCGCGTGCGGCGGACCGGCCGATGCCTCCACCAACGGCGGCGACCTCACCGTGATGACCTGGTCCCCGTCCGGCACCGGCTCCGCCGACCGGCCCGGCATGACCGCGCTCGCCGAGGCGATCGGCCGGGACGTCAACCTCAAGGGCGGACTGAACGGCCGCCGGCTTCAGGTGCTCACCTGCAACGAGCACAACACCTCCGAAGGCGCCAAGGCCTGCGCCCAGCGGGCGGTGGACGCCAAGGCGGTCGCCGTGATCGGCTCCTACAGCCAGTACGGCTTCGACTTCATGCCCGTCCTGGAGCGCGCCGGCATCCCCCTGATCGGCGGCTACGGGCTCTCCCAGCCCGAGTTCAGCAGCCCGCTCTCGTACCCGGTGGACGGCGGCATGCCCGCACTGATCGGCGGCAGCGGCCGTCAGCTGGTCGAAGCCGGCTGCAAGGCCGTCGCACTCGTCCGCCCGGACACCCCGTCCGGCGACAACCTGCTCGGCTACCTGGCCAACGCGCTCAAGCCGGCCGGCATCAAGCTGCTCGACGTCAAGGCGCCCGAGCAGTCCACCGACTACACGGCGGTGGCCCGCAAGGCGATCGGCAGGGACGAAGCGGCGAACTGCGTCACCAGCGCCCTCGCCGCCGAGCCGACCGGCAACCTGCTGGACTCCTACCGTCGGCTGAACCCGAGGAACACCCGGTTCGCCTCGGTGATCGGCAGCGTGCAGCAGTCGGTGGTCGACTCCACCGGCGGCGACTCCGGCCCACTGGCCGGCACCTACGTCACCAGCTGGTACCCGCCGGAGTCGGCGAAGGTCTGGGACGGGCTGCGCGCGGTGGTGCGCGCCGACACCACCGGCAGCCACACCATCGACGTCTCCGATCCCGGCGTGCAGACCACCTGGGTCGCGTACGAGGTGTTCCGGCTGGTCGCCGAGAAGGTCGCGGCGTCCGGCCGGCAGGTCACCGAGAAGACCGTCACCGGGCTGCTGGACAGCGGCGAGAGCATCGACGTCGGCCTCACCCCGCCACTGAACTGGGGCACCCCCAACATGCTGCCCAGCACCGAATCCCCGCGGCTGGTGAACACCTGGGTCACCTACCAGGTGGTCAAGGGCGGCCGGATGACCCTCCAGCAGCCGGGCTTCGTGGACATCCGCTGGGTGCTCACCGGGGGCCGCCCGCCGGCGTGACGCCCGGGCGGCGCAGGACGGCCGGTGAAGGACAGCCGACGCAGCACGGACGACAGGGGGACGGACGACGAAGGGGCGGGCCGGCGGGCCCGTTCCCCCGTCCGTCCTACAGGTCGCCGTCGCTGCGGCTGGGCAGGCCGGTCTGGGTGGCGATCGCGTTCCACAGGGTCGAGGCCTGCTTCTTCGCGGTGGTCGCCGTGCCGCTGGCCTGGACGGCGTTCTTGTAGTGCTGGTTGTCCAGCTTCTTGGGGTCACAGGCGCCGGGCGCCTGTGAGTCCCCGGCCCAGGCCGCGTACTCGTCGTCGGCCTGCGCGGAGGCGGTCCACGCCGCATTGAGCTGCTCGACCAGCTGCTGGCCGCCGGGCAGCTTGTCGGCCTTCAGCTGGCCGAGCTTGGTCTGGAGTTCGCGCCGCTTGCCGGCCGCGCCGGTGAGCGCCTGCTGCGACTCGGGCAGCTTGTCGCACTTCTGCACCGCGGCGACCGCGCCGACCACCGCCGAGCGGCTGTCGCTCGCGGTGCCGAGCAGGTCCGACAGCGGCTGCGCCTGGGCCTTGACCGCCGGGTCGACGGTGGTGCCCGAGCTGCTCGCGCTCGCCGTGCCGGGGGTGGCGCTGCCGGTGGCGGCCACCGGGAGGGTCTTCTTGGCGTCGGCGGCGGGGGTGGTGTCGTCCCCGTTCACCAGGACGGCGACCAGGATGCCGGCCACCGCGAAACCGGCCACCACCCCACCGATGATCAGCTTGTTGGACGGGCGGCCGCCCCGGGCGGCCGGAGCCTGCGCGCCCGCCTGGGTGGTGTCGAAGCCCTGCCCGTGGTCCTGGGCGTAGCCCTGCCCGTGCCCGTGGTCCTGCCCGTAGCCCTGGCCGTAGTTCTGCCCGTAGTCCTGACCGTAGTCCTGACCGGGGTAGGCCGGCGCCGGCGGCGGCTGCCCGGCCTGCGAGTAGCCCTGGTAGCCGCCCGGGCCGGGCTGCTGCGGGTAGCCGGCCTGGGACTGGCCCGTGGGGTACCCGCCCGCGTACGGGTCCGCGCCCGGGTACGGCGGGAGGTGCTGCGTCTCCGGCGCCGGCTCGTGCTGCGGGACGCCGTAACCGGGCTGCGGAGCGCCGGCCCACGGGGCGGGCTGGGCCGGCATGGCCTGGGTCGGCCGCGCGTGCCCGCCCTCGCCGAGGTACTCCGGCTGCCCGGACGGCTGCCCCACCGGCGGCACGCCCGTCTGCCCCTGCGGGTGGCCCTGGGGGTGACCCTGCGGCTGGCCCGGCGCGCCGCCCTGGGTCTGGCCGGGCTCGGGGCGGAACAGGTCGTCCAGGTTGAAGTCACCCGAGTTGGGGTACGAGCGGCGCTGGCTCAACGCGATTCCTCACCTGTGCACGACCGCGCGCTGACGGCGGACCACATCTCGTCGGTTCTTGGGGGCATCACAGTTCCTTGGACGTCGCGCCCACGCTACCGGTTCGCCGAACCGGGTGACCACGCGGGCGGGACATCCCTCACGCTCCCCTCACCCCGCCCCGCCGGGGCCCGGGGCCTTGGACCCGCCCTGGCGCCCCGGGCGCGACACTAGGCGGCCTCCGCATCCGCCCGGGCGTGGAACTCGCGGACCACCCGCTGCTCCCGGTAGGGCTCCAGCCTGCGCCGGAACTCGTCCAGGTACTCCACGCCCCGGTTGGACCGCAGCCCGCTCAGCAGCCGGACCGCCTGCGCGCCCGTCTCACAGGCGCGTTCGAGGTCCCGCTGCTGCAACTGGGCGGTGGCGAGCAGGACGAGGTCCACCGCGCGGCGGCGGACCCGGGTCGGCGGGTGCAGGTCGAGCGCCCGGCGGGCGTAGTGCTCGGCCTGGCCGGCCTGCTCCAAGTCCCGGTGGCAGTGGGCCAGTTCGTCCGACAGGTAGGCGTCGTCGAAGTGGACGATCCAGTCCGGGTCGTCCTCCGGGCGGCGCTTCTCCATCATCTCCAGCGCCTTGGCCGACACCGCCTCGCAGGAGCGGGCGTCCCCCAGCAGGGCGTGGCCGCGGGCCTCGGCGGCGTAGAACATCGCCATCGCCGTCGGGGTGGCGACCGTCCGGGCGCCCTCCTGCGCGGCGCGGGCGAGCTGGGCGATCTCCCGCGGGTTGCCGAGCGTCGCCGCCAGGTGGCTCATCGACGCCGCCAGCACGTAGCCGCCGTAGCCGCGGTCGTCGGCCGCCTGGGCGAGCCGGAGCGCCTGGATGTAGTAGCGCTGGGCCAGGCCGGGCTGGCCGGTGTCCACCGCCATGTATCCGGCCAGTTCGGTCAACCGGGCCACCGCGGCGAAGAGTTGGCGCCCGGTCTCGTCCCGGTACGCCCCGCCGAGCAGGCTGGAGACCACCGAGTTGAGGTAGTGCACGACCACCGGGCGCACGTGACCGCTGCCGAAGCGGTGGTCCAGGTCGACCAGCATCGTGGTGGTGGCCTTGATCGCGGCCACGTCGGTCGGGCCGACCCGGGGGCCGCCGGTGCGGGCCACCACCGGGTCGGGCGGGGTGATCAGCCAGTCCCGGCTGGGCTCCACCAGCGCGGAGGCCGCGACCGTGGCCCCGGTCAGGAAGTCCCGCCGTCCGACGTCGCTGCGCCAGAGCTCGCAGACCTGCTCCAGGGCGGCGTTCAGGGTCGGCGCGAACTGGAGCCCGATACCGGAGCTGAGGTTCTTGCCGTCGGCCATGCCGATCTCCTCGACCGACACGCTGCGGCCGAGCTTGCGGCCGAGGGCCTCGGCGATCACCGCCGGCGCCTGCCCGCGCGGCTGCTGCCCGCGCAGCCAGCGGGCGACGGAGGTCTTGTCGTACCGCAGGTCCAGACCGTGCTCGGCGCCGCAGAGGTTGACCCTCCGGGCCAGGCCGGCGTTGGAGCAGCTGGCCTCCTGGATCAGTTGCTGCAGACGCTCGTTGGGCTGTCGTGCGACGAGTGGTCTTGCGGCCATTGGGTTTCGCCTCCCCACACCCTCCGGTCCCGGCCGGCGGGCGACGATTCTGCTGATCTGTTGCCGACTGTCCGACCGTCCAAGGAATCTGACACCAGGTTAGCGATCAGCAACGCCAGCGGGATACCCACGGTGACGATCCGCACCCCCCACGCGCCCTGGGAAATGCTCCTGTGCGCCCCCACTGCGCCTGCCTCCGCCCGCCTCAACTCGGTCGAGTAACCGGTTCGGGTGACATTGCCGGTATACGCCCAACCGGCTTGCGCCGGGCCGTAACCAGCCTCACACACGGTAGTTGAGCAGCGTGTGGAAGACATCCCCGACTCCCCCGACCAGGGCAAGACCGCCGCACTGCCCCCGCTGCTCATCGAAGCCGTCGGCTACGCCGAGAACCGCCACTGGGAGGTCGCTCCCGGCGCCTGGCTGATCGACGGCGACGGGCCCGCCCGCTGCTCCTGCGGCGACCGGCGCTGCCTGCTGCCGGGGGCCCACCCGCTCGACGCGGACTGGGCCCGCAAGGCGAGCGCCGGGCCGGGGGCGGTGCGGCGCTGGTGGACCGAGCGGCCGCAGGCCTCGATCCTGCTGCCCACCGGCCGGTCCTTCGACGTCCTGGACGTCCCGGAGACGGCCGGCTGCCTGGCGCTGGCGCGGATGGAGCGGATGGACCTCCAGCTGGGCCCGGTCGCGGTGCTGCCCGCCTCGCCCGGCCGGATCGGCCGGCGGCTGCACTTCCTGGTGCTGCCCGGGGTCGCGGCCAAGCTGCCGGAGATGCTCCGCAAGCTCGGCTGGCCGCCCGGTCGGCTGGACCTGGTGGCCCGCGGCGAAGGGGACTGGACGGTCGCCCCGCCCTCCCGGATCGGCGGCACCGGCTACGCCCAGTGGGCCCGCTCCCCCTCGGCGCTCAACCGCTGGCTGCCCGACGCCGCCGAGCTGATCAGCCCACTCGCGTACGCCTGCGGACGCGAGGCGCCCGCGGCCGCCCACCCCCAGCCCGCCCAGCCGGCGGCAGCGGTGCGCTGAACGGGCGCGGCAACGGTTCACCGCCGCGGTTCACCGCCGCGGTTCACCACCCTGGTTCACCGTCTCGTGAACGGCCTCGTGAACCGCCCCGATTCACTGCCCCGATTCACCACCCCGTGAACGGCCGCCCTCCGCCTATCGGGTGAGGGCGCGCAGCGCGCGACACCCCGCGCCCGGCTGACGGGCCTTGTCTCCCACCGGAGGCGAGGCCCGTCACACGCATGTGCGGATAAGGCCTCCGTGTACCCGCTGACCATGGGCGAAAGCCCCCCGGACGAGTGACAACGCTCAAGGATTGCCATGATCGGCCGAGGGGAGGAATTGCGGTGCGAGGGGACGCCGGAGGGAGCGCTCGGACGGGGAAGCCGGGCGAGGCGGTGGAGGGGCCGGGAGGGAACGGAGGGGATGGGAGGGACGGAGGGGACAGGGAGGGAACGGGGAGGCGAAAGGGCCCGCTGCACGGGGAGCAGCGGGCCCTTCGCGTCGTTCCGGGAAGCACGTTCCCCGGGCCCGGAAGCGTTCCTCCGGGCCCGGGGGGCGCGTTCCTCAGGCCTGGGCGACGAAGACGTGCTGGGCGATGTCCTTGCCCAGCTCCGCCGCGTTCTCCCCGGTGCCGACCAGCACGCCGCCGACGCCGGCGCTGACCCGCACGGTGGAGCCCGGCCGGATCCCGGCCCGGCGCAGCGTGCGCATCAGTTCGCCGTCGGTCTGGATCGGCTCGCCGATCCGGCGGACCACCACGCTGGCGCCGCCGTCACCCGGCTTGACGGTGTCCAGCGGGACGAGCGCGGCGTCGAAGCCCTCGCCCTCGGCCTTGGCGTCGCCCAGCTCGTCCAGGCCCGGGATCGGGTTGCCGTACGGGGACTGGGTCGGGTGGCCGAGCATGGCGAGCACCTTTCGCTCGACCGTCTCGCTCATCACGTGCTCCCAGCGGCAGGCCTCCTCGTGGACCTGCTCCCACTCCAGTCCGATCACGTCGACGAGCAGGCACTCGGCGATGCGGTGCTTGCGCATGACGCGCACGGCGAGCCGGCGCCCGTCGTCGGTCAGTTCGAGGTGGCGGTCCCCCGCCACCTGCAACAACCCGTCGCGCTCCATCCGGCCGACCGTCTGGCTGACCGTCGGGCCGCTCTGCTCCAGTCGCTCGGCGATCCGGGCGCGCATCGGGACGATGCCTTCCTCCTCCAGCTCCAGGATGGTGCGAAGGTACATCTCAGTGGTGTCGATCAGCCCAGACATCGCCGCTGGCTCCGTTCTTCGGTGTCCTCACCGCCAATTCTGACGTACTGCACCGACAACCGGGCCCGCGCAAGGGCCCCGGGTCCCGGTTTTCGTTCCTGTTGACAGCGGTGCCGCCTGGGCGCCACGGTGCTCGCCGTAGCTTTCTCCACTGGCGGCCCGGACCCGACCGGCCCGCCCCACCCGGCCGGCTCCCCCACCGGCAGAGAGCGAAGGCAACAGATGAACGACCTGGTCGGCCGGTACTTCGACGCCGCGATCGCCCATCTCCAGCGGGTCCGGGAGGAGGAGGCCGACGCCATCGAGGCCGCTGCGGCGCTGCTCGCCGAGGCGATCACCGAGGGCCGCCGGGTGTTCACCTTCGGCGCCGGGCACTCCGCGCTGCCGGCCCAGGACGTGGTCTACCGGGCCGGCGGGCTGGTCCCGATGAACCTGTTGAACGTCCCCGGGATGGCGGGGGTGACGGTGATGCCCGCGCCGCTGGCCAGCGCGCTGGAGCGGGTGTCCGGCCTGGCCACCACCACCCTGGACCTGACCCCGGCCGCCTCCGGCGACCTGCTGTTCGTGATCTCGCTGTCCGGCCGCCAGGTGATGCCGGTCGAGCTGGCCCGGTACGCCCGGGACCGCGGTCTGAAGGTGATCGGCGTGACCTCGCTGGCGTACCCGGGCGAGGTGCCCCCGGCGCACCCGTCCGGCACGTACCTGAAGGACAACTGCGACGTGGTGCTGGACAGCAAGATCGCGGTCGGGGACGGCGAGCTGACCCACCCGGCCGCCGAGACCACCTTCGGCCCGGTCTCCACCATCGTGACCAGCGCGCTCATGCAGGCCGTGGTCGCCTCGGCGGTCGGCCGGCTGGCCGACGCGGCGGCCGAGGGCACCGCCGCGGCCCCGCCGCTGTTCCGCTCCGGCAACGTCCCCGGCGGCACCGAGTGGAACGCCAAGCAGATGGCCGACAACGCCGACCGGATCCTCTACACCTACTGACGCCCACCGGTCGCGCCCACGGGCACGCCGGGCCACGCAGGGTGTCCGCCCGCCCACCGAACGTACCCGGGCCGGACAATCCACCGGGGCATCCCGGCCATTGCGGGCGGCCCGGGGGCGGGCCAGGCGTACCGGGAAGCCGCCCGGGGCAGGAGGGCGGTGCGACCGGAGCGACGGGTGGGGGCCGGACATGGCGTCTGGGGCGGGACGGACGGGGTGGGTGCGCGAGCGGGAACTGCTGCCCGGGTTCTTCTGGGCCGCCGACGCGGCCTCGCTGCGCGGCCAGCGGCGTTCGGTGCTGCTCTCCGCCTGGGAGCTGCTCCTGCTGGTGGCCGCCGCCGCGACCGGCTCGGCCGACGGCGAGCCGTGGGCCTGGCCGGCGGCCGCCGCCTACCTCGGCGCGATCGTCCTCGCGGTGGTGATCAGCCGGCAGAACCCGCAGGGGCTCTGGTACGAGGGCCGGGCCGCCGCCGAGTCGGTCAAGACGCTGGCCTGGAAGTTCGCCGTCCGGGCGGACGCCTACCAGCCGCCGCCGCACACCCTGCCGGACGCGGAGGGCCTGTACCGCGTCCAGCTCGGCGGGGTGCTGGGCGCCTTCCGGGACAGCCGGGTGGTCACGCCGGGCGCCGGGGCGGAGCTCGCCGGGATCACGGCGGCGATGCGCGACCTGCGCGAGCAGCCGCTCGCGGTGCGGCGCGAGGTGTACCTGCGGGAGCGGATCCAGGTGCAGCACGACTGGTACCGCGCCAAGTCCCGGTACTGCGCCCGGGCCGGAGCCCTGGCGGGGGTGCTGGGCGTGGTGCTCCCGGCGCTCGGGCTGGTGCTCGCGGTGCTGCGGGCGCTCGGCGCGTTCACCTACGACGCGTTGGGCACCGTCTCGGCGGTGGCCGCCTCGATCACCGCGTGGGCGCAGCTGCGCCAGTACCGCCCGCTGGCCGCCGCGTACGGGCTGGCCGCCGACGAGCTGGAGCTCATCCGGCGCCAACTGGCCCGGCTGGACGTGGAGTCGGCGGACGCCGAGGAGCTCTGGGCCCGGCTGGCCCGGGACGCCGAGGACGCGGTCTCCCGCGAGCACACCACCTGGCAGGCCCGCCGGGAGATCCGCACCACCACCGACCGGGACCACTGAGGAGGCCGCAGGTGTCGTTACGGATGGTCAAGGCCCCGGACGGTCGCGCCCTCGCCGTCGAATCCCTGGGCGACCCGCGCGGCCGCCCGGTGTTCCTGCTGCACGGCATGCCCGGCAGCCGGGTGGGCCCGCACCCGCGCAGCACCGTGCTGTACCGGCTGGGGGTGCGGCTGATCTCCTACGACCGGCCCGGCTACGGCGACTCGACCCGCCAGTTCGGCCGCCGGGTGAGCGCGGCGGCCGCCGACGTGCGGGCCATCGCGGACGACCTCAAGCTGGACGGCTTCGCGGTGCTCGGCCGCTCCGGCGGCGGCCCGCACGCGCTGGCCTGCGCGGCGCTGCTGCCGGAGCGGGTCAGCCGGGTGGCGGTGCTGGTCGGCCTGGCGCCGCGCAACGCGGCCGGCCTGGACTGGTACGCCGGGATGACCCCGTCGAACGTGCACGCCTACCAGGAGGCGGAGCGCGGGCACGGCCGGATCGCCGACGCGATGGAGTTCCGCTCCCGGCAGATCAAGGACGACCCGGTCCGGCTGCTGAACGGGCTGCGGCCCGAACTGTCGCCCGCCGACCGGGAGGTGGTGGCCGACAGCGGGCTGCGGCGGATGCTGCAGAGCAACTACCGGGAGGCGTTCCGGCACGGCGCGGACGGCTGGATCGACGACGTGCTGGCGTTCACCGCCGACTGGGGGTTCAAGGTCGAGGACATCGCGGTGCCGAGCTGGCTGTGGCACGGCACCGACGACCAGTTCTCCCCGGTCGAGCACTCCCGCTGGCTGGGCGACCACATCCCCGGCGCCGAGCTCTTCCTGGAGCCCGGCGCCGCGCACTTCGGCGCTTTCCGGGTGCTGACCACCGCCCTGGCCTGGGCGGCGGGCTGAGGCCTCAGGCCGTCACCGGGGTGACCGGCGCTCCCCCGCCCAGCACGGCCAGGACGTTGTCCACGGCCAGGCCGCCCATCGCCTGCCGGGTGGCGACGGTGGCACTGCCCAGGTGCGGGGCCAGGACGGCGCGTTCCTGGGCGAGCAGCGCGGACGGGACGGCCGGCTCGTGCTCGAAGTTGTCCACGGCGGCGGCGAACAGCGCGCCGGACTCCAGCGCGCCGGCCAGCGCCTCCTCGTCCACCACTCCGGCGGTCATGCTGACCACCACCGCCCCGCGCGGCAGCAGGGCGAGGCGGCGGGCGTCCAGCAGGTGCCGGGTGGCGGCGCTGAGCGGGGCGGTGACGACCAGCACCGTGGAGTGGGCGAGCAGGTCCTCCAGCGGCCGCCAGGTGGCGCCGTCGGCCTGCTCGGGCGGCAGCTCGCGGCGGTTGTGGTAGCTGACCGGCATGTCGAAGGCGCGGGCCCGGCGGGCCACCGCCTGCCCGATCCGGCCCATGCCGAGCACGCCCAGCGGGGTGCCGGCCAGCTCCATGCCGAGCAGGAAGTTCGGCGCCCAGGTCCAGGGGCTGCCGGAGCGCAGCAGGCGCTCGCCCTCGCCGAGGCGGCGGGTGGCGGCCAGCAGCAGCGCCCAGGCCATGTCGGCGGTGGCGGTGGTGAGCACGCCGGGGGTGTTGGAGACCAGCACGCCGCGTTCGGCGCAGGCGGCCAGGTCGATGTTGTGGTGCCCCACGGCGTGGTTGGCGACGATCTCCAGGGACGGCCCGGCCGCGTCCAGGAACTCGCCGTCGACCCGGTCGTCCAGGGTGGTGAGCACGGCACGGCGGTCGCGGACGGCGGCCAGCAGGTCGGCCCGGGCCATCGCCTGGTCGGAGTCGTGGCAGGTGACGGTGTGGCGCGCGGTGAGCCGTTCGATCACCCCGGGCGCGAGGCGCCGGGTGACCAGGACCGGGGGCGGCGTCTGCTTGCTCATGGTCCCGCAGCGTACCCGCCGCCCCCGGCCGGAGGCCGTGCTCTCACCGGCGCCTGCACCGCCGCTTACACCGGTTGCGGCTCCAGGTCCCGGTTGATCCGCTTCCAGCCGCGCGCCGCGACCGTGTTGGGGTGCTCCTCGCCGAACTGCCGGATCAGCTCGCCGATCGCGCGGGCCCGCAGTTCGGCGGCCTGGGTGTGCCGACCGGCCGAGCGCAGGGTGATCGACAGGTTGGCCTCGCAGGCGACGGCGTCCGGGTGCCGGGGCGTGTAGCGCTCGCACAGGCCCTGGTAGGCGGCCCGGCCGAGTTCCTCGGCGAGGCCGATCTGGCCGTCGTCGCCGTAGGCGTTGGCCAGGTTGATCACCGCGTTGAGGGTGTACGGGTGGTCCGCTCCGACGGAGTCGGTGAGCCCCTCGACGGTGAGCCGGCCGCGTTCGATGGCGCCCTGGACGTCACCGCTGCCGCGCAGGTAGATGCCGAGGTTGTTGGCGCAGGCCAGGGTGAAGGGGTGTTCGTCGCCGAACAGGCGGCGGTGGCCTTCGAAGACGGTGGAGCAGAGGTCGCGGGCGGCCTCCTTGTCGCCGGAGGCGCTGTGGTCGGCGGCCAGGTTGAGCGCGCAGGCGAGCGCGTCGGGGGCGTCGGCGCCGTAGCGCTCCAGGTAGCGCTCGTAGGTCTCCTTGGTGATCCGGCGGGCTTCGGCGAGCGCGCCGATGCGGCGCAGTGAGACGGCCAGGGACTTGGCGTTGCGCAGGTTCTCCGGCAGGTCGGGGTCGAGGACGTCGCCGAGGTCGGAGGTGACTTCCTGGAGCAGGTCCACCGAGCCGCGGTAGTCGCCGAGTTCGCGCAGGTCGCGGGCGAGGTTGGACTTGGTGGAGAGGGTGTAGGGGTGCCGGGGGCCGAGGACGGCCGTGCGCCGGTCGAGGGTCTCCTGGTCGAGTTCGCGGGCGGCCTCGCTGTTGCCGACGAGCCGGTAGTCGATGGCCAGGTTGTTGGCCATCGAGAGCGTGCGCGGGTTGTCGTCGCCGAACAACTCGCGGAACTGGTCGAGGATTTCGCGGTCGAGGTCGAGTGCGGCCTGGAACCGGCCGAGTGCCCGGCGGTCGGCGCCGAGGGAGCCGGCCGTCATCAGGGTGTACGGGTGGTGCTCGCCGAGCAGGGCCCGCTGGCGTTCCAGGGTGTCCTCGTCCAGGGCCAGTGCTTCCGCGTAGTTGCCCTGGGAGCGCAGCACGTTGGCGAGTTGGAAGCGCAGCAGCAGGGTCTGCCGGTCGTTCTCGCCGAGCTTGTTGGTCCACTCGGTGTCCAGGGCGTGGCCGAGGTCGCGGGCGCGGTCGAGTTCGCCGCGCTTCCAGAGGTAGCGGACGCGGTCGATGAGCAGCTGGCGGGTGTCCGCCTCGTCGCAGTTGTGCGCCTTGGAGGGCGACAGGTGCGGCCAGATCTCGTCGAAGGCGGGCCAGTTGGCGGGGTCGTCGGTGTCGCCGAGGACCGGCCGGGCGCCGGTCAGGATGCGATGCACCTCGTGGACGGCGATCTCCTGTTCGTCGTCGGTCATCTCGGCCCGGATCACCGCCTGGACGAGCCGGTGCACCTGGAAGCTGTTGCTGCCGGCGTCGACCTTGGCCAGCGCGTACCGGCCGATCGCCTGGATCACCTTGCCCAGCATGAACTTGTCGCTGAGGTCGGCGTCGTACTTCACCAGCGCCCGGATCATCTGGTCGCTGTAGAAGAGGTTCATCGAGATCGGCTCGGGCGCGAAGAACGCGCAGAGCTGGAGGAGCCGGACGGCGGCCGGGGACTGCTGGCGCAGCCGGCCGATGGAGACGTTCCAGGTCGCGCCGACCGGGGTCGGGTAGTCGGCGGGGCGGGCGACGGCCAGCGCGCGGGCCGCCTCGGCGTGCAGTTGGGCGACGTAGGTCTCCACCGGGGTGCCGGTGGTGTCCAGCCAGGCGGCCGCGACCTCGACGGCGAGCGGCAGGTCGCCGACCGCCTCGGCGACCCGGTCGGCGTCCGGGCGGGACAGGCCGCGGGCGCGCCGGCACAGGTGCTCGACGCTCTCGCCGCGGGTGAAGACGTCCACCTCCAGCGCCTCGGCGTGCCCGGTCCAGGCCTGGTTGCGGGAGGTGACCAGGATGTGGCCGGAGCCTCCGGGGAAGAAGCGGCGGATCTCGGCCGGTTCGTCGGCGTTGTCGAAGATCAGCAGCCAGCGCGAGGTGGGCACGCCGCGGCGCAGCGCCTCCCGGGCGGCCTCGGCGGCTTCGGTGACGGAGTCGCCGACGCGCAGGCCGAGCCGGCGGGCGAGGTCGGCGAGGGCGGGGGCGACGAGTTCGGTCTGTTCGGCGTCGATCCACCAGACCAGGTCGTAGTCGGACATGAACCGGTGCGCGTACTCCAGCGCGACCTGGGTCTTGCCGACGCCGCCGAGCCCGTACAGCGTCTGGGGGGTGGGCAGGACGGCCGCCATGCCGCCGCGCAGCTGGTTGCGCAGTTGTTCCAGGACGGCGGCGCGGCCGGTGAAGGAGGGGTTGCGCGGCGGGACGTCCCACACGGTCGGCTTGCTGCCGGGGAAGCGCGGCCCGCCGCCGTTGGGCTCGGTCAGGACGACGTCGCCGCGGCCGAGGGCACGCAGCAGGGTCTGGACGGACTGCGTCTCGTCGCGGCCGACGAGGTCGACGGGGTTGCGGTTGCTGAAGGGTGCGGTGAGCCTGACGTCGCCGACGCGGACGGGGACGAGCTGGCGCCGGGTGCCGGCGGGGTCGGAGTTGACCACGGACTCCCACAGCGCCCGGGCCTGCGGGGAGCGCTGGTAGGCGGGCGAGAGCACGGCGACGGTCCGGTAGGCGGCGTCGATGCCGCGTTCGGTCTCCTCGCGCGTGTCGGTGCCGGCGCTGAGGTCGCGGGGCAGCACCCGGAAGCCGGCCCGGGTGAGCACGGACTCGATCCAGTCCGCCCACATCCGGTCCTCGGGGACGTAGGAGAGGTAGAGGTCGGCGGGGACGGACGGGCGGCGGCGGGTGAACGCGTCCACGTAGCGCAGCCGTAGTTCCTCGTCCATGACCGGCAGGGAGGTGACCTTGCGCCGGGTGATCATCGCGGTGAGCCGCTCGCAGGCGGCGAGCATCGAGGTGGGGGTGCCGGTCTGGTCGCCGAAGGTGGCGAGGATCTCCTCGTAGGCGTAGAACGGCCGGTACGGGATCTCCACCGAGCCCCAGTAGGAGGCGAGTTCCTCGCCGTTGAGGCCGGCCGGCAGCCCGTCGAAGCGGACCCGGGCGAGGGAGCGGCCGGCGTCGGCCTTCTCCTTCTCGCCCTCGTCGATGCGCATCGGGACGGGCAGGATGCGGATGCCGCGCTCGCGGTAGCGGTCGTGGATGTGCTGGGCGATCCGGGAGGCACCGTCGATGGACTGGTCGCTCAGGGTGAAGCAGACCACCAGGTCGTCGGGCATCTGGACGGTGCAGATCTCGGCGATGTCGGACAGTCCGGTGCGCGAGTCGATGAGCACGTAGTCGTACCGCTTGCTCATGTCGGCCTTGAGGGCGTCGAAGAACTGCCCGCCGTCGAAGCGGTCGTAGAAGATGTCCCAGTCCAGGTGGGTGACGGCCTCGGAGTAGTCCCGGTTGAACTGGCCGGCGGACAGGAAGTCCAGGCTGCCCCCGGTCGGGAACAGCGGCCAGGACAGCGACAGCGCGTGCGGGTGCACCCTGGCGAAGTCCAGGTGCCAGCCCTCGGCGTGCTCGACCGGGCGCAGGGCCTCCTCGCGGTACTCGGCGATCAGGTCCATCATCCCGGTCGTGCCGGCCAGCGAGGCCGGGTCGAGGAAGGGGTGGAAGAACTTGGCCAGGCCCGGCGCCTCCAGGTCCCAGTCCACGGTGAGCACCCGGTAGCCGTTGGCGGCCAGGATCCATGCCGTGTTGGCGAGCGCCATGGTGCGCCCGGTGCCGCCCTTGTAGGAGTAGAAGGTGATGATCCGGCCGTTGCGGTCCTGCTCCACGGACCGTCGCTCGGCCTCCCGCTGGGCGGCCAGTTCGGCCACGGTGAGGCCCCCGACGCGGAAGTTCCTGGTGGGGTTCTCGCTCATCTGGGTCGTCCTCCCAAGGGCGCCATCCCGTCATCGGGGTCATCGCCGTCGTCACGGTCTGGGTGGTCGTCGGGTCCGGAGCCGTCCTGCCCGAAGGGGGCGTCGCGGCCGAACGGGGCCGCGCCCGGGCCGCGCCGGAACGCGTCCCGCAGGTTCGGGCGGGGCGGCGGCGGGTCCTCCGGCTCGGCCCTGGTGCGGCCCTCGAAGGCGTACTTGGCCTTCATGGCGGCCCGGGGCAGCGCGTCGTCGAAGTCCTCCAGGGTGTTCAGCCCGGTCGGGCCGGTCACGCCGAGGAAGCTGGGGCGGCTCGCCCGCCGGGTGATGCGCAGCGCCTGGTCGCTCAACTCTCCGAGGTCGCCGCCGCGTTCCTCGCACTCGGGGTCCTCGGTGTTCCACGGCTCCAGGACGCTCACCCAGGTGGCGTCCGAGCGGTCGAAGCGGCGGACGAGCTCCCGGCGGTCCGGGTCGCGCAGCGCCCACCGGTCGAGCAGGAGCAGGCCGGGGGCTGCCGCCTCCCCCTCGATGATGGACTCGACCTCGTCGTCGAACTCGTGCACGGTCGGCTGGAACCCCAACTGCCGGGCCAGCCGCACCGCGTGCTGGGCGATCGGCGAGCCGGCCGGGCGATAGGGGTGCCAGTCGGTGCGCCGGGTGCCGTAGAAGTCGGGATTGCGGTCGGGCGGCAACTCGCCCTGATGGTAGGAGAGTACGGAGATCCGCAGCTGCTTGGTCGGCGCGCTCACGTCGAAGGCACTGGGCAGGCCGTTGAAGTCCAGCCGCCGCCCGACCGGGATCACCGTCTCCTCCGCCACCTGCACGATCCGCGCCGCCAGCCGGTGCACGGCCAGCTCGTAGGCGGAGCGGAAGTAGGTGAGCTTCATCAGCGCGTACAGGCCCTCGGTGGCGTAGTCCGGCCCGAAACTGGCGTGGTTGAACTGGAGTTCACTGGCCACCTTGGGCAGCCGGTAGCGACTCATCGGCGCCCACAGCACCGGCACGATGCCACTGGTGCGCTCCGCGTCGATCGTCGCCGGGTACACCGGGCGGCGGGTGAAGGCGTGCCACTCCTGCCCGCACGGGACGCTGTTGAAGTACCGGGGCGAGTACAGCGGTACGAACACCCGGCAGGTCGCCAGCTCCTCCGACAGCCGCTCCGCCCACAACTCCCCCTGGTGCATGGACTCGTCCATGAAGCCGACCGGCACCCCGGCCGGGACCGTGGTCAGTTGCAGCACCGCCTCGCACAGGTCCCGGTACAGCTGGCGCACCCAGTGGTTCGGATCACCGGCGCCGCGCGTGCCGGCCTTCGGGGTGTGCGCGTAGGAGAGGAAGAAGTACGGCCGGGCATCGTCCTCGTCCCAGCCACGGTCGTTCACACGCGCCTCCCCCGGGCCCGTCGGCAACCTGGTTCCCGCAGCCCCCGTGCGGCGGGGTCTCAGTGTAGGAACGACTGAGGACCCAAGGGAATAGCACAACGAGTCGTACGAATTGACATGACCGAAACGACGCGGCTGTGCGCCCGCTTATCGTGGCTCCAGCACGTCCGCCACGGAGTACAAGGAAGGTAGCCATGGACCACCTCAACTGGCAGAAGCCGAGCGTCAGCGGGGAGGAAGCCAACTGCATCGAGATCGCTTCCGACGGCGACTTCGTCTACCTCCGCGAGTCCGACAACCCCACCCACATCGTCACCACCACCCGCGCCAAGCTCAACGCCTGGCTCCTCGGCGCCAAGGCCGGCGAGTTCGACCACTTCATCGCCTGACCTCCACGGCCGGGCATGGCGCGGGCCCGCCTGGAGGAGGCGGGCCCGCGTGCCATGCATGGCACCTATGTCCGATCCCGTCGATCCCGCAGCCGCTCGGACCGGGCCTGGCAGACACCGCCGACGGCGGCGGCCAGCAGGATCAGGACCAGCATGCCCGTCACGCCTGGCCCCGTCGGCGCTTGAACTCGCGCAGCAGAGTCAGCAGGTTGATCAAGGTGCTGGCCGGGATGTTGCCGATGGAGACCAGGGCACGGCCGTTCAGATCGGTCTCGCCGGACTGGGCGGACGGCCAGAGGAGGCCGAACTCGCGTCCCTCCGTGCGGAGATCGACGATCAGTTCGGTGATCTGCCGGCCGGTGAGCTGCCGCAGGGCCGGGTCGGCGGGGTGGATCGGGTGGTGGGCGATCACGCGGCGCCGTCCAGCTCGAACCAAACGCGCTTGCCGAGCTTCTGCGGCTCCGCACCCCAGCGGTGCATGAGCCCCTCCACCAGCATCAACCCCCGCCCGGACTGGGCGAACGGGTCGGGCTTCCGCTGCTCGGGCAGCACGGGACTGCGGTCCGCGACGGTGACGCGGAGCGTCCCGTGGACGACGGCGACCAGGACGACGGGCGCGGCGGTCAACCCGTGCCGCCAGGCGTTCACCACCAGCTCCACGAGAGCGAGTTCGGCATCCCCGATGGAGGAATTGGGGTACCCGGCGCGCGCCATGGTGTCGCGCAACGCCTCGCGAGAGACGGTGAGGGAGGGGGAGTTGAGGTTGGGGTCACACATGGGGAATCTCCCAGCGGTGCAAAGTGATTGGTGAGTGGACTGTAGGGCCAATCACCACAATCCTGCAACACTCTCCGCATCTAGATCTACACTTTCAGTAGGCGGCCTACTCGTTGGCCGAACTACTGCACGAGAAGGGCACGTGCATGGGATTCAGGACCGCAATCAGCGAACGACAGCGTCGACTTGGCGATGAGCTGCGGCGTCTCCGCACCAGCGCAGGCATGTCCCTTCCAGAACTCGGCGAGCTGGTCGGCATGAAGGGACCAGCCGTCAGCCACACCGAGTCGGGCAGGCTTGGTATCAATCCTGAGCGATTGGCCCTCTGGCTCGACGCCTGCCATGCCAACGATCCCGAGTATCGAGCAGGCCTTCTCGCCATGGGCCAGAGCAACGGCAAGGGCTGGTGGACCGACTACCGGCCCTACGTTCCAACGTCAGCCCTCGATCTCGCCGAGTTCGAACACGGCGCTACCCGCCTGGACACATACGAGACGCTACTGATCCCTGGCCTGCTCCAGACCAAGGGCTACAGCGAGGTCATCCTCGAATACGCGCAGAAGACGGTCGAGTTCCGACAGTCGCGGCAACGCATCCTGAGCGTCGAGAACGGGACGCCATTTCATGCCGTGATCCACGAGGCTGCGCTACGAACGATGTACGGCGGACCTACCGTCATGCGTGACCAGCTGAACCACCTGGCCGAGGTCGGCAAGCTGCCTCACGTCACCATCCAGATCCTGCCGTTCGACTGCACCGTGTTCGCCTCGGCCGACACCCCGTTCATGCTGCTTCACGGCCGACACTCCAAGCTCGACACCGTCTTGATGGAACAGCCCCAGGGCTCACCATTCCTTGGCGAGCCCGAAGCAGTAGCCTCGTTCCGGCGACAGTTCGAACGACTCAAAGGCCTGGCACTCCCGCCTCTGACGGCCAGCGCATCCGAGCTATCGCCCTCATATCGCGACTCATGGGGCTTGCTCCAGCACATTCGGTACGCAGTACAGGGAAGGTAAGCATGGAACAGCTCAACTGGCAGAAGTCGAGCTTCAGTGGGGAGCAGACCAACTGCATCGAGGTCGCTTCCGAGGGTGAGCTGGTCTACATCCGCGAGTCCGACGACCCCGCCCACATCGTCACCACCACCCGCACCAAGCTCAACGCCTGGCTCCTCGGCGCCAAGGCCGGCGAGTTCGACCACTTCACCGCCTGACCCACACAGCGCAGAAGGGGGGGGGGCGCGAAAGCTCGGGGGGGGCACCCCCCCCACCCGGACTTCGGGCGGGGTCTGGAAGCACCCTCCCCCAGCCCCCAAAACCCCCCCCAACACACCCCG
>NZ_JBWKER010000012.1:99672-173005 GCF_056435345.1 Kitasatospora sp. NPDC043950
CTAACTGCTTTCTTTTTGGGCAAAAGGTGGGGGGGTTTCACCCCCTCCCCCCCCGACCCAAAACAAGAAAAGGGGCCGCCCCCCGAGACCCGGCGGGCCCCGCCGCCTACCGATCGGCGCTGAGCGCGGTATCGAGATACTCCTGCACCGGCTCGAACAGCCCGTACGGCACGTACTCGGGGATCTCGGCGAGAGCCACCCACGCGAGCTGGTCCAGCTCCTCCGTGTCGACCACCTCGGCGGTGCCGCTGACGACCTCACAGGCCGTGTACGACATCAGTCGGCCGGTCTTCGGGTGCACGCGCTCACCCAGGAGCTTGATCGCGGCCACACCGAGCCCGGTCTCCTCCGCCGTCTCTCGGACAGCCGCCAGCTCGGGCGACTCGCCGGACTCGATCTCACCAGCCGGGAACTGCCACGAGAGCTGGCCCTCGCTGACCCGCCGCCGGACCATCAGGACGCGGCCTTCGTGGGCCACGATCGCGGCGGCGATTCCCGGGCGTTCCTCGGCAGTCTGCTGTGTCACGTCTGCTCCTCCAGCGCGGCCAGGACGGGTGGAAAGATCGTATCGGCGCGATGAAGCGGGTCACCTTCTCTCGCCGACACCAGTGCCGAGACGATCTTCTCCAAGCGCTTTCTGGAGCACATCAGCTCCAGGGCTCGGCCGGGCCTCTGATGATGACGGACTTCAGCCGGACCAGCGGTTGCCCCTCGCAAGGAGCCGCCGGTCAACAGCTCCCCGGAGCGTCAGAGCGGGAGACCCCCGGCAAGATTCTTATTCCAGATCAGGAATATGCCCGATACGGCTTGGACAGGCGCCGCAGCCGGCCTTAGCGTCGTTGATGGGTTGGGAGGCACTCGACCTGGAAGGGGTCAGCATGGCTGAGTACCCGCAACTGCTGCGTCTTACCGGCAAGTTCAACGGCCCGAACTGCGACGATGACGACTGCCCGAACGTGTACGCCACCGACCGAGGGACGTTCGTGGTCCAGGGCGACCACTTCACGGCCCTGAAGGTGCCCACCGGGGAGTCCGCCGTCGAGATTCCCCGACACGTCCTGGAGGAGGCCATCCGTGCTCTTGGATGGTGACCAGTGGCGCGCTCACTTCGACAGTTACCAGCACGAAGCGTTCCGGTTCGAGGCGCAGCCCGCCTACACCATGCCCAGGGAAGCAGAGAGCCTGGCCCGCTTTCTGCGCGGCGAGCCGAAGCCGGTCGATCACAACGCGGCGTGGCACCGGAGGGTGCACGGCTTCGTCTCCTCGGGGCGGACGATCGGCCGCGTCCGGGTGGTGCGCCGCCCCCTCACGGACTACCAGCGGTACCAGTTCGCCTGGGGCATCCCCGGCAACATCGCCGCCGGGGAAGACATTCGAATCCTGGACGCCACTGAAGGGAACTTCGGTATCCCCGACCAGGACTGGTGGCTGTTCGATGACACCTCGGCGGTCCACCTGAACTTCCGACCTGACGGCACCCAGATCAACCGGGAGCTGGTCAGCGGCGACATGCGCCGCCACCGCGAGTGGAAAAGAATCGCCCTGGCTCACTCCGTGCCGTTTTCCGAATATCTGAAAGAGCTCGGGTGACGCTCGATCCAGATCAGCTCGGCCGGTCGAAGTCCGATCTGGCCGAAACGCTCAGAAGGCTCCGCCTGGAAGCCGGTCTCACAGGAGACCGGCTTTCGGTGCGTTGTGGCATCTCCCAGAGCAAGATCAGTAAGATCGAGACCGGAAAACTGACCCCGACCCTCGTCGATGTGGAGCGCATCCTCAGGGCTCTTGGGGCTCCGGCCGCCCTCGTCCGGGAAGTATCCTCGCTGGCTCGTACGGCCAATACCGAGTGGCAGGACAAGCGAACCTCATGGCGCCGGGGCATCGAAAAGCGACAGGCGGAGCTGGCGTCGCTGGAGTCGGACGCGACAGAGCTGCGATATTTCCTGCCGGCAATGATCACAGGCCTCCTGGCCACGCCCGAGTACATTCGGGCCAGCTTGAGCCACTCCCCCGGCGACAGGGCGATCATCGTGGGCCGCAAGCTGGAACGCCAGGTGGCTCTCTACGACGAATCAAAGTCATTCACGTTCCTGCTCACGGAGCAGGCGGTGAATTGGGCACTGCTTCCTCCTCAGGCAATGGCCGTCCAGATTGACCGCCTTGCATCGCTCACCCATCTGCCGTCCGTTCGAATCGGCGTGATTCCATATGGGACACTTATTACTCGCGGACCAATGAACACGTTCACGGTGTACGACGACCGCCTCGCCACTGTGGAGTCGTTCACCGGCCGTCTCGCATTTCGCGATCACCGGGACATCCAGCGCTATCGTGAAATTTTCTCGATATTCGAAGAATCCGCCCTCTTCGGCGACGAGGCCAGGGGGCGGCTCAGCGAATGGTCGATGATTTACCGTGGGTGATATTTATTCACTGACGGGAATATCGTTGTCCGGCCTGCTCGAACCCTCCTAGTCTGGACGCCTGCGCTACGGCGACTCGGTACGGCAGAAGGACGGGCCGATGAACACCTGGGAGTTCGTGAAGGACCGGACCGCCACCCGGGGTGCGGTCTGGAGATCGGCTGACGGCTCGCTCTACAAGCGGACCGGCGGAGAGGACTTGCGGGCGGAAGTCGAGTTCCAGCAGCTGGCCGCCGGACTTGGATACCCCGTACCTGCGATTGTCGACAGCGGATTCGAAGGCGGAAGTTACTTCGCCATCGAACGCACCATCGGCAACAGCTCACTGCACGAGGACGCCCTGGCCGACACTCAGCGGGCCGGACAGGTCGGCGACCACGTGATCAGCACCGCGGCCGCCGTCGCCTCGAAGCTCCTACAGGCCCAGGCGAGGCACCCTCTGCCCTCGACCCCGTGGTTCGAGAAGGCGGCCTTCGCAGCGGCCGTCTTCGAGGAGAACCCGGACTTCGACACGCCGCGGGTCCACCAGGCCGTCGAGCACGCCCTCGACCGGCTGTCCCGACTCCCCATCGTGCACGGGCACTTGGACTACGGTCTGCCCAACATCCTCACGGCCGGGATCATCGACTGGCAGCACCACGGACCGATCCCGTTCGGCTACGACGTGTACCCGGCGCTCGACATCGTGGCCTTCAAAGGTGGAGGCAAGGGCTACACCATCACCTCGGAGCAGCGCGCCACGTACACCGTCGCACTCGACCGGACCAGCACGTCCCTGATCGGCCGGCGGGTGAGCGATCACCTGGGCGACTTCCTGCTCGTCAAGTGCTTCTTCTTCCTCGCCCTCATGCGGCCCACTCACCCCGCAGGGCATGACAAGCACATCAAGTGGCAGTACCGCCGCGCCCTCTTCTCGATGGGACTTGAGCAGTATGAGTCGTCCACCACGATTGACACCGGAGCCTTCCCCGCTCTGGAGCAGTTCGCCGCTGAACACCGGTAGGCCGGTCCCCATCGTCCGCGACCGTGACTACCTGATGGATCACCACGGCGTCGTCTTCAAGGTCATCGGGGACAGCCACCCCGGCAGCCACTACCTGGGCTACGTCAAGTACCACCCGGACGAGAAGGGGGACCGGCGGGTGTTCGGCCGGACCTACCGGCAGAACAGTGTCGTGTCGAAATCCTTCGGCATCCTTGCCGACCGACCGGAGTGCTACGTCTACTCCGACGCCCTCGGCTGCGTCATCACGGGCATTCCGCGCGAGGACGTCGCCGTCCACTACTCGTGCCGCCAGGCCCTCTCTGCCATCCATGAGGAACCCGGATCGGTCGCCGACAATCCGGCAGGCAAGGACCTCCTGGCGATCACCGAGTGGGTCGCCACGAACGGCGCCCGGGATCTCCTGGGTGTCACCGGGTCCTTTCTCGTCGGCTGTTTCAACGAACGCTCGGACATCGACCTCGTCTGCTACGGGCCGGAGGGCTACGAGGCCGCCCAGGACCTGTTCCAGCAGACCGCTCTGATCAAGCCCTACGACGGAGACGACCTGACCCGGCTGTACATCCGCCGGGCCAAGTACATGGAGGGCAGCTCCTTCGAGGCCCTCATCAAGCAGGAACGCCGAAAGCTCCAGGGGCTCACCTCCAGCTCCGGCGCGCACATCAACTGCGAACCCATCCGCTCCGACCGCGACAGACCCTTCTCCCGCATCTCCTCCAAGGAGATCGGAGAGATCTCCCTCCTCGCGAGAATCACCGACCACGCCGAAGGCCTCACCACCCCGGCGCTCTATGGGATCAAGGTCAGGACCATCCTGAGCTCGACCATCGACGAGCCCGACTCCTTCGCCCGCCGGATCACCCACATGCGTTCCTACCTCGGCGCCTACACCGGCGCGTTCCGATCCGGAGACACCGTGCACCTGTCCGGCAAACTCGTCCACTCCCAGGACGGCGACCGCAGCAGCTTCGGCATCGAGCTCACCCCCTGGACCGTCAGCGGCTCCTACGTCGCCAACCTCGCCGCGTAGGCGCCGCGCGGTGGCCCTGCTCGTCATCCGGCACGCCGAGTCCGTCGAGAACGCCGACAAGTACCACGGCTTCTACCAGGACCCGCGCCCCTGCACCGGAGCCGTCGCCCACACCATCTCCCGCACGATCGTCGGCCTCACCCCGCACGGTTTCCGGCAGGCCCAGTGGCTCGCCGGCATCCTGCCGAAGCTCGCCGGCCCCACGCCACGCGTCTACACGTCGACCTACCGCAGGACGATCGACACCGCCGCGATCGCCCTGCCCGACATCCCCGACGGCTGGCCCCAGCAGACCACGCTCCTCGACGAGCAGCACTACGGCGACGCCACCTACATGACCAAGCGTGAGCTGAACGACAGCTACCCCGAACTCGCCGAGGACCGCCGCCTGCGCAAGCACCTCTGGACCGCACCGGGTGGCGGCGAGTCGCTCGCCGAAGGCGTACTCAACCGGGCCACCGAGTTCGCCGCCCTCGCCCAGGCCGAACTCCAGGAATCGAGCACCATCGTCGCCTTCACCCACCAGACCGCCGCAGTGGCACTCCGCTCCCTACTCGAAGCCTGCACCCTGCCCGAGATCCTCGCCGAGGAGCGGAAGGGCAAGATGCCCAACGCCGCGATCCTCCACTACGAACTGCGAGACGGCCGGTTCACCCGGACGCGAACCACGACCCCGCCGATCTAGGAGGAGTCCGTGCGACACCTGTTCCTCAACGGCCCTGTCCAGAACGGGACCTTCATCTTCGGCACCCGCCCCGGCAAGGCCGTCGGCATCCGCCTCGCCGCCGCCCTCAACGCCATCCTCGGCTCACCGCCCGCACCCCACCTGTGGAACACCGCCACCCTCGCCGGAGACCTCCGCCACCGCGAGGCTGAGGGGCCGAAGATCCCCCGTCAGCGCTTTGAGGCCGACCTCATCGCGAGCAAGTACGCGCCGGGGCAGTCTCCGGCAGGCGGCATCATGACCGACACCGACACTGAGGTCGCAAGCCTCGCCCTGGAGATGATCGAGAACAACCTCCGCGCCGGCACCCTGACCATCAGCCGTGAGACCGTTCCCACCTGCCGGGCCTGCGGCCACATGACCGGTACCGGTGGCCGCCCCTGCAACGCCTGCGGCAGCACCGACACCCGGGACCGCACAAGCCTTCACCTTGTCGCCGAACTCGCCAAGGACCGCCCCATCCTCGACCGCTCGGACATCCACGCCAGTCACCGACAGCAGCCCAGACACCTTCAGGGCACCGTCGGCAAGGTTCCAGGGCGCCTGATCCTCTCCCGTACCCGCGACCACGGCATCGACCTGTCGCCAGTCGGTCTCGACCGCCTCGTGCTCGACCCGCGCGCCGGCATCCATGCCACCGTCCTCGCCGCAGCCCGAAGGCACCGGGCGGAGGTGGCCGTCATGGCCACCACCCAGAATGCCGCCAACCACATCGCCGCCCACGGCCTGCACTTCCGCGAACACGACGGCATCCGCCTCCGCTATGCCCTCCACGGACACCTGCCCTACAACCACACGGCAGATCTTCAACCGCTCCACGACGCATACCGAGCCACCCCGGCGATCAAGGAGAGCTTCGAAGCCTGGTTCCTCCCCCTCTTCTCCCTGCAGGCCAAGGCCGCAACCCGGCCCGAGCAGTTGCCGGCAATCTTCAGGCACTACATGCGGGCGCACCTGGCCAGACCGGCTGCAGCCGACGAAGAGATGATCGAGGCCCTACGGTGCTCAGTCGAAGCCGGCAATACGGAATGGATCACTCGGAAACGCGTGCTGGCCGCCGCGATGACAGCTTGTGAGGCCACTGTGTAGAAGCATCCGGCCCTGCATAGGAAGTCGGGCCCACCGACTTCCTATGCACAGGGAGGCTCGACAGGAACGTCGCCGCCTTCGACGGAAGGGCGGCTCCCGCGAACTCGCGGGAGCCGCCCTTCCCCCAGGTGCCGCCGTCACTCTGCGGTGGGCCTCGGGACGATCCAGAGCTCGGCCGGGCCGCTGATGATGACGGACTCCAGGCGGGCCGGCGTCGGGCTGGCCGGGTCCAGGACACTGCCGGGGTAGGCGCCGAAGAGGCCGTCCAGGGCCACTTCGGCCTCCAGCCGGGCCAGGGGTGCGCCGAGGCAGAAGTGCGGGCCGTAGCCGAAGGACAGGTGCTCCGTGTCGGGGCGGGTCGGGTCGAAGTCGTCCGGCCGGTCCGGGTGGACCTCCGGGTCCCGGCCGGCCGCGCCGAATCCGAGCAGGATCGGCTCGCCCTGCCGGATGACCACGCCCTCGCCGAGGTCGATGTCCTCCAGCGGGTAGCGAAGCGGGATGTGCATCACCGGGCTCTCGTGGCGCAGGGTCTCCTCGATGACGTCCTCCCACGCGAGGGCGCCCTCGCGGACCTGGGCCAGGTAGCGGGGGTGGGTGAGGAGCGCCTGGACGGCGCTGGTGATGAGGTTGACCGCCGTCTCGTACCCGGCGCCGAGCATCAGGAAGAGCTCGTCGCGGGACTCCTCCTCGGCGCGGCCCGTGTCGCCGCCGGTGCCGACGGCGGCCACGTCGCTGGCGAGGTCGGGCCCGGGGTCGCGCCGTTTGAGCTCCAGCAGTTCGACCAGCACCACGTTGATCTCCGCCCGCGCGACCGTCATCTGCTCGGTCGTCGCCGTCGTCGTCAGCAGGGTGTCCATCGACCGGCCGATCTGCGGCCGCATGTCGGCGGGTACGCCGAAGAGGTCGCAGATCACCGTCATGGTGAGCGGGAGCGAGAGGGCCCGGCGGATGTCCACGGCCTCGCCGGGGGCGAGGTCACGGAACGCGCCGACCAGGGCGGTGGTCGTCGCCTCGATCCCGGGCCGCAGCGCGGACACCCGGCGGGGCGAGAACGAGGGCGCCATCCGTCGTCGTGCCGAGCGGTGTTCGTCGCCGTAGCGGTTGAAGAAGTTCTGCTGGAACGCGATCGGGCCCATCGGCCACCCCTCGGGCACCGCGGCCAGGCCGGGCCAGTGCTTGCGCGGGTCGCGGGAGACCCGCGGATCGCCGGTCAGAGCGCGGATCACCGAGCTGCGGGTCACGGACCAGGCGATGATGCCGCCGGGGAGTTCGACCCGCACGGCGGGCCCGGCGGCGCGGAGCTCCGCGTTCTGCTGGTGCAGGGCCCGGGCGGTCATGTCCAGCACCGGGCAGCCGTTGTCGTCTGGAGCCATGGCATTGCTCCTCAGGATCTCTCGGGGGTGCCCCGGCAGTCCGTGCCGCGACACGTCCTGCCGTGTCCGGGGCCTGTGCTCCGTTCTAGAGCGGCGCGGAGCGGTCGTCAACGGGCCGGGACGGTGTTACCAGGATCATCCAGTCAGACGGACTGTGCACCGTCTACACCGACGGTCACGCCGAACCGGCCCAGGTCCGGCATCCCCTCCCCCCACTGCCGACCGCACTTCGATCGCGTAGGAAGTCGGTGGGGCCGACTTCCTACGCACCAGGGCGCTGAACAGGACCGTCAGGGGCGGAGGAGGTGTTCGGCGAGGTCGACGGCTTCGCGGACGGGGACGAGGCGGCAGTCGGTGGTGCCGAGGTGGATGGTGGTGATGCCGGTGGCAGCGGCGAGGACCTGGGTGCCGAGGTCGGCGAAGTGGAGGTCGTCGAGCTCGGGGGCCCGGAAGGTGAGCCAGCCGTCGGGGCCGACGCAGCGGTACTCACGCAGGGGGACGTCGGGCATGCGCTGGTCGGCGAGGTGGAAGGCGGTGAACCGGGCCATCGGGACGCCGAGCATCAGCACCCTGGCGTCGAGGTCGTAGAGGCGCCCGAGCGGGGACTCGGGGCCGAGGTGGGAGGTGAGGGGGTGGTGGGCGGTGATCTCGCGGGCGTGCCGGCCGAGGGCCGTCCAGGAGGTCTGGGGGTGGCGGCTGCGCAGGGCGCCGGGGCGGGTGCGGATCTCCTCGGAGAGGGCGCCCATGGTCGGCGAGCAGGGGGTGTTCGCCGGGTCGAACCGCGGCATCCGGGCCCGGTAGGCGGCGGTCTCGGCCGGGGTGAGGCCGGCGGTGGCGGTCTGGTGGATGCGCGAGGTGGCGGAGTTCTCGGGGGTGGCGGTGTAGGCGACCAGGGTGCCGCCGGGGCCGAGGACGTGGAGCAGCGCGTCGGCGACGGTGGCGGCGCCGCCGTCCACCGGGCCGAGGGCGCGCAGGGAGGCCTCGACGTGCACCACCATGCCCGGGCGGACGCCGAGTTGGGCGAACCCGGCGGCCAAACCCCCAGCGGTGAGGGCGGTATCGGTGAGGGCGGTTCCGGTGAGAGCAGTGACGGTGCGCATGGCCGCTCCTCTGGGTCAGACCTCGGCGGGGCGGGCGTGGCCGCGCTCGTGGCGGGCCCGTTCGGCGGCCCGTTCGGCGGCGGCGGGCAACGGCACGGCGAGCCACGGAGCGACGCTCTCACGCATGCCGTCGGCGAAGCGCAAGCCGAGCGCCGTGAGGGCGCCGGATCCGGCCAGCCGGTCGACGGCTTCGGCGGTGTACCGGCGCCAGAGCGCGAACTGGGTGCGCGCCCGGTCGGCGGCCTCGCCCGGCAGCCCGTCGTAGGCGAACGCACGGGTGCCCCAGTACTCGGTGACGGCGAGGTGCGCGTAGGTGCCCTGGAGCAGGCCTTCGAGCGGGCGCGGGTCGGGCCGCCAGGGCGCGAGGTACAGCTGGTCGTCGGCCGGGTCGTGGAGGTCGAACAGGTCGAGTACGGCGCCGAGTTTGACGTGCTGGAACTCGTGCGCGAGCAGCAGTGCGAGCGTCGGCGCGGTCGCGGGCCGGGCGATGCCGACCGCGCCGTGGGCCTGCCGGGCGGCCGAGCTGACGTCCCGCCCGGCGGGGCCCGGCCGTAGCGGGGTGATGGTGGTGAGGCCGGCCCGGAGGCCTTCCGCGTACGCGGGCAGGTCGTGCCCGAGCAGTTCCCAGGCTTCGCGCAACGCGCCCGTCCAGTCGAGCAGTTCGCCGTCGGAGAGCCGGCCGGCCACGGCGTGGTCGTGGCTGTCGCGCAGCGGGTCGACGTCCTCCAGGGTGACCGTCCACCCTCCGGCCAGCCGGACCCGCCGCAGCGGCTCGTCCAGGGCGGCGGACACCGATCCGTCGGACGCCCGCACGCTGAACCCGTCGGCCAGGCCGGTGACGACCGCCTCCCCGTCCGGGGCGGCGGTCCGCCCGAGGGTCGGCAGGTGCAGCCACCCGCCGCGCACCGGCACCGCGACCGCGTCCCCCCGCCCGGCACGGACGGCGGCGGCGGCGGCCAGGGCGGCCAGCGGGCCGAGCCCGACGGTGAGGTCCCCGGCGAGCCGGCGGGCGGCCCAGGCGCGGGCGTACGGGTGGGCGAGGACGGTGTCGACGGCGGCGGGTGCGCTCGCGTCGAGTTCGGACAGCAACGCCCACGCGGCCGATCCGGGCTGCCCGGAGGCGTCCCAGGCGGCGGCCAGCATGGCCCGGGTGAGGGCGAGTTGGGCGCGGGACAGGGCCCGTACGGTGTCCTGGTCCCCGTACCCGCGGGCGAGCTGGTCGAGCTGCCGCTCGGTGAGGGTGGCCGGCACCACCGGCTCCCCGGCCTGGGCGGGGACAGAAGGACCCGCCCCGACAGCGGAAGCGGCGGCGGAACCGGCAGCGGAACCAGAGGCGGAACCGGCGGCGTCGCCGGCGAGTTCGTTGATGAGCTTCATGAGGTCACCGCAGTAGACGGAGGGATTGTCGAAGCCCGTGTCGGCCCGGTACCGGTGGGCGTACAGGCCGCCGCCGCAGCTGCGGACGACCGGGCAGGCCCGGCAGGCGGCGCTCAGCCCGGCCAGCCCCGACTGGCGGGCGGTCATGCCGGGGTGCAGCGCGACCTGGTCGAGGCTGTGCGTGAAGACGTCGTACCCCGTCTCCGGCGCGCCGTCGTAGGCGGTCTTGAGGCTGTCGGCCTGTTCGAAGCTGCCGTCCGTCTCCAGGACGACGAGGTCGGACGGTTCCAGGCCGAGCGATTCGGTGAGGCTGGAGAGCCCGTGCAACGTCCGGTGGACGGATTCGAAGGTGCGGACGGCGAACGGGCGGCCGTCGGCGTCCCATCTCCGGTACACGGCCAACAGCCAGTCCGCGTACGGCGTTCGCGCACCGTCGACGGCCGGTTTCGGCCGGTCCTCCCAGGTGGCGTGCGGCAGCAGGAAGTCGACGGCGGGGGGGTCGAGTTCGGCCAGGGCGCGGTAGACGGCGTCCGGGTCGTTCTCGATGTCGACGGTGCAGAGCAGCCCGGCGTAGAGGTGCCGGTAGGCGGGCCGGCGCAGCCGCTCGACCGCCCGCAGGACGTGCGGGTGGCTGCTGCGGCCGTCGGCGAAGCGGCGGTGGCGGTCGTTGGCGGCGCGGTCGCCGTCGAGCGAGACGCCGACCCTCATGCCGACTTCGGCGAAGAGTTCGCAGTAGGCGTCGTCGAGTTGGACGCCGTTGGTGTGGATGCGCAGGTCGAGTGCGCAGCCGGGCGGCAGGGCCGCCCGGAGCGCCTTGGCCGCGTGGCGTAACCGGTCCGGGCCGGCGAGCAGGGGCTCTCCCCCGTGCAGGACGACCCGGACGGCGGGCAGCCGGTGTGCGGCCGCGTGGTCGCCGATCCGCTCGGCGATCCTGTTCAGGACTTCGTCACCGATGACCTTGGGGCGTCGACGCCAACTGGTGTCGGCGTGCTCGTACACGTAGCAGTGATCGCAGGCGAGATCACACCGGCTGTGCACTTTCACGACGAACTGGGTGAAAGGCAGCGGAGTTGGCGTCATGGTCGATCGGATTCAGCCGGAGCCGATGGTCAGTCGGCCGATCAGATGGAGGAGTTGAAGGCCGCGACCGGCACCGCACCCGCACCGGTGTCGGGCAGGGCTCGTCGGATCCTGGTGGAGAGCTCCTCGGCGCCGAGCTGGGCGAGGTCGGCCAGTGAAGGCCGGGTTTCGCCCTGAGGCTCCGTCAGTTCAGTGCGGGGCATGGTGTCCAGTGCGGGTGTCATGTTCGATTCTCTTCCACGATGGGGGTTAGAGAGAAGCAGGGCCGGGTATATAGGTCGGCCTAGTCGACCAGGGTACTGCCAGCACGTGGGCTGCGCCGTGCTCTTGCGCGCCCCTAACAGCCCACTACCCCCTTCACGCAGCGAAGTCTCGCCAAAAGTTCACCCACTCGGCGGTCGCGTGAAGGCACCTGACCGGCGCACAGGGGACCGGCGTCGCGCCGCCGAACCCACCCTGGCGGCGCCCCTCCGCCGACGTACGGCCGCCGCCCCGGCCCGACCCGCTCCCCCGGCGCGGCCGGAGCCCGCTCCCCCGGCGCTCGCGCCCCATCCGAACCACCGGTCGGCGAAGGCCAGTTGGCGCGATTCGACAGCGCCCCACACTCCCCCGCCACCGCACGACAGCCAGCCCGACGAGCCCGATGGCGGACCCGACGAGCCCGACGAGCCCGACGGCGAACCCACACCGACGGACGCGCCGGTATTCGAACGCCTCGCAGACCCGCCCGCTACGGGCAGAGCCGCTCCACCCGCCACCCGCCCGCTCCGGCCGGATCGGCGAAGTAGCGCAGCCGGTCGTGCAGCCGGTTCTCCCGCCCCTGCCAGAACTCCACGCTCTCCGGGATCACCCGGTACCCGCCCCAGAACGGCGGCACGGGCACGCCCTCGCCCTCCGGGTAGCGGCGCTCCAGTTCGGCGTAGCGCTGTTCGAGGACGTCGCGCCCGCCGACCGGACTGGACTGCTCGCTGGCCCAGGCGCCGAGCTGCGAACCGTGCGGCCGGGTGCGGAAGTAGGCGGCGGTCTCGTCCCGGCCGACCTTCTCCACCCGCCCCTGGACGATCACCTGGCGGGCCAGCGCGATCCACGGGAACAGCAGCGCGGCGTACGGGTTGGCGGCGAGCTCGGAGCCCTTGCGGGAGCCGTAGTTGGTGAAGAAGACGAAGCCGCGCGCGTCGTAGCCCTTGAGCAGGACGGTGCGCGAGCTGGGCCGCCCCTGGGCGTCGGCGGTGGAGAGCACCATCGCGTTGGGCTCGACCACCCCGGCGTCGTCCGCCTCGTGGAACCAGCGGGTGAACTGGGCGATCGGCTCGGGCGCGAGCTGTTCCTCGACCAGGCCCTCGTGGGTGTAGTGCTTGCGCATCACGGTGAGGTCCGGTCCGGGCCGGGCATCGTCGGCCAGGATCCGGGTGGCGGGGCTCAGGGGCGTCGACTGGGCGCGTTCCGGGGTCTGCACGTCAACATCATCCCGTACGACAAGCAACCGGCACCGCTACCTCCGGACAAACCCCGGTGGGAGATAAGGTGTCCCGCCACCGCTCGACCGCCCCCCGTACGGTGAATTGTCCCGAACCAGGCGTTTGGTTCCGGAGATTCCCGGGCACGACCGACCCTCGGCGGAAAAGTCAAGCGGGCCCAAGCGCAACATCACCATGGTGGTGTATGGCGCAATGCACCCGGTGCCTGTCACTCTGGCACCGAGTGCCAACCACCATTCGGTCACTGGCGCGCCGCCCCACCACGGCGCAGCGCCGATCGCAGAACTGAAGGAGCCGTCGTATGTCCGACTTCGTACCCGGGCTTGAGGGAGTCGTCGCGTTCGAGAGCGAGATCGCCGAACCCGACCGTGAAGGCGGCGCGCTGCGGTACCGCGGTGTCGACATCGACGACCTGGTGGGCCACGTCTCCTTCGGCCACGTCTGGGGCCTGCTGGTGGACGGCAAGTTCAACCCCGGCCTGCCGGCCGCCGAGCCGTTCCCGATCCCGGTGCACTCCGGTGACATCCGGGTCGACGTGCAGTCCGCGCTCGCCATGCTCGCCCCGGTCTGGGGCCTCAAGCCGCTGCTCGACATCTCCGCCGAGCAGGCCCGCGACGACCTCGCCCGCGCCGCCGTGATGGCGCTGTCCTACGTGGCCCAGTCGGCCCGCGGCCAGGGCCTGCCGATGGTCCCGCAGAGCGAGATCGACAAGGCCGAGACGGTCGTCGAGCGGTTCATGATCCGCTGGCGCGGCGAGCCGGACCCGAAGCACGTCAAGGCCATCGACGCCTACTGGACCTCCGCCGCCGAGCACGGCATGAACGCCTCCACCTTCACCGCCCGCGTCATCGCCTCCACCGGCGCCGACGTGGCGGCCGCGCTCTCCGGCGCGGTCGGCGCGATGTCCGGCCCGCTGCACGGCGGTGCGCCGTCCCGCGTGCTCGGCATGATCGAGGAGATCGAGCGCACCGGCGACGCCACCACCTGGGTCAAGAACGCGCTGGACCGCGGCGAGCGCCTGATGGGCTTCGGCCACCGCGTCTACCGCGCCGAGGACCCGCGCGCCCGCGTGCTGCGCCGCACCGCCAAGGAGCTCGGCGCCCCGCGCTTCGAGGTCGCCGAGGCGCTGGAGAAGGCCGCGCTGGAGGAGTTGCACAACCGCCGCCCCGACCGCGTGCTGGCCACCAACGTCGAGTTCTGGGCCGCGATCATGCTGGACTTCGCCGAGGTGCCGGCGCACATGTTCACCTCGATGTTCACCTGTGCGCGCACCGCGGGCTGGTCGGCGCACATCCTGGAGCAGAAGCGCACCGGCCGGCTCGTGCGCCCCGCCGCGCGCTACATCGGCCCCGGCCCGCGCCGCCCCGAGGAGATCGAGGGCTGGGACGCCATCGGCCACTGAGCCCGCCGAGCGCCCCCGAGCGCCCGCCGAACGCCCCCCGAGCGCCCCGGGCGCCCCTCGTCCGCACCACCCCTGAGCAGCGGGTCCGACCTCCGTCGGGCCCGCTGTTTCCGCAGCTGGGAGCCGTGAAGATCACAGTCTCAGCGGGCGGACGACCGTACCCCGGGCGGCTCCCCGGCCGGTAGGCTGCGCGCGTGGCTCAGATCCAGATCCCCGCTGACATCAAGCCCGCAGACGGCCGTTTCGGCTGCGGACCGTCCAAGGTGCGCCCCGAGGCCCTGAGTGCCCTCGCCGCCACCCAGACCTCCCTGCTCGGCACCTCACACCGCCAGGCCCCGGTCAAGAACCTGGTCAAGCGCGTACGCGAGGGCGTGAGCAGCCTCTTCTCGCTCCCCGAGGGCTACCAGGTCGTCCTCGGCAACGGCGGCTCCACCGCCTTCTGGGACATCGCCGCGTTCGGCCTGGTGCGGGAGAAGTCCCAGCACCTGGACTTCGGCGAGTTCTCCTCCAAGTTCGCCTCCTCGGTCAAGGCCGCGCCGTGGCTCGCCGAGCCGAGCGTCATCAAGACCGCCCCGGGCACCCACCCGCTGCCGGTCGCCGAGGCCGGCGTCGACGTCTACGGGCTCACCCACAACGAGACCTCGACCGGCGTCGCGATGCCGATCAAGCGCCCGGTGGGCGCGGACGAGGGTTCGCTGGTCCTGGTGGACGCCACCTCGGGCGCCGGCGGCCTGCCGGTGGACATCACCGAGACCGACGTCTACTACTTCGCCCCGCAGAAGTCCTTCGCCTCCGAGGGCGGCCTGTGGCTGGCCGCGTTCTCCCCGGCCGCCCTGGAGCGCGCCACCGAGATCGCCGGCTCCGGCCGGTACATCCCGCCGTTCTTCGACCTGCCGACGGCCATCGACAACTCGTCGAAGGACCAGACGTACAACACCCCGGCGATCTCCACCCTGTTCCTGCTGGCCGACCAGCTGGAATGGCTGAACGGCAACGGCGGGCTCGACTGGGCCGTCGCCCGTACGGCTGATTCCTCGTCCCGGCTGTACGCGTGGGCCGAGAAGTCCTCCTACGCCAGCCCGTTCGTGGCGAACCCGGCCGAGCGCTCCCAGGTGGTCGGCACCATCGACTTCGACGAGTCGGTGGACGCCGCCGCCGTCGCCAAGGCACTGCGTGCCAACGGCATCGTGGACACCGAGCCGTACCGCAAGCTGGGCCGCAACCAGCTGCGCGTCGCGATGTTCCCGGCGATCGACCCGGCGGACGTCGAGGCGCTCACCCACTGCATCGACTACGTGGTCGAGCAGCTCTGAGCGATCCCGTGCACGGCTGAGGGCCACCGCCTCCGGGCGGTGGCCCTCAGCCGTTGCGGCGGGGTCGACCCACCGGGCCGGGTAGGCGTGCCCGCCGGCCCGGCTACCCGCCGACCATCGAGCTGATCAGCACGACGACCAGCAGCAGCACCAGGGTGCCGGTCACGATACGCATACGAGTCTTGGGATCCACGGTCAACGAGCGTACCTCCGGACCATCCGCCGACGGATCGGAGCCCCGGGCCCAACGGCCATCCCGGACCCACCCCCCCCGCCCCGGACCCGGGCGCGCCCCGGCTCAGCTCCAGTCGGCGAGCGGCCAGGCGCGCAGCGAGGAGTAGTGGGCGAAGCCGCCGTCCAGGTCGCTCTGCATCAGGTGCAGCTCGGCGGCCTCCCACTCGGGCCCCCGGTAGCCGGCCAGCGCGGCCGCCAGGGTGTCCAGCTCGGCCGCCGCGAGCCGCTGGACGGCCCGCCGGTGGCCGCGCGAGGAGCCGGCCCGGGCGAGGGTGAGGTGCGGGTGGAAGGTGAAGGCGTCGACCTCCCCGGTCACCCCGGCGGCGGCCTCGGACACGGCCTCGGCGAGCCTGCGCAGCGCCCAGGTCTGCCCCTCCACCCCGGCCCAGAGCACCCGGTCGCCGAACCGCCCGGCGCCGGACAGCCGCAGCCGGTGCACCGGATGCACCTCGGCGACGGCGGCCAGGCCCGCCTCCAGCTCCGGCAGTTCCTCGGCCGGCACCTCGCCGAGGAAGGCCAGGGTCAGGTGCCAGCCCTCGACGGTGGTCCAGCGCAGCCGGTCCGCCCCGGGCAGCCCGCGCACCGGCGCCACCGCGTCCGACAGCCCCTGGAGCGCGTTGACCGGCGGCAGGACCGCCACGAAGAGCCTCATGGGGACATCTTCCCGCGCGAGGCCGTTTGGGCTAGAACCTTTCGTATGAAGATCCGCACCGGGGGACCGGACGACATTCCCGACATCCTCGCCCTGCTCGACGGCGCCGTGGGCTGGCTGGCCGGCCAGGGCCGCACCGGCCAGTGGGGGGACCAGCCCTTCAGCACCATCCCGGCCCGGGTCGAGCAGGTCGCCGGGTACGCCGCCGAACCGTTCCTGATCCGCCTCGCCGAGGACGCCGAGGGCCGCGCCATCGGCTGCTGCGTGCTGTCCGAGCAGCGGGGGAAGTACATCCCCCCGGTGGACGAGCCCGAGCTGTTCGTCCGCATCCTGGTCACCGACCGCAGCCGCAAGGGCTCGGGGATCGGCGCCGCGCTGATCGCCGACGCGGTCGAGGAGACCCGCCGGCGCGGCCTCGGCCTGCTGCGGGTGGACTGCTACGCGGGCGCCGACCGCAGGCTGGTCGGCCAGTACCGGGCACTCGGGTTCACCGAGACCGAGTCCTTCGAGGTCGAGCAGCCGGACGGCGTCTGGCCCGGTCAGGTCCTCGCGATCCGGCTCTGACCCTCGACCCTGCACCGAAGCCCCTCGACCCTGCACCGAAGCCCCGGGGCGGACCACCGCCCCGGGGCATGACGCCTCGTCAGCAGGCGGGCGCCAGCTCCGACTTGTTGGCGGTGACGGTCCGCGGCACGAAGGCCACCACCCGGCCGCCACGGCCGGGGTGCAGGTCGAACCGCACCCGCAGGTCCGCGCTGCGGGCCAGCACCAGGCCCACCACGCCGGCCGCCAGCGCGGACACCAGTCCGCAGGCCAGCAGGCCGAGCCGGGGCCCGTACGAGGCGGTCACCCAGCCGACGATCGGGGCGCCGATCGGCGTGCCGCCGGTGAAGACCAGCACCAGCAGGCCCATCACGCGACCGCGCATCGCGGGGTCAGTGGCCAGCTGCAGCGTGGAGTTGACGGAGGTGTTGAAGCTGAGTCCGAACACCCCGATCAGCGTCAGCAGCACCGCGAAGGTCCAGTAGTCGGGCGCGAACGCGGCCACCACCTCCAGCGAGCCGAAGGCCAGCGCCGCCGCCACCAGCCGGCGCAGCCTGGGCACGCCCCGGCGGGCGGCGAGCAGCGCGCCGGCCAGCGAGCCGACCGCCATCGCGGTGTTCAGCAGGCCGTACTGGCCGGCGCCGACCTTGAAGGTGTCGTAGGCGAAGCCGGAGAGCAGCGTCGGGAAGTTGAAGCCGAAGGTGCCGATGAACCCGGCCAGGACCATCGGCCAGAGCAGTTCGGGCCGCTCCTTGACGTAGCGCAGGCCCTCCCGCAGCTGGCCCTTCTCGCGGGCGATCGGCTCGGTCGGGCGCAGTTCGCTCTCCCGCATGGCGAGCAGCCCGCCGATCACGGCGGCGAAGGACAGCGCGTTGACGGCGAACGCCCAGCCACTGCCGACCACGGCGATCAGCAGGCCCGCGACGGCGGGGCCGACCAGCCGGGCGGTCTGGAAGTTGGCGGCGTTCAGGCTGACCGCGTTGGCGAGGTCCTTGGGCCCGACCATCTCGGACACGAAGGCCTGCCGGGTCGGGTTGTCGACCACGGTGACCAGGCCGAGCAGCAGCGCGAAGGCGTACACGTAGTACGGCGTCACGACGCCGCCGATGGTCAGGACGGCCAGGCCGGCGGCCAGCAGGCCCATGGCGCCCTGGGTGTAGATCAGCAGCCGGCGCTTGGGCATCCGGTCGGCGAGCACGCCGCCGAACAGGCCGAGCAGCAGCATCGGCAGGAACTGCATGGCGGTGGTGATGCCGACCGCGAGGGGACTGCCGGTGAGGCTGAGGACCAGCCAGTCCTGGGCGATCCGCTGCATCCAGGTACCGGTGTTGGACACCACCTGGCCGGCGAAGTAGTAGCGGTAGTTGCGAACGCGAAGGGAGGAGAACATCCCCCCGGGCCTCGTGAAGCGGGCACCTGCGGGAGACGTGGACGCGTGGGTGCGTCCGGGAGCGGCGGGGTCGTCCGCCGCGGTGCGTTCGTCGGGGTCGTCGTCGCCGCTGCCGGGCAGCCCCGTGGGGGCGGGCGCCTGGAGGTCGGCGGCCGCGGCGCCTGCCGCGGCGGGGTCGGTGGTCTGGTCGTCGGTGCGGATGGCGGCGGCGCTGGCTGCGGCCGGCGGTGTCACGGTGGTCTCCCCTCGCGGCGCGGCGGCCCGAACTGCGGCCGTCGTGCTCCTGGTTTCGGTGGTCGGTCCTGCGGTGATGCGGTGCTCCTTCTTCTCCCGGCCGGCGGGCCGGGGTCGGCGTGCCTAGAGGTGTGCGAGCTTGTAGAGCACGGGCGCGGCCTCCCGGAGGACGGCCCACTCCTCCTCGTCGAGCCCCTCGGCGAGCTCGGCGAGCCAGACGTTGCGGCGACGGCGGCTCTCGGCGAGGATCGCCTCGGCCTGCTCGGTGCTGCTGACGACGACCTGGCGGCGGTCCTCGGGGTGCGGCTCGCGCCGCACCAGCCCCTTCTCCTCCAGCATCGCGACGATCCTGGTCATGGAGGGCGGCTGCACGTGCTCCTTCCGGGCGAGCTCACCCGGTGTCGCCTTTCCGCATCTGGCGAGGGTGCCGAGCACCCCCATCTCGGTGGGGCTCAGCGACTCCTCGACCCGCTGGTGTTTGAGTCGACGGGAGAGGCGCATCGTGGACGATCGCAGCTGATTGATCGCTGCGAGGTCCTGCTCGGACATCTCGGGCATGTTCTTTAGCTTACGTCATTACTCTCGCTAAGGAAAATGCGTTCCCAGTCCACCCCGCCGGCCCCGTCCGTTCACCGCGCGCCGGAAGATCGGCCCGGTGCGATGCTGGTGCTGGGTCTCGAATGATCTCGACTGGAAGGGCCGACCAGACATGTCCGACCTCGCCGCCGACCCCGCCTCCGGCCTCGCCGCCGAGCCGGACGACACCGGCTTCGCCCGCCTCGCCATGGTCACCATCGACTGCGCCGACCCGATCGCGCTGGCCGGGTTCTACGGCGAGCTGCTGGGCTGGGAGAGCCGCCACCTGGACGAGCAGTTCGCGATCCTGGACAACCCGGAGGGCGGCAGCCCGCTGGGCTTCGGCCGGGTCTCGGGCTACCGGCCGGAGCCGTGGACGGAGCCGGACGGCGGCAAGCACTTCCACCTGGACTTCTACGTGGACGACCTGGACGAGGCGATCGCGAAGGCGCTCGCGCTCGGCGCGACCGAGCCGACGTACCAGCACGGCCGGACGCTCAAGGTGCTGATCGACCCGGCCGGCCACCCGTTCGGGCTAGCCCCGCTGGAGTGACCAACCCGGAGTAACGAACCCGGAGTAACGGACGAACCGCCCGGCGGCCGTGCGCAGGCGGTGTCAGGAGTTGGTGCCAAGATCATGCAGACCGCGTAAAGGTCCATCCTGACCAGGGACTTCACGAAAAGCGCGAACCTTGTGCGACCGTCCGGTAGTGGTTACTGTCCCCCGTTGTCAGGGGCACCACACGCCAGGTCTCCCTTCGGCGGCGCCGTTCCCGCGCCCGTTGCCGCGTTCCCTCCCGACCACCCGTGTCCGCCCGAGGCCTGGCGCCCTTCCTCCCCCGCATCCGTCCTGGGAGCTCTCTTGGGTGAGATCCATCATGCCGACCACGGCTGGGTGACACCGGCGGTCTCGTACTTCGTCGCCTGCCTCGGCGCCTTCGTCGCCCTGCGCAGCGCCCGCTGGGCACTCGTCTCGCAGGGCCGCACCCGGGTGCTCTGGCTGCTCTTCGCCTCGACCTCGCTCGGCGCCGGGATCTGGTCCATGCACTTCATCGCGATGCTCGGCTTCTCCGTCACCGGGGTCGACATCAGCTACCGGCCCGGACTGACCGTGCTCAGCCTGCTGGTCGCCATCGCCGTCGTCGGCATCGGCCTGTTCACCGTCGGGTACAGCCGCCGGCCTGTCCTGTCCCTGCTGGCCGGCGGGCTGACCACCGGCCTCGGGGTCGCGGCGATGCACTACCTCGGAATGGCCGCGATGGTCCTGCCCGGCCACCTCGGCTACGACCGGCTCACGGTCGGACTGTCCGTCGCCATCGCCGTGTTCGCGGCCACGGCCGCGCTGTGGGCCACCCTGAACATCCGCGGCACGCTCGCCGTCCTGGCGGCCGCGCCGGTCATGGGCGTGGCAGTGTGCGCGATGCACTACACCGGCATGGCGGCGCTCTCGGTGCGGCTCGACTTCTCGCACTCCACCCAGGGCGGAGTGATGGCGCTGCAGTTCATCTTCCCGCTCGGGGTCGGGCTCGGCTGCTACGTCTTCTTCGGCTCGCTGGCCTTCGCGGTCTCGCCGAGCCGCGGCACCACGCAGCCGCTCCTGCTCGGCCCGGCGGCCCCGTTGGTCCCGCGCCAGCCGCGGCGGCGGGACGAGGCCGGCGTCAGGCGCTGAGCCGGGCGGGTCCCACCCCCCCCCCAAGCCCCGAGGGCGTCCGACCGGGTCCCCCACCCCGGCCGGGCGCCCTCGGCTCACTTCCGGCGACCTCCCCCGCCTCGCTCCCGCGACCACCCCTGCCTCACTCCGGCCGCCCCAGCAGCCCGGTCAGGTGCGCGGGCGTGGCCACCGGGCAGACCTTGTGCACGAAGTCCCGCCGCAGCGCGTGGTAGGGCTCGCCCGCCCGGTAGAAGTTGGCGTGCATCCGCCGCAGTTCCTCCGCCCGGTACTCGGCCAGCGGCTTCGCCTCCTCGTCGGCGGACCGGCGGCGCTTCTTGTCGACCAGCCGCCCGGTGAGTTCGGGCGAGGCTCCGAGCGCGGCGGCCTCCCGGACCACCCAGCGCCGGAAGGCCGCCGCGTCCCCGCCGCAGGTGCGGTCCACCAGGCCGATCCGGCGGGCGTGTTCGGCGCCGACCGGCAGCGCCTCGGTGGTCAGCCGCGCGGCCTGCTCGTCGCCGACCCGGCGCGGCAGGGTGTACGTCCAGTACTCGGAGCCGTAGAGGCCCATCAGCCGGTAGTGCGGGTTGAGCACCGCCGACTCCCGGCACCACACCTCGTCGGCGGCGAGGGCCGCCATCAGGCCGCCGGCCGCCGCGTTCCCGGCCAGGGCGGCGACGGTGAGCTTGTCGGTCGTGGTGAGGACCGCGTGGACCAGGTCGTCCATCGCGTTGATGTTCTCCCAGGACTCCAGTGCCGGGAACGCCGCACCCTCGATGACGTTGAGGTGGATCCCGTTGGAGTAGAAGTCCCGGGGCGCCCCGAGCACCAGCACCGAGGTGGGCCGGCCGGCGGCCTCGCGGTAGGCGGCGAGCAGCCGGCGGCACTGCCCGGTGCTCATCGCCCCGCCCGCGTAGGCGAATTCGAGGTAGCCGACGTCGCCCTCCTCGCGGTAGCGCAGCTCCGACCAGGTGTCCCGGTGGGCCGCCGAGGTCGGCGTCACCGGGACTTCGCGGACCCGGTGCAGGCGGCCGGCGAGCACCGTCGCGGCCGGCTGCTTGAAGGTGGCAGGCCCGCCCGGGGTGCGGCGCGGGCGCAGCTGGGGGATCCAGACCGCGCCGTCCACGGTGGCACGGCAGATCGCGCCGTCGCGGGTGGCGAGCACGGCGCCGGGCACCGGGCCGCGCAGCTCGTCCTCGGGGTGGCCGCCGTGCAGGAAGTACTCGCGTCCGAACAGCTCGTCGAGCACGCCGGGTTGGGAGTCGGCGGCGCGGAGCTTGCGCAGCACGGTGGCGGTGTCGTCGGCGGCCCAGTCGATCCGGCGCGCGTCCTGCCGCAGCAGGGGCCGCAGCCTGCCGTGGACGTCCGGCCGGTCGTAGTCGAGCGGTTCGGGGGTGAACAGCCCGCCCTCGAAGCGCTGGACGGCGAGCAGGACGGCCTCGACGGCGGCGTCGGCGACCTCGCCCCGGTACAGCTCGCTCTTGCCGCAGCCGGTGACGGGGAACTCGACGGACGCCCAGATGTCACCGGCGTCCATCTCCTCGACGGCCTGGAGGACGGTCACGCCCCAGCGGTCCGCCCCCTCGGCGATCGCCCAGTCGAGCGAGGAGGGGCCGCGGTCGCCCTGGGGCCCGGGGTGCACGATCAGGACGGTCCGGGTGGACCAGATGTCCTGCGGGACGGCCTTGGTGAGCATCGGACAGATGATCAGCTCGGGGTCGGTACGGTCCACCGCCGTCCTCATCGCCTCGTCGCCGAGGGCGAGTTGGACGGCGACCTGGTGGCCGCGCCCGCGCAGCTCGGTGTGGACGCGCTGGGTCAGGCTGTTGAACGCGCTGGCGATCAGGAGAATGCGCAAGAGGGCCTCCGGACAGGGACTGGGGTCGCGCGCAGGCGATGAAACCAGGGCATGGACACGTAATGATTACGTTCTACGCCTTCCCGCCCGACCCTCACGCACTCCGCACACCTGTGCCCTCGGCGTGGCGTCCGCTTCGCCGGATCTCCCCAGCCCCTCCCCTGAGTTGACGGCAGCGACAGACCCGGCCGATCCCCGGCGTCGACGGCCCCGGCCGTTACCTCGGAAACGCCCGGCGGGCCCGCCAGGTGGTGTGCTCGCGGGACACCGCGTCCTCCGCCTCGGCGGCCATCCGGGCCCAGCGCGCCTCGGCGTCCGGCGTCTTGAGGTCGAGGTCGGAGAGCTGGTTGCCGACGTTCTCCAGTTCGCGCGCGGCCAGCTGGTAGGCGGCGGCCAGCGGGCGCAGCTGCTTGAGCTGGGTCCAGGCGATGACGGCGGCGGCCGCGGCCGAGCTGGCGCCGAAGACGTGCACCTGGAGGGCGCCGGTGGCCTGGGCGACGGCCGCCGCCGCGCCGATGATGATCAGCGCCGCGATGCCGAGCCCCCAGGACACCGCCTGCGTCTCGCAGGCCTCGGCCCGGGCGCGGTACCAGGTGCGCTGGCCCTCGACCCGGGTGCGCAGGTAGAGCATGCGGCGGGCGGTCAGGCTGTCGGCCCGCATCCGCCGCATCTCCGGGGTGATCTCGGGGACGGTGCCGGGCGGCACGATCTCCGGGTCCTCGAAGGCCCGCAGCACGTCCTCGACCTGGAGCAGGTAGCCGCGGTCCACGTCCGCGGACTCCGCCTCACCGTCGAACGGCCGGGCCCGGACGGTGTACTTCCAGGCCAGCGTCTTGACCGACTCGGCCGCCGCCCGGGCCTCGTACCAGCGGCCCTGCGGGTTGCTGCGGCGCAGCCGGGACCAGAAGTAGCCGGCGATCAGGAAGGCGCCCACCGAGTACAGCGGCACACTGTCGAAGGAGCCGCGGTCCTTCGGCCCGGGGAACGAGCCGATCACGGCGGCGATCACCAGCATGGCGATCAGTCCGCGGTACCAGCGCAGCGTCTCGCGCTGGCCGTCCAGCGAGGCCTTGTCCGCCGTCCAGAACAGCTCCGGCAGCAGCTTCGCCTCGTCTCCCCCGGGCGGATCCTGTTGCACCATCGGTCGAGCCCCCTCCCCGTGTCCGTCCAGGCAGTATTCCCTCCGTCAACTTCGCTACACAGGCCCCTTTTTGACATTCTTCCCGGCGGCGATCGCTCCGCCCCCTCGAGACCGGTACGACCGGTTGCAGCTCTGCGTTCACCGACGGCCGACCCCAGGGCCACCGGCCCCGGGATCGAAGGCGCCCCCGGGAACGGCAGCGGCCCCACCCTTCCCCCAGGGGGAGAGGACGGGGCCGCCGGTGGAGCGGTACGGCGTCAGAGCAGGCCGAGGGCCGGCATCAGGTAGTAGAAGGCGAACACCGCCGCCACCGCGTACAGCGGGACGGGCACGCTGCGTCCGCGCCCGGCGGCCAGGCGCAGGACGCAGAAGGCGATGAAGCCGAAGCCGATGCCGTTGGTGATGCTGTAGGTGAACGGCATCATCACGATCGTCAGGAAGGCCGGGATCGCGATGGTGTGGTCCGACCAGTCGATCTCCTTGATCGAGCCCGCCAGGATCAGGAAGCCGACGGTGACCAGGGCCGGGGTCGCGGCCTGGGCCGGGACCATGGTGGCGAGCGGCGTGAGGAAGAGCGCGACCACGAAGAGCAGGCCGGTGACGATCGAGGCGAAGCCGGTCCGGGCGCCCTCGCCGACACCGGCGGTGGACTCCACGAAGCAGGTGTTCGCGGAGGCGGAGGTGGCGCCGCCGGCCGCGGTGGCGATGCCGTCGACCATCAGGATCTTGTTGATGCCCGGCAGGTCGCCGTTCTCGTCGAGCAGGTGGGCCTCGTCGGCGACGCCGAGGATGGTGCCCATCGCGTCGAAGAAGCAGGACATCAGCACGGTGAAGACGAACAGCACGCCGGTCAGCACGCCGACCTTCTCGAAGCCTCCGAACAGGCTGACCTTGCCGACCAGGCCGAAGTCGGGGGCGGCGACCGGGTTGCCCGGCCAGGCCGGGACGGTCAGGCCCCACTTGAGCGCCGGGACGTCGACGAGCTTGTCGATCACCACGGCGAGCGCGGTGCTGACCACGATGCTGATCAGGATGGCGCCGGGCACCTTGCGGATCAGCAGGACGAGGGTGAGCAGCAGGCCGAACACGAAGATCAGCACCGGCCAGCCGAGCAGGTGCCCGCTGCCGCCGAGTTGCAGCGGGACGGTGGTGTGCGCGGCGTCCGGCATGCGGCTGACGAAGCCGGAGTCGACCAGGCCGACGAGGCTGATGAACAGGCCGATACCGATCGCGATGGCCTTGCGCAGCCCGAGCGGCACGGCGTTCATGACCCGCTCGCGCAGGCCGGTGGCGACCAGCAGCATGATCGCGAAGCCGGCCAGCACGACCATGCCCATGGCGTCCGGCCAGGTCATCTTGGGGGCGAGCTGGAGCGCCACGATGGTGTTGACGCCGAGGCCGGCGGCCAGGCCGATCGGGACGTTGCCGATCACGCCCATCAGCAGGGTGGTGAGACCCGCGGTGAGGGCGGTGGCGGTGACCAGTTGGGCGCTGTCCAGGTGGGCCCCGGTCATGTCCGTGGCGCTGGCCAGGATGATCGGGTTGAGCACCAGGATGTACGCCATGGTAAAGAAGGTGGCGACGCCGCCGCGGATCTCGCGCGGCAGGGTGGAGCCGCGCTCGCTGATCCGGAAGTAGCGGTCCAGGGCGCCGGCGGGGGGCTTGGGGGCGCTGGAGGCGGGTTCGGGCGACTCGGTGGTCGGCTGGACCACAGGCATGCGTGCGTCCTCTGTGGGGGAGCTGAGGAGGGGGGACGCCCGGGGCGACGGTGGCCGGGCGGGGAGTTTTCAGTATGGTTTCCCGATCGCACACGCGCTATCTTCGCGCGTAGAAGCCCGAGGGCCCCTGAGGGCCGGCCGCCGCACCGTACGCTAGGCCCCATGCCCAAGAAGCCGCTGCACCCCTCGCCCCCTCCGCTGGAGGCCAACGACGTCGCCATCGTCGGCGGCGGCACGGTGCTGTGGTTCGTCGCCTTCCTGGCGCTGCTCCCCTTCCAGGGCACCCTCTCCGACCACGGCCACGGCACCTGGCCGTGGATCTGCCTCTCCGGCGGCCTGCTCGGCCTGATCGGCCTCTGGTACTGCCGCGCCCGACGGGACGCCATCGCCCGCGACCGCGCCGCCGAGGCCGCGAACCGGGCGGCCGGAAACGACGGCCAGGACCCGGCCACCCGGTCGGACTGAATAGTCCTTTAGTAGCACGCACCGGACATAAGGCACCCGTAGAGTCGGTGCCATGACGCAGCCTGCCCACCCCGCGGAAGAGCAGCCCGGCGACGCCGACCGCCCCGACGGTGCGCACCCCCTCGGGCTGCTGCCCGGCCGGCGCGGCGGACTGACCTCCGCCGAGGTGGCCGAACGCGTCGCGCGCGGACAGGTCAACGACGTCCCCGTACGGTCCAGCCGCTCCGCCAAGGAGATCGTCCGGGCCAACGTCTTCACCCGCTTCAACGCGATCATCGGCGTGATGTTCGGGATCATCCTGATCGTCGGTCCGATCCAGGACGGCCTGTTCGGCCTGGTCATCGTGGCCAACACGGCGATCGGCATCATCCAGGAGCTGCGCGCCAAGAAGACCCTGGACAGCCTGGCCCTGATCGGCGAGGCCCGCCCCGAGGTCCGCCGGGACGGCACCGTCGAACAGATCGCCGTCGCCGAGATCGTGCTCGACGACACGGTGCTGCTCGGCATCGGCGACAAGGTGATCGTCGACGGCGAGGTCACCGAGGCGGACGGCCTGGAGATCGACGAGTCGCTGCTCACCGGCGAGCCCGACCCCGTCCTCAAGCAGCCCGGCGACCAGGTCATGTCCGGCAGCTTCGTGGTGGCCGGCGCGGGCGCGTTCACCGCCACCAGGGTCGGCCGCGAGGCGTACGCGGCGCAGCTCGCCGAGGAGGCCAGCCGGTTCACCCTGGTGAAGTCGGAGCTGCGCAGCGGCATCAACAGCATCCTTCGCTTCATCACCTACCTGCTGATCCCCACGGCCATCGGCCTGATCATCAGCCAGCTGGCCGTCGAGGGCCGCGACTGGCGCGAGGCCGTGCGCCGGATGGTGGCCGGGATCGTACCGATGGTCCCCGAGGGGCTGGTCCTGCTGACCTCGGTCGCCTTCGCGATCGGTGTGATCCGGCTGGGCCGAAAGCAGTGCCTGGTCCAGGAGCTCCCGGCCATCGAGGGCCTGGCCCGGGTCGACACCGTCTGCCTGGACAAGACCGGCACCCTCACCGAGGGCGGCATGGACGTCGTCGACCTGCGGGTCCTCTCCGACGGCGAGCCCGGCGCCCTCGACCCGGACACCATCAAGCACGCGCTCGGCGTGATGGCCGGCGCCGACGCCCGCCCCAACCCCTCCATGCAGGCGGTCATCGACGCCTACGGGCGCGGCGACGGCGGCGCCCCGGGGGCCGGCGGCGCCCCGGCCGCCGACGGCTGGCGGGTGATCGAGGCGATGCCGTTCTCCTCCGCCCGCAAGTGGAGCGGCGTGCAGTTGCTGGAGCCGCAGGGCGGCGAGGCCAGCTGGCTGCTCGGCGCCCCCGACGTGCTGCTACCCGCCGGGCACCCGGCGCTCACCGAGGTCGACGAGCTGGGCGCCAAGGGCCTGCGGGTGCTGCTGCTCGGCCGCACCCCCACCCCGCTGGACTCCCCCGACCCGGCCGCCGGGCTCGCCCCGCTCGCCCTGGTGGTGCTCCAGCAGCGGCTGCGCCACGACGCCGCCGAGACCCTGCGCTACTTCGAGGGCCAGCAGGTGCAGGCCAAGGTCATCTCCGGCGACGCCGCGGTCTCGGTCGGCGCGGTCGCCGGCCACCTCGGCCTGCCCGGCGCCGACCACCCGCTGGACGCCCGGACGCTGCCCGCCGAACCGGACGCCCTCGCCGACACGGCCGAACGGACCACGGTCTTCGGCCGGGTCACCCCGCAGCAGAAGCGCCAGCTGGTCGCCGCACTGCAGTCCCGCGGACACACCGTGGCGATGACCGGCGACGGCGTCAACGACGTGCTCGCGCTCAAGGACGCCGACATCGGCGTGGCGATGGGCACCGGCAGCGACGCCACCAAGGCGGTCGCCCAGATCGTGCTGCTCAACGACTCGTTCGCCACCCTGCCCTCGGTGGTCGCCGAGGGCCGCCGGGTGATCGGCAACATCGAGCGGGTCGCGGGCCTGTTCCTGGTGAAGACGGTCTACTCGGTCCTGCTGGCCCTGCTCGTGATCTTCACCCACTCGCCGTACCCGTTCCTGCCCCGGCACTCCACCGTGCTCTCCACCCTCACCATCGGCGTGCCGGCCTTCTTCCTCGCCCTCGCCCCCAACAACGAGCGGGCCCGCACCGGCTTCGTGAAGCGCGTCCTGCGGCTCGCCGTGCCGGGCGGCGTCATCGCCGGCACCGGCACCTTCGTCGCCTACGCGCTGGCCCGCGCCGACCACGCGACCGACCTCAAGGCCGACACCAGCGTGGCCACCCTGACGCTCTTCCTGATCGCCATCTGGGTGCTCGCCATCGTCGCCCGCCCCTACAGCTGGTGGCGCCTGCTGCTGATCGGCACCATGGGCGGCGCCTTCGCCCTGGTCCTGCTGGTGCCCTGGCTGGCGGAGTTCTTCCAGCTCTCGCTGGTCGGCACCCGCGACCCCCTGGTCGGCGTCGGCATCGCGGTGGTCTGCGGCCTGGCCCTGGAGATCGCCTGGCGCTTCATGAAGCGCCGCGGGATGGAGTGAGGCCCTGGCACCCCCAGCCCGCAGCCCCCAGCCCGCAGCCTGGATGATGGATCGCGGAAGGGGGTGCCGACATGGCCCGCACAGGTGGGGAAACCGAGCGCGAGACCGGGCAGGTGGAGGCGTTCGCCGCCTTCCTGGCCGGCCTGCTGGCCGCCGGACTGACGGTCCTGGCCCTGATGGGCGGCCGCTGGCTGACGAACGCCGGCGAGGTGACCGCCCCGGCGCTGCCGTGGGTGCCGACAGCCGTGAAGGCCCTGGTGGCGGCCGTCTGGCTGGCCACCACCACCGCCGTCTACCTGCGGTTCAAGCGCCGCGGGCGGGCCCGCTGAGCGCCCAGGTCCTCCCTTTCGGATCACGTCGGATCAGCGCCCGGCGTGATCCGGAAGAGAGTGCCTAGCCCTCGAAGTCCCGCGCCGCGGACAGCTCGTACGCCCGGTCCGGATCGGTGAGCGCGGCCAGCACCTCGAACCGCCGGTGCCACTGCCCGACCGACCAGGCGAGCCCGGCCGCCAGGCCCTCCGGGGTGGCCGCGTGCAGCAGCCCGGGCACCGGCGGGAGCTCGAACTCGTCGTCCTCGTCGGCGGCCTCGGCCGCGTCCGGGTCGTAGGGCGCCTCAGGGGCGTCCGCCTCGACGTCCCAACGCCAGTCCACGGCGGCGTCGTTGCCGTCCGGGCCGACCACCAGCAGCTCCTCGTGCTCCTCGTAGGCGACCGGGCAGCCGGGCAGCAGCTCCCGCACCACGGCGGGGACCCGGTGCAGCACGCCCTCGGAGAGCACCCGCCCGCCCGCCACCTCGCTGGCGAGCGAGACGTGCAGCCGCTCGGCGAGGTCGGCGGCGAGCGCCGGGGCGACCGGCACCAGCGGGTACGGGTGCAGGAGCTGGACGAGGTCGGGCGCGTCGGCGACGACCGCCCTGGAGGCGTCGACGATCACCGTGTGGGCCGGCCGGCGGCCGGTGTCCGGGTCGAGCGGCGGCAGCGCCCGCACCACGTCGACCGGTTCGATCCGCTCGATCTCGACCCGCGCCAACGCGCTGTGCAGGCCGTGCAGTTGGCGGTGGCCGACATCGGAGGCCTGATCGGTGAGCCGGTCCAGCACCTCGTCCGGGCCGTGCGGTTCGGCGAGCAGCGCGGCCAGCGTGGTGCGTACCCCGAGCGCGTGCAGGAACTGCTCGTCCAGGGTCGTCCGGGCCTCGTCGTAGAGGCCGCGCAGCAGCGGGTCGGCACCGGCCGCGCGCAGCCCGGCGGGCTCCCGGCCGTCCAGCACCGGGTGGTCGCGCAGCCACCAGGCGGTGTACGGCGGCAGGTCGGTGTAGGAGCCGTCCGGCAGCAGGGTGCGGACGGGGTTGACCACGGCGTCCCGGTACGGCGGGCGGGAGAGCGCGGCGAGCGCCTCGGGCCAGGCGTCGTCGTCGACCAGGTCGAGGTCACGGACGGCCAGCAGTTCGGCGGCCACCGGCGGGACGCCCACGACGTCGTCGGCCTGCAAGGCTTCGAGGGCGTCCTCGGCCCAGTCGGCGAGGCCGTCGGGCGCCTCGTCGAGCAGCCCGGTGGGGTGGCCGCCGGCCGCGCGGTCGGCGGGCGCGGTGGGGTCGAGCCGTTCCAGGTCGTCCGGGTCGAGCACCACGTCCTCGGCGCGGACGAGGACGAAGTCGGCGAGCACGCCGACGGCGGTGAGCACCTCCGGGCCCCAGCGCTCCAGCAGCTCGTCGTCCACCCAGCCGGCGTCCTCCTCGCGGGCGAGGGCCGCGAACGGGCTGCCGGGCAGGACGAGTTCACCGGCGCGGGCGGGCTCGCCCTCGTCGTCGAGCAGGGCCAGCCGGGCCAGCCAGGGGTGCTCGCCGGCGGTCGGGCCGGCGACCTTGACCAGCGCCAGGACGGCGTCGGCCAGTTCGAGCGCGGCCTCGACGTCGTCCTCGGCCACCTGGTAGGAGCGGGCGACGGCGGCCCGCACCTCGGGGGTGTCGAGCACCCCGGCCGGGGTGGCGGTGCCGGCGCCGAGCTTGGCGAGCAGCGGGTGGGCGGCCTCGGGGTGGGCGAGCCGCAGGTCGAGGGCGGCGAGCGCGTCGGCCAGCGACTCGGGGTAGCCGGGGAAGGCCGCCCAGTCTGCGTCCTCGGAGGGCAGCAGGACGCGCCGGGGCCCGGTGATGGTCCGGCCGTCGGCGAGTGGGACGGGCAGCGCGCCGAGCGCCTCCGGGTCAGCGGCGCCGAGCGCCGCGTACAGGTTGCGCCACCAGGCGGGCTCGCGGTCCAGACCGCCGAGCTGGTCGACCACGTCGGCCAGCGGCACCCGGCGCACGTTCAGCACCCGCAGCTCGGTGCGGCGCTCCAGCCCGGCCGGCAGCAGCCCGGGGAAGATCGGCGCCAACGCCTCGACCACCGAGCCGTCCGCACCCTCCAGCAGGGTGGCGTCCCGGGGGCGCAGCGCGGGCGTGCCCGCCTCGACCGGCGCCGGGTGCGGCAGGAACGGCGTGCCGGGCAGCCGGGAGAGGACGGCCCCGCGGAGCGCGTTGTCGAGCGCGCCCTGGCCGAGCGGCCCGGGGACGAGACCGAGCGAGCCGAGGTCGGCGCCGCGGGCGCGCAGCAGGTCGGCGTAGCTGTCGGCGGCGCGCTCGGTGAGGAAGTCGGCGAGCGCGCCGGGGGCGACGTGCCGGCGGGTGGAGTCCAGCGGGTAGGAGGCGATGAGCAGCGCGGGCAGGCCGATCGGCTCGTCGCTGGGGGTGGGCGCGTGCAGCACCGGCGCGATGCCGGGCGCCTGCGGGGTCCCGTCGGCGGCGACCGGAACGGCCCAGGTGACCGTCCAGTACGGGCGGGCGCGCTCCTCGGTGGGACGGTCGGCGAGCAGCTCGGCGGCCAGGGTGCCGGTGGCGCCGGCGGTCTGCCAGCGGGTCCGCCGCGGCCGGCCGTCCGCGTCGTCGGTCACGGTGACCTCGGTGACGCCGTCCGGGCGGGGCTCGGCGGCGGCGCGGGTGAGCGTCCGGGTGCCCTCCGGGGTCTCCACCACGACCTCGGCGAGGCCGGGCAGGGTGAGCAGCAGCGCGTCGTCGATGCCGGCGAGCAGACGGCGGGTCAGGTCCTCGGCGGCGGCGTCCCGCAGCGGCAGCACGACCACCGTGTCGTAGCCCTCGGGGGCCGGGCCCTCGGCGGCGAACGGCAACCGCAGCAGCGGCACGTGGCCGTCCCGGCGGCGCAGTTCCTCGGCCAGCGCGGGCTGCGCCTGGGCCAGCGAGCGGGCCTCGCCGAGCGACCAGCGCACCCCACCGGCGGCGCCGAGCACGGCGGGCTCGTCAGTGACGGCGAGCACGGCGGCGAAACCGACGCCGAACCGGCCGACGGCGGGCGTCTCACCGCGCTTGGAGGAGGCGCGCAGGGTGGACAGCGACTCGACGGCGGCCGCGTCCAGCGGGGCCCCGGTGTTGGCTGCGGCGAGCACGCCGTCGGCGAGGGTGAGCCGCAGCCGGCCGGGCCCGTGCCCGGCCCGGACCGCCGCGTCGGCCGCGTTCTGCGCCAACTCGACGACCAGGCGGTCGCGGTAGCCGCCGAGCGCGAGTTCCTCCTCGGCGTTGGCGTCCTCCCGGAACCGGGCCGGCGAGGCGGCCCAGGCGTCCAGCACCCGCCGGCGCAGCGCGGCGCTCCCGAAGGGGTCCGCGAGGTGCTCGTCCGTGCCGCTGCCGATGATCCGAGGTTCCACTGGACCTGCCGCCTTCCGCCGCCCTGTACTTCGTACGGGGGGCATTCTCCCCCGCCCCGGCCGCTGCTCCGGACCGCGCCCCCGCCGCCGGGCGCCCGCAGGGCCCCCACCCGCACGAACGCCGCGGCCCGCCCCACCGGTTCGGTGGAGCGGGCCGGAGCACACATCGTCAGGAGTGCCCGAGCTCCTCCGCCGGGGCGTCCGGCTCGACCGAGCCGGAGGTGCGGTCCGGGTGCAGCTGCATCGGCTCGACCACCAGCTCGTCCAGGATCAGCTCGGACGGCGCCGGCGGGGCCGGGATGACGGCCGCCTCGGAGTGCCCGCCGCAGCCGTACGCGAAGGAGACGATCTGCCCGTCCGCCGGCCCGAACTCGTTGCCGCACACGCCGAAGGCCTGTCCGAGCGAGCCGCCGATCGGGATCAGGAAGCCGCAGCTGCCGCACGCGGCGGGCGCGGCCTGCGCCATCGGCGTCTGCGCGCCGTGCGCCTTCTCCCAGCGGTCGGCGGCCAGGTGCAGGCCGAGCCGGGAGAGCACCCGGCTGCGGCCCATGCCGAGCTCCTCGGCGACGGCGTTGATCCGGGCCCGGGCCGGGGCGGGCTGGATGCCCGGGTCGGTGACGACCACGTCCTCCTCGGCCGCGAGGGCGACCGCGGAGTTCGGGGCGGGCTCGTCCTCGCCGCTCCAGCCGGGTTCCAGGCGCGCGTCGTCGGCGCCGGTGGGCAGCAAATCACCCGGGCCCATGTCGCCGGGGCGCAGCCGCTCGCTCCACGGCACCCACTGGGGGGCGAGGACGGCGTCGGCACCGGGCAGCAGGACGACCTCGTCGAGGGTGACGTTCTTGGCGCGCGGGGCACGGGCGACGGTGACCGCCCAGTGCCAGCCACGGTAGGCGGCGTCCAGGCACTCGAAGGTGTGGGTGACGACGCGGTCGGCGTCCGCCTGGGCGCCGAGATGTGGTCCGACGGTCTCCGGGCCGACGGCCTCCTCGGCCGCCTTCCGGGCGAGTTCGACGGCCTCGGCACAGAGCCGATCGGGGGTACGGCTTCGCATCGCAGCACTCACGGCGTCGATTCTCTCCCAGTTCTTCTGTCGCCCACGGCGTGTTGCCTGTTCCGTCGCGGCTCGATAGTCCCTTGTCCATTCTGCGCGACCAGGGGCCGCCGCGGATACCGGCCGCGCCGCTCGTCCGGGCCTGCCGGCGCCCCGGCGCTCGGCGCGCGGCCCTTGGGCAGGCTACCCGCCGGTCGGCGCCCCGGCACAGTCCGGGGCGGTGGCGGCCGTTCCGGGGCCGCGCCGAGGGGGGTGGATTCCCGCGTCACTGCGGCGATTCTGGGGCAGGATGGGCATGTGGCGGACGAGGACCCGTCGCAGCACGCACTGCACGCCTCGCAGGCCGGCAGCCCCGACCAGGCGGACGCCGTGCCGCGACAGCAGTCTCCGGCCCCCGCTGCGGGCGAACCGCAGCCGGGGGGCGATTTCGAGTCGCCCGCCGCCCCCGTGAGCCTCGTCAAGACCGGCGCCGCGATCGCCACCCTGACCGACACCGGCCCAGACCCGGCCGTCCACGCCCGGCGGCTCGCCGCCCTGGACGGGGACCCTGGCGAAGAGGATCCCGAGCCTAGCCGCAACCTCCTGGTCCGGACCGCCTCCGCCGCCGGCGCCCGCACCGGCCGGGTGGTGCACGGCACCGGCCGCCGGATCCGCAAGGCCACCTCCGCGGAGGGCGCGGGCGAATCCGGCCTGGCGAAGCTGATCGAACTGCACGCGCTGAACTCCTTCGGCGACATGCTGATCACCGTCGCGCTGGCCTCGACCATCTTCTTCTCCGTGCCCACCGGCGAGGCCCGCGGCCGGGTGTCGCTGTACCTGCTGATCACGATGGCCCCGTTCGCCCTGCTGGCCCCGGTGATCGGCCCGCTGCTGGACCGGCTGCCGCACGGCCGCCGGGCGGCGATGGCGATGTCGATGCTGGCCCGGGCGGTGCTGGCCTGGACGATGGCCGGGGTGATCACCGGCGGCGGCCTGGCGCTGTACCCGGAGGCGCTGGGCGTGCTGGTGGCGTCCAAGGCGTACGGGGTGGTGCGCAGCGTGGTGGTGCCGCGGCTGCTGCCGAGTCGGCTGTCGCTGGTGAAGGCGAACTCCCGGGTCACCCTGGCCGGGCTGCTGGCCACCGGGGTGGCGGCCGGGGTGGGCGGCCTGCTGCACCTGATCGGGCCGGGCTGGCCGCTGCGCGGCGCGTTCCTGGTCTTCGTGATCGGCACTCTGATGGCCTTCCACCTGCCGCACGCGGTGGACTCCGCCAAGGGCGAGCAGCGCGCCCTCCTGCACGCCGAGATGCACGGCGGTGTGCACGGCGAGCGGGCGCCGGAGGACGCCCGGGCCCCGAAAGCCTCGCTGCGCACCGTCGGCCCGTCGGTGATCCTGGCACTGCGGGCGATGTCGGCGCTGCGCTGGCTGGTCGGCTTCCTGGTGATGTTCCTGGCGTTCCTGCTGCGCGACGAGCCGATCGGGGGCCTGCGGCCGACGCTGGCGCTGGGCCTGGTGGCGCTGGCGGCGGGGACGGGCAACGCGCTGGGTTCGGTGCTGGGCTCCTGGCTGCGCACCCGGGGCTCGGAGGCGACGGTCACCGCGATGCTGCTGCTGGCGACCGGCGCGACGGCGGCGGCCGCGCTCTGGTACGGCGTGGTGACGGTGGTCCTGGTCGCCGGCGTGGCCGGGGTGGCGGCCTCGCTGGGCAAGCTGGCGCTGGACGCGCTGATCCAGCGGGACGTCCCGGAGGCGGTGCGGACCTCGGCGTTCGCGCGGTCGGAGACGCTGCTCCAGCTGTCCTGGGTGGCCGGCGGCGCGGTCGGCATCCTGCTGCCGCTGAACGGCGTGCTGGGTCTGTCGGTGGCCGCCGGGGTGGTGGGTCTGATGCTGCTGTGGACGGTCCGCACGCTGTTCCGGGTGGGCCTGCGGCGGCGCCCGGCGGCGCCCAGGGTGGCCTGAACCGGCCACGGGCAACACGCGGTGGCCGACCCCCGCGTAGCGTGATCGGCGAAGCCCGGTAGATTCTGACGCATGAGCCTCAATACCCGTGCCATCGCCGCCCTCGGCGCCGTCGTCGTGGTCGGTGCTGCCACGGTCGGCACGTCCGTCGCCATCGCGAGCGGCCAGACCGAGCACAGCTCCCACCGGGCGACCCTCACGGTCGGCAACTCCTCGATCGTCGCGGACCCGCTGTGCTTCAACGGCGGCAGCCCGATCACGGAGGACCTGCAGCAGGAGTGCCAGCAGAAGGCCACCCAGGCCCTCGCGGAGGGCACCCTCCCGACCTCCGACGTCGTGGTGAGCGACCGGGTCGGCGTCGGCGTCTCCCCGAACGTGGCCGACAAGGGCTGGTGGGCCTTCAGCAACGGCGGCTCGCAGGGCCAGGGCGGGCGCTACAGCCTGTTCTCCTACGCCAAGGGCCCGACCTTCTCCGGCTCCCAGCCGGCGAGCCAGGTGCTGAACGCCTCCGGCAAGACCCTGGTCACCGTGGTCGAGGGCGACAAGAACTCGGACAACCCGGTCGCCGTCTGGTACTTCCAGCTGAACACCCAGGACAGCTGACGCTCCCGCGATGACCGCACACGCCGTCACGGACGAGCGCGACGAGCAGCCGGGCCCCGACCGGGCCCGGCTGCTCGTCGTCGTCGCGGTGCCCGCCGAGGCCGAGGCCGTCCTGCGCGGCCTGCCCGGCCCGGCCGCCGTGCTGCCGTTGCCCGGCGGTGCGCTGCACCGGGCCGCGGGCGCCCCGGTGGACGTCCTGGCGGGCGGGGTCGGCCCGGCCGCCGCCGCGGCCGCCGCCGCCGCAGCGCTGGGGGCGCGGGCGGCCTCGGGGGGCCGCTACGGCCTGGTCGTCTCGGCCGGGATCGCCGGCGGGTTCGCCCCGCACGCCCCGGTCGGCACCACCGTGCTGGCCGACGCGATCGTCACCGCCGACCTCGGCGCCGAGACCCCCGAGGGCTTCGCCGACGTCACCGAACTGGGCTTCGGCACCGTCCGGCACACCCCTCCCCCGGCTGCCGTCGCACTGGCCGCCCGGGCCCTGGGCGCCGCCACCGGCCCGGTGCTGACCGTCTCCACCGTCACCGGCAGCGCCGAGCGGGCCGCCGCGCTGGCCGCCCGCCACCCGGGCGCCCTGGCCGAGGCGATGGAGGGCTTCGGCGTGGCCGAGGCCGCCGCCCGGTACGGCGTGCCGGTGCTCGAACTGCGGACCGTCTCCAACCCGGTCGGCCCGCGCGACCGGGCCGCCTGGCGGATCGGCGAGGCGCTGGCCGCCCTGGAGCGGGCCTTCGCCGCACTGCCCGTCCACGAACTGATCGAGGAGGCCGGCCGTGGCTGAACGGCTGAGCATCGCGTACTCGCCCTGCCCGAACGACACCTTCGTCTTCCACGCCTGGGCGCACGGCCTGGTGCCCGGGGCGGACGCCCCCGAGGTGACCTTCGCGGACATCGACGTCACCAACGGCCTGGCCGAGCGCGGCGAACTGGACGTCCTGAAGATCAGCTACGGCGCGCTGCCCTGGGTCCTGGACGAGTACACCCTGCTGCCCTGCGGCGGCGCGCTCGGGCGCGGCTGCGGCCCGCTGGTGCTCACCCGGCCGGGCACGGACGCCCCCGCGGACCTCACCGGGAAGACGGTGGCGGTGCCGTCCGAACGCTCCACCGCCTACCTGCTGTTCCGGCTCTGGGCCGCGAAGGCGGTGCCCGGCGGCTTCGGCGAGATCGTCGTCCTGCCGTTCCACGAGATCATGCCCGCCGTCCGGGACGGCCGGGTGGACGCCGGCCTGGTGATCCACGAGGCCCGGTTCACGTACCGGCAGTACGGCCTGCACAGCCTGGCCGACATGGGCGAGGCCTGGGAGCAGGAGACCGGCCTGCCGATCCCGCTCGGCGCGATCGTCGCCCGGCGCTCGCTCGGTGCCGAACGGCTGCGCGCGCTCGCCGACGCCGTCCGCGCCTCCGTCCGGCAGGCCTGGGCGGACCCGAGCGCCAGCCGAGAGTACGTGCTGGCGCACGCCCAGGAGATGGACCCGGCCGTCGCCGACCAGCACATCGCCCTGTACGTGAACGAGTTCACCGCGGACCTCGGCGAGGAGGGCTACGCGGCCGTCCGCGCGCTGCTCACCCGGGCCGCCGCGGAGGGGCTGGTGCCGCCGCTCGACCCGGGTGCGCTGGCGTTCTGATCCCCCCGGTCAGACGTCGAACTGGTCGGCCACCGCGCGCAGCAGGCCGGCCAGCTTCTGGCCGGTCGCCTTGGCCGGGTAGCGGCCGTGCTGGAGGCCCGGCAGCACCGCGTCCAGCGTGGTGATCAGGTCCTGGACGATCGGCGCCATGTCGTCGGCGCTCTTGCGCTGGGCGGCGGCCACCGACGGCAGTGCGTCCAGCAGCTGCACGGCCATCGCCTGGTCGCCGCGGTGGCCGGCGACCACGCCGAACTCGACCCGCTGGCCCGGCTTCAGCACGGTGACACCGGCGGGCAGCGCCTTGGTGTGGACGAAGACGTCGCCGCCGTCGTCGCGCGACAGGAAGCCGAAGCCCTTCGTCTCGTTGAACCACTTGACCTGGCCGGTGGGCATCTCGACAGTCCTCGAATGGGTGTGAGGGATCCCGGCCCTGGCCGGGGATCACTGGGTGGTGGGGAAGGCAGCCGACCTCGACTCGGCGCCCGCGGGCGCTCATGGTCAGCACGCTGTCAGGAGCAGACTAACGGTCCGTCACTGCCTCATCCGCGTTCCGCGAAAGATCCGCGTTCCAAGGCCCGTTGGGGGCGGTACGGGCGCGGCGGTCTCGCGATCACGGGCGACCCGGTACTGGCACGGCCGGGGCGCGGCTCAGCACGGTCCATCGGCTCACACCCCCGGGTCTGAGGAAACGGGGCGCACCTGTCGCACCCCTCGGCACCCCCTGCATACCCCCGCCCAGCAGGGATCAAAACGTTCAGCTTCCGAGAAACTGCGCAACGTGACCGGGTCGCTCCGGTGGCGGGGGCCGGCGGCCGCTCTGCCAGACTGGACCGACCGCCCGACCAGCCCCGAGGAGCGAGCAGACGTGAGCAGCCAGAGCGCCGACCCCGGCGACGTGTACGTCAAGGCCGGAACGATCGTCTTCGGTCTGGGCGCGCTCGCCACCCTGGTCACCTTCGTCCCGCTGTTCCTGCACCTGACGCCGCTGCCGACGGCCGCGTACTGGCTGAGCATGCTGATGCCGGCGGGCTTCCTGGCCGCGCTGACCGGGCTGCTCCTGAACGCGCGGGCCCAGCGGCGCCGGGTGGAGTCCGCGGGCGCGTCCTAGGACCCGGTCCCGGGGCGTGCCCCGGGGCCGGGGCTCAGTCGGCCAGGTGGGCGTCGAGCCAGGCCGGGAAGCCGGTGAGGTCCGCCAGCACCACGTCCGCCCCGGCCGCGCGCAGTTCGTCCGCGCTGTACGGGCCGGTGGCCACGCACACCGCGACGGCGTCCGCGTGCCGGGCGCCCCGGATGTCGCCGAGGTGGTCGCCGACGTAGACGCTCGCGCCGTGCTCGCGCAGCGCCTCGCCCTTGGTCTCCGCCCAGAGGTCGCCGACCAGCGCGTCCGCGTGCAGCCCGGCGTGCTCCAGGTGGAGGCGGGCGTTCGGCTCGTACTTGCCGGTGATCACCGCGACCCGGCCGCCGTGGTCGCGGACCGCCTCGACGGCGGCGTGCGCGCCGGGGAGGGCGACGGTCGGGGCGAAGGCGAGGTCGCGGTAGAGCTCGCGGTAGCGGGTGACGGCGCGCTCCACCTCGTCCTCCGGGAACCAGTTGCGGATCTCGTCCAGCAGCGGCGGGCCGAGCCGGGTGACCACCAGGTCGGCGTCGATGCGGGCGCCGGTCTCGGCCGCGAGCGCCAGGTAGGTGGCGTGGATCCCCGGCCGGGTGTCCAGCAGCGTCATGTCGAGGTCGAAGCCGACGGTGAGCGGGGCGGTGCGGGTCTCGGGCATGCCGCCAGGCTATCCAACGGGCGGTTCGGGGGGACGAGGCAATTTGCCCCGGCTTCCGACGGGAACTTAGGTTTACCTGAGTTGTCTGCGGAGAGGGCCCATGACCGACACCACCGCGCCACCCGGCGCGCGACGGACAGCGCGCCGCCGAATACTGTGGCTCGCCGCCGCGCTGGCCGTCCTGGCCGCCGCGGTGCTGCTGAGCCTGGCGGTCGGCAGCCGCACCATCCCCTTCGGCGACACCCTCGACGCCCTGCTGCACGGCGGCGACACGGCCAACGCCGTCGTCGTCCGCGAGCTGCGGGTGCCGCGCACCGTCGTCGGGCTGGCCGTCGGCGCGGCGCTCGGCCTCGCCGGAGCCGTCATGCAGGGCCTCACCCGCAACCCGATCGCCGACCCCGGCATCCTCGGCGTCTCCCAGGGCGCGGCGGCCGGCGTGGTCCTCGCCATCTCCGGCTTCGGCGTCTCCACCCTCACCGGCTACGTCTGGTTCGGCTTCGCGGGCGCCGTGATCGCCACCGTGCTCGTGTACGGCCTGGCCGGGCGCGGCCGGGGCGGGGCCACGCCGATCAAGCTGGCGCTGGCCGGCTCGGCGATGTCCGCGTTCATCGCCTCGCTCAACACCATGGTGCTGACGACCGACGCGGCCACCATGGACCAGTTCCGCTTCTGGCACGTCGGCTCGCTCTCCGGGCGGACCTCGGACGTGGCCTGGCAGCTGCTGCCGTTCCTCGCCGTCGGCACGGTGCTGGTGGTCGCGGTGGCCCGCGGCCTGGACGCGCTCGCGCTCGGCGAGGACACCGCCAAGGGCCTCGGCGCCAAGACCGGCCTGGTCCGGGCGGTCGGCGCGCTCGGCGCGACGGTGCTGACCGGCTCGGCCGTCGCGGCCGCCGGGCCGATCGCCTTCGTCGGCCTCGCCGTCCCGCACGCGGCGCGGGCCGTCGCCGGCGCGGACCACCGCTGGGTGCTCGCCTTCTCCGCCGTCCTCGGCCCGGCCCTGCTGCTGCTCGCCGACACCCTGGGGCGGGTCCTCTTCCCGCCGTCGGAGGTCCCGGCGGGCGTGATGACGGCGCTCGTCGGCGTCCCGGTCCTGGTCGCGCTGGTGCGCCGCCGGAAGGTGGTCGCGTCATGAGCGCGCAGGGTGTGCGAACCGTCGGGCGCGGCGCCGTCTCCCCGCGCGGGTACGCCGTGCTGCGGGCCGGGCGGGCGTCCGTGCTGCTGCACCGCCGGTCGGCGGTGGTGGCGCTGGGCCTGCTGGTCGCGCTGGCCGGGACGGTCGTCGCCTCGCTCTGCCTGGGCGAGTCGGCCGTGTCCCCGGTCGAGGTGGTGAAGGTGGTGCTCGGGCAGCCGAGCCCGCACGAGCTGGTGGTCGGCGAGTTCCGGCTGCCCCGGGTGGTCGTGGGCCTGCTGGTCGGCACCGCTCTGGGGCTGGCCGGGGCACTGATCCAGGCCGTCGCCCGCAATCCGCTGGCCAGCCCCGACGTGGTGGGCGTGACCTGGGGCGCGACCGCCACCGTCGTCGGGCTGATGGCGTACGGCGTGGTCGGCTCGACCGGTCAGGCCCCGTACGCGGCGGTGGCGGGCGGGCTGGTGGCCGGGCTGCTGGTGTACGCGCTGGCGTGGCGGCGCGGCCTGCACGCGCAGCGCTTCGTGCTGATCGGGATCGGGATCAGCGTGGCCCTGTCCTCGCTGACCTCCGTGTTCCTCACCAAGGGCGACGGCTTCCAGGCGCAGGCCGCGAAGGTCTGGATGACGGGCAGCCTGAACGGCGCCGGCTACGACCAGGCCGGCTGGCTGGCCTGGGTGCTGCTCGCCGCCGTGCCCGTCGTCCTGTGGGCGGCGCGGGCGCAGCGCTCGATCTCCTTCGACGACGCGACGGCCGTCGGTCTGGGCCTGCGGCTGGACCGGATCCGCCTCGGCATGGCGCTGCTGGGCATCGTGCTGGCCTCGTGCGCGGCGGGCGCCGCCGGGCCGGTGGACTTCGTGGCGCTGATGGCCCCGCAGATCGCGCTGCGGCTGGTCCGGTCCGCGCAGGTCCCGCTGTTCTGCTCGGCACTGACGGGCGCGCTGGTGGTCGTGCTGGCCGATCTGATCGCCCGGCGGCTGGTGGCGCCGACCGAGCTGCCGGTGGGCGTGGTGACCGGCATGGTCGGCGCGCCGTACTTGATGTGGCTGCTGATTCGTTCCCGTCGTGGAGGTTCCTGATGTCCGCTCACCGTCTGGAGGCCCGGGGCCTCACCCTGGCCTACGAGGCGCGCACGGTCGTCGAGGGCCTGGACGTCGGCATCCCGGACGGGCGGGTGACGGTGATCGTCGGCCCGAACGCCTGCGGCAAGTCGACGCTGCTGCGGGCCCTGGGGCGCCTGCTGAAGCCGGTCCGGGGCGCGGTGCTGCTGGACGGCGAGGAGCTGGCGCGGATCCCGACGAAGCGGATCGCCCAGCGGCTGGGCCTGCTGCCGCAGTCGCCGACGGCGCCGGAGGGCATCTCGGTGGCGGACCTGGTCTCGCGGGGCCGCCAGCCGCACCAGAGCTGGTGGCAGCAGTGGTCGCCGGAGGACGAGGCGGCGGTGACGGAGGCGCTGGAGCGGACGTCCACGGCGGAGCTGGCCGAGCGCAGCATGGACGAGCTGTCCGGCGGCCAGCGGCAGCGGGCGTGGATCGCGATGGCGCTGGCGCAGGGCACGGACATCCTGCTGCTGGACGAGCCGACCACCTACCTGGACATCGCGCACCAGGTGGAGGTGCTGGACCTGGTCCGCCGGCTGAACGTCGAGCGCGGCCGGACGGTGGTGGCGGTGCTGCACGACCTCAACCAGGCGGCCCGGTACGCGGACCACCTGGTGGCGATGCGGGACGGCCGGGTGGTGGCGCAGGGCGCGCCGACCGAGGTGGTGACGGCCGAGCTGGTGCGGGAGGTGTTCGGGCTGGAGTCGGTGGTGGTGCCGGACCCGGTGACGGGCACGCCGTTGGTCGTTCCGGGGGCCCCGTGGGCGGCGGCCGTGGACGCCTGACGGCAATTCCACACCAAACCGGACATAATCGGCGCGCCCCCGAAGCCTCACGCCCGAGGACCGCCGATGCACCGGATCGCCCGCCGTTCGTTCCTCGCCGGTCTCGGCGGGGCCGCGCTCGCGGCCTGCACGACCCGGCGGTCGGCGCCGCCGACCGCCGACGGCCTGGGCGCGTCCGCCTCGCCCACCCCGGTGCCGCCGGTCACGGTGGACGCGGCCACCGGGCCGGTGCTGGTGCCGGGCGAGCCGCTGCGGGTGGTCGTCCTCGACACGGACGTGCTGGACTCCGCGCTGACCCTCGGCATCACCCCGGTGGGCGCCGCGCTGCCGGCCGCCGACATCCGGTTCCCCGCCTACTGGCCGGCCTCCCGGGTCGCCGGGATCCACCGGGTCGGCCTGGCCGGCGCCCCGGACCTGGTCGCGATCCGGGCGCTGCGGCCTGACCTGATCCTCTCCAACCAGGCGCGCGACGGCGACCGCTACGACCAGTTGCGGGAGATCGCGCCGACCGTGCTCACCCAGACCACCGGCGCGCCGTGGAAGGCCGACTTCCAGGTGCACGCCCAGGCGTTGAGCCGGGAGGCCGCGGCGGCGGCCTTCGTCTCCTCGTACCAGCGGCACGCCAACCAGGTGGTGCAGGCCCTGTCGGCGGCGAAGGCGTCCGGCCGGAAGGTGAGCCTGGTGCGGTTCGTGGAGGGCGGCGGGATCCGGCTGTTCGGGAAGCAGAGCTTCCCCGGGATCGTGCTGTCGGACGCCCAGGTGGGGCGGCCGGACGCGCAGAACGTCGACCAGTCCGACGTCGAGATCCCGCTGGACCAGATCGCGAAGGCGGACGGCGACCTGCTGCTGTACGCCACCTCCGGCGATCCGGCCCTGGCCGGCACCGACGCCGCGCTGGAGAGTCCGGGTTGGCAGGCGCTGGGGGCGGTCAAGGCGCACCGGGCGTTCCCGGTGGACGACCAGCTGTGGTTCCAGGGGATCGGGTACACCGGCGCCAACTTCGTGCTGGCCGAGCTGCAGCGCTTCCTGGGCGCGTGACCCGCCGCGCGGCGTCGGAGAGTCCGTACCGGCCAGGCCAGGGCGTGGCGCGAGGATCCGCCGGACGGTCGGCCCCGCCCCCGTACGCCGGGGTTCCGGCGCCGGTCGGGGCGGCTGCGCCCTGCCATAAGCTGGCACGGTGAGTAGCGAACCGGCCCCGCCCGAGGACACCGCCGTCGAGCTGATGCGCGCGATGACGCGGCTGCGGGCGCGGCTGCGCACCGAGGCCCCGATCGACGACCTGCCGTGGAACTGGTCGCACCTGACCACCCTGCACCGCGTCGTGCAGGAGGGCCCGGCGACCGTGACCGAACTCGCCCAGGCCGAGCACGTGCGCCGCCAGTCCATGGCGGAGACCGTGGCCGCGCTGCGGGCCGGCGGCCTGGTCAGCGCCGCCAAGGACCCGAACGACGGGCGCAAGTCCCTCTTCAGCGCGACCCCGGCCGGAGCCGACCTGTGCGAGCGGATCCCGGCGGCGCGGGAGGCGTGGCTGGCCGAGGTGATCGGATCCGCCCTCCGGGCCGGCGAGCGCAAGACGCTCGACCGGGCGGCGGAGATCATGAACCGCCTGGCGGACAGCTAGGGCCCGTCCTTCGCGCCGGCTCGGTTGCTTCTAGCGGACCCGGTAGATCTGGCCGGTCTGCGCGCCCTCGATCGAGCGGACGTACGCCGTCGCCACGCGGGCGGCGGGTACCGCCTCCATGCCGGGGAAGAAGGGCCCGTAGGCGGGCAGGGACTCCTCGACCACGGTCGGGCTCACCGCGTTGATCCGCTGGGGCGGGAGTTCGATCGCGGCGGCTCGTACGAACGCCTCGACGGCACCGTTCGCCGCGGATGCGGCCGCCCCGGCCACGATCGGCTCCTCGGTGAGGATCCCGCTGACCAGAGTGAACGAGCCGGTCCTGGCTACGTGTGAGGCGCCCTGGCGGACCAGCTCCAACTGGCTCAGCGCCTTGCCGCGGAACGTCGCCGCGACATCGCCGGCGGTCAGCTCGCCGAGCGGCTTGAACACGGCGGCGCCCGCCGCGACCGCGACCGCGTCCAGCGGGCCTGCCTGCGCGTACAGCCTGGCCACCGCTTCCGGGTCGGTGACATCGGCCACCAGGTCCCCGCCCGTGCGGCCCGCGCCGATCACCTCGTGGCCGCGCTCCGCGAGCGCCCGGCGCACCGCGCTGCCCAGCGTTCCACTCGCACCGACCAGAAGAATCCTCATGACCCACACCGTCCATCACGTCTCGGGACCGAACCCCGGGAACCGCCCCGGGTACCTGTGACGCTACGGATCACGCCCCGTCCCCGGAAATGCCGTTTGGGCAGGGACTATGCTCCACAGGCATGGACGATGTGGAACTGCGTCACCTCAGGGCCCTGGACGCGCTGGCCGAGGCGGGCACCGTCACCGCCGCCGCGGCCCGGCTACACATGACGCAGCCCGCCCTCTCCCGCACGCTTGCCCAGATGGAGACCCGCGTCGGCGTCCGGCTCGTCGACCGCTCCTCCCGGCACCTGGCCCTCACCCAGGCCGGCACCACCCTCCTCGGACACGCCCGGGCGATCCTCGCCCACCTGGATGCGGCCCTCGCGGACGCCCGGACGATCTCCCGCCCCCTACGGCTGGGCTACACCTGCGCGGTGCTCGGACAGCAGACCGTCCCGCTGCTCCGGTCGTGGCGCCGCACACACCCGCACGCCCCGCTCGAGGTGGTCCGACGGGACAACAGCACCGCGGGCCTCGCCACCGGGGACACCGACGTGGCGGTGCTCCGCACCGTCCCCGCCGATCCGCGTATCCGCACCGAGGCCCTCTACACGGAGGGCCAGGTCGCGGCCCTGTCCGACGACCACCCCCTTGCGGACCGGGACGGGGTGCTGCTGGCCGAACTCACCGTCGGCCAGGACCTCCCGCTGGCCCTGTGGCCGGGTGTCGGTACCGCCTCACCGGACCTGTGGCCCCCGGAGCAGTGCCCGGTCGGGACGGTCGAGGTGGGCAACGTGGACGAGTGGCTGAACCTCATCGCCACCGGCGGTGCGTTCGGCCTCGGCGCGGCAGGTACCGCGGAGAGCCACAGCCATCCGGGCGTCCGCTTCCTCCCGGTCTCGGACGCCCCTGGCGCCACCGTCTACCTCGCCCACCCCGCTCACCCCACCCATCCCCGGACGGCGGACTTCCTCACGGCGGTCCGGGAAGTGGTGAGCGGCTAGCGCCAGACCCCGTCGCACGTCTCCGCCGCGCCTCACCGGCTCCCGGGCACGCTCAGGGCGGCCAGGTCCGCGGTGGCGACGATCCAGGCCTGGCGCGGGAAGACCTTCTCCATGAGCACCCGGTGCACCTCCGGGGCGGGGTCGGCGGTGGCGTCGGCCAGGACGAACAGGCGGTAGTCCTCGTCGGCCGCCTGCCGGAGGGTGGTCAGCACCACCCCGCTGGTGGAGAGCCCGGCGAGGACGAGGGTGTCCACGTCCCGCCCGCGCAGTTCGGCGCGCAGATCGGTGTCACTGGCGAAGACGCCGAAGCGCGTCTTGCGCACGGTCACGTCGTCCTCGCGGATCTCCAGGGACTCGTGCACGGCCGTCGCGGGGTGGCCGTCGGCGAGGTGGCCGGCCTCGGCGACCCGGGCGAAGGCCTTGTTGCGGGCGGGGACGGCGGCGAGGTCCGCCTCGGCGAACGCGACGCGGACGAAGACGACGTGCGTGCCGTGGGCGCGGGCCCAGGCCAGCGCCTCGCCCGCGCGGGCCAGCAGACCCTCCGGGTCGGGAACGGCGCCGAGGGCGGCGGGCTGGAAGTCCATCAACAGCAGCGCGGTGCGCGCGGGGTCGATCGCGGGCGCGGTCTCGGTCACGGTGGTCATGGTGGTCATGTCGTGGATCGGCTCTCTGCGGGTTGAGGTGGGCCCGGGCCGGGTGGGTCCGGGCCGGTTCGCCTGCGGCGGCTAGGACTCGGCGAGTCGGCGGTCGCAGGCGGTCAGGACGAGGAGGAGGGCGGAGATCGCGACCAGCACCCAGGCGATGGAGTGCAGGCCGGCGTCGCCCACCCGGTCGTGGAAGGCGGCGCCGGTGATCGCCGCCGAGGCGATGGAGCCGAGGTAGCCGAAGGTGCGCAGCAGTCCGGAGGCGGTGCCGACCGTCGCGGCGGGGGCCTCCTGGTAGAGGACGGTCTGGTTGGCGACCGTCCCGGCGCCGGAGGTCAGCCCGAACACCGCGCTGACGGCGACGACCGCCGCCATCGGGGTGCCGACGCCCACGAACAGCACGGCCACCGCGCCGAGCAGCAGCAGCACCGCGCAGGCGATCAACGGCAGCCGCACGCCCGTCCGTCGTGCCACCGCCCGGGCGGTCACGGCGCTCAGGACGCCCATCGGCATCAGCGCCAGGCCGGCCTGGTAGGCGGACAGCCCGCGGGCCGCCTCCAGCCACTGGGTGAGCCCGTAGAGGATCACGTACGTCCCCATCAGCGTCAGGCCGTTGCGCACGTAGGTGCGGGTCAGGGCCCCGTTGGAGGCGAGCAGCCGGACGTCGAGGAACGGGTGGGCGGCGCGCAGTTCCCAGCCGACCAGCACGGCGGCGAGGACGAGGGCGGCGGCGAGCGCGGGCCAGTCCGGGCGCGGCAGGGCGGCGAGGAAGACCATCAGGGCGGTGAGCGAGCCGCCGAAGCCCAGCATGCCGGGCAGGTCGAGGCGGGAGGCGAGGGCACGGGGTGAACCGAGGCGCACCGGGTCGGGGTCCGGCGCGATCCCGACCACGGCCAGGACCAGGGCGACGGCGGCGACCGGAATGTTGATCCAGAAGGCGGTCTGCCAGCCGAACCAGCCCACCAGCAGTCCGCCGAGGGCGGGGCCGACGGCGACGGTGGCGGCGCCGGTGATCGCCAGGCCGCCGAGCACCCCGCGCGGCGGGGCCTGGTAACCGGCCTGTTCGGCGCGGCGGCGGATCAGCAGCATCGCGGCCGGGTAGCCGGCCGAGGTGCCCGCGCCGATCAGCACCCGGGCCGCGATCAGGGCGGCCATCGAGTGGGCCAGCGTGCCGACGATCCCGGCCGCGAACACCAGCACGATGCCGGCGACGAAGATCCGCCGGGGCCCGAACTCCTCGGCGAGCCGCCCGGCGGCGGGCTGGGCCAGCGCGCTGGTGAGGTACAGGCAGGAGATCAGGATCGCGGTGTCCCCGACGGGGAGGTGCAGGGCCGCCGCGATGGCCACCAGCGCGGTCGCGATGATCGAGCTGTTGACCGGGTTGAGCGAGGCCCCCAGGTACAGCGGGGCCACGAAGCGCGGGCCGAAGGGGTTGCCGGTGGGCGTCGCGGTCGTGGCCGTCTGCTGCGGGGTGTGGGTGTCACCGGGGAGAGGCATGTCGGCCCCCTTCCTCCGGAACCTCTGCGACGGAGCTGGCCTGCTGGGGAGGTCCCGGTAGAGATAGGCAGGCTGCCTGCTTAATATTAGCAGTCTGCCTGCCTACTCTGAACCGGTTGCCGCAGCCGGGGCGGCCACCGCGGGCCCCGGGCCGGCGCTCCTGGCCGGGGCCCGCGGCGTCACTCCTGGTCAGGGCACCGGCCGTCGCGTTTCTTCAAGACCCGGCGGCCCGACCGGCGCAGGATCGGGGCATGAACGATCACCCGACCCGGGACACCCACCCGCTGCACCCCCTGCTGGCGCGCGCCGCCGCGGCCGCCGCCCGGGTCGCCGACGGCGTCCCGGCGGACCACCCGCTGGACGGCCCGACACCCTGCACGGACTTCGACGCCCGTGCGCTCGTCAACCACTGGGTGCTCTACACCTCGCACGGCCTGGAGCACCGGGCCCGCCGCACCGAACTGCCCGAGGAACTGGTCGACCGCGACTTCACCGCCGACCCCGGCTGGCCCGCCGCCTACGCGGCCCGGCTGGACCGCGCCGTCGCGACCTGGGCCGACCCGGCCGTCTGGGAGGGGCACGTCGACCTCGGCGGATCCTCGGCACCGGCGGAGGGCATCGCCCGGATGCTGATCGCGGAGCTCGTCCTGCACGGCTGGGACGTCGCCCGGACGACCGGCGGTCCGATCGGGATCGACGAGGAGTTCGCGCAGCTGGTGCTGGCGGTCGTCGAGGAGAACGCCGAGCTGTACCGCCGGTACGGCGGCTTCGCCGCCCCGGTGGCGGTGCCGGACGGCGCTCCGACGCTGGACCGCGCGCTGGCCGCCTCCGGGCGCGATCCGCGCTGGAACGGCTGAGCGCCTGGCTGCCCAAGCGCCCGACCGCCCGACCACCTGACCGCCTGACCGCCTGGCTGCCCGAGCGCTCAGCCGGCCGCGCTCAGTCCGCCGCCCGCAGGGACGCACGGAGCCGGGCGTGCAGCAGGCGCACGGCCGGCGAGTGCTGGTCGGGTCGGGCGACCAGGCCGAGGCGGGCCCGGACCGGTGCGTCGACGACGGGGATGGAGGCATGACGACGACGAAGACTGCACGTGGGATTTCCGAGACCTACTTCGCGGCCTGGCAGGCGGGCGACTTCGAGACGCTGCGGGGGCTGCTGGCGGAGGACGTCGACTTCGTGGGCCCGCTGGCCACGGTGTCGGGGGTGGAGGAGGCCCTGGCCGGACTGAAGGGGCTCGGGCAGGTGCTGGAGAAGATCGAGGTGCACGCCCGGGTCGCCGAGGGGGACGACGTGATCACCTGGTTCGACCTGCACACGAGCATCGCGCCACCGGCGCCGACGGCGAACTGGAGCCACGTGGAGAACGGGAGGATCACCCGGATCCGGGTGACCTTCGACCCGCGGGGGCTGCTGGCGGGCTTCGCGCGCTGAGCGGAGGTCGCACCGGCCGCCGGGCTGAGCGATCCGGGCCCGACAGGGCGGGCGATCCGGGCCCGGCGGGGCGATGCCCTACTCGTCGTCGCCGTCCTGGATCTCCTCGGGCGGCGGCGCGAGGATGATCGGCCAGTCGTCCTCGGAGGCGAGGAGGTCTTCGAGCGGGGTGCCGGGGCCGGCGGTGAAGACGGCCAGCCCCTCGTCGAACCAGGCGGGCAGCACCGGATCGACGGTCGTCCCGGCGCGCAGGACCAGGTGGGCGCGCGGGTCGACGGTCGAGCGGTCGGGGAAGTCGGCGGGGTCGACGCCCACCTGCTCCAGCGCCACCGGGTAGACGGCCACCGAGATCGCCAGCCGGTCCCCCTCCAGGGAGGGCTCGAACCAACCGTCCGTCTGCACCAGGTAGAACACCCCGTCGCCCTCGTAGCAGTACGAGCCGAGCCGGTCCAGGGCGCGCTCACCGGGGGTGCCGTCGGGGTCGACGACCAGGACCGCGGCGGGCGCGTCCGGTTCGTCGGGATTCGGGCCGGGCCGTACGTACAGGCGGGCCATCGGGCACCTCCGGGTCGTGGCGGGTCGGGCGGGGCTCAGCGGGTCGGGCCCAAGCTACCGTCGCGCCAGGCGACCGCGAACCGCCCAGGCCACCGCACCGAGGGCGAAGCCGTAGACCGCCACCAGGCCGTGTCCGTTGTCCTGGGCGAGCCACATGGCGAGGCCCAGCACCGGGACGCCGACCGCCAGGGCGCGCTCCTTGGGGAGGCGGGTGCGGGTGAGGAAGGCGAGGGCCAGGGTGGCGCCGAGGAAGTAGGTGGCGCCGGAGCTCCCGGCGAAGTTGCGGGGGTCGGTGCTGGGGCCGTCGCCGAAGCCGAGCAGGCCGTCGATCCGGCCGGGCAGCAGGATGCCCGCGAGGAAGAAGGCGAGGGTGAGCGGGCCGCCCCAGTACCACTGGGCGAGCGCGGCGACGGCGGCGAGGGTGGCGAGGTTCCACAGGCCGCCGCCGAGGCCGCCGTTCTGCATGAAGACCGAGGTGAACTCGCGCCACCAGCCGGACTTGGCGGGGTCGGCGTCGAGCGTGTCCATGGCGCCGGACCAGAGCAGCTGGAGCAGCACGCCGCCGACGGCGAGCGCGGTCAGGGCGACCGCCGCCCACGGGATCGGCCGCCCCCGCAGCGTGTCCCGGCCGACCACGCCGAGCCCGCAGTTGACCATCATGACCATCAGCGCGGCCGTGGTCACGTTGAACAGGATCGCCCCCATGACTGCCCCTCCCCCATCACATTCCAACGCCGTTCGAAAACCGGGCAGGGCAAAGCTAGCACAGTTTTCGAACAGTGTTGGAAAGCGTTGTACGGTGGAGCCATGAAGCTCACCAAGGAGCGCATCGTCGATGCGGGCATGGCCGTCTTCGCGGAGGTCGGCTACCACAACCTGTCCATGCGCCAGGTCGCCGACCGCCTCGACGCCCACGCCGGCAGCCTCTACTACCACGTGCGCGGCAAGGACGAGTTGCTCACCCTGATGGCCGACCGCGTCTGCCGACAGGCCTACGACACCGGCACCGCGGCCCTCGCCGCCCTCCCCCCCGACGCCACCTGGCGGGACCGGGTCGAGGCCCAGGCCGCCACCCTGCGCCGCAGCATCCAGCAACACCCCGGTGGCGCACTGCTCCTCGCCGAGAGCCCCGGCGTCCTCAGCTCCGGCGGCCTCTCCCTGATGGAACGCCTGCTGCGCACCCTCCTCGACGCCGGCCTGCCCACCGTCCACTGCGGCATCGCCGCCGACATCCTGCTCAGCCACGTCACCGGCTTCGTCCTCCAGGAACAGAACCAGCCACCGGCCCCACCACCCGTCAGCGCCGAGCTCTACGCCGACCTGTGCGCGGAGTTTCCGCTGATCATGGGCGAGTTGATCCCCCGAATCGGCCAGGACGAGAAGTTCACCCAGAGCATCCGACTGCTCTGCACCGGCTTCGCCGCCCTCGTCCCGGGCGTCAGCCCTGCTGCGGCGGACGACGGCGCAGGCTCAACAGCAGCAGCACCACCGCCGACAGCACCGCCGACAGGCGCAGCACGCCCGGGGCCGCCGACCAGCTGATCTGACTGAACTGCGCACCGGCCTGCACGCCCGCGCCGCCCTGGGCGCCCGGCTTGGCCTGCATGGCGTGCAGGGTGGCCGCGCTCATCGTGATCAGCGGGATCCCGAGGATGACGAACTTGCGCATCAGATCGGAGAGTTGGCGGGACAGGTAGCCGAGGGCCCAGCCGACCAGCATGGCCGGGAAGAAGCTCATGGCGGCGCCGCCGATCAGCAGCCCGCAGGAGAGCAGGACCAGCAGGGACGGCCGACGGGCCCCGACGCCCGCGCCCGCACTCGCGCCCGCACCGGCAGTTGCGCCCGCACCGGCACCGGCCTGGCCGGCGGGGGCGGTCGGCTGCGCCTTCGCCTTCCCCGCGGCGGTCGCCCTCCCCTTGGCCTTGCGCTGCTTCTTCCCCTTCGCCGAGGCCGCCGCAGCCGCCCCAGCCACAGCCCCCGCCGGATCGGCGGCCTGCGCACCCGCCGCTCCCGCCCCGTCCCCGGCACGCTGCTCGGGGATCGGCTTCGGCGGAGCCTGCGGCGCGTCCGAGAAGTTGAGCAGCACCAGATCCCAGCCGTTCGCGCCGGAGCTGTACACCTGGGGCGGCGGGATGGAGCCCGGATCGTCCTCGGGCCCGTCGAAACGCGGCTTGTCCAGCTGGACGGGCGGCGCCCCGGCCCCCGGGGTGCGCGGCGTCCGGGGCGGGTCCAGCGGCACCGACGGGGTCCCGCCGCCCGGCGCCGCCGTGTCGTACACGCTGTCCCCGTCGGAGGCACCGGACGGACCGGACGGACCGGAGGCGCCGGATGCACCCGAACCGCCCGAACCGCCCTCGTCGCCTGCAGCACCGGACCCGGCAGACCCGCCGGAGGCCCCCGCCCTGCCCCCCGAACGGCCGCTCCACGGCCCGCTCCTGCGCCACCACTCGCCGTCCGTCATCACCGACACCCCGCCTCGCGCCCGAACCCCGGCCCACCGAACCACCCTCGGCCGTGACGCTACCCACCCCGCCCCCGCCCGCGCGAGTCCTGAGGACCGGTCCACCACGGGCCGCCGCACGGACACCCCGCCGTCCGCCCGCCCGACTAACCTAGGTCGAATGACCACACAGCAGGGCCCTCAACGCCAGGGCAGGTCCGCCGCCGGCCCCCGCACCCTCGCCGAGGAGTTGCGCGCCCGCCCCGACGACGCGCTCGCCGCCCTGCTCCGCTCCCGCCCCGACCTGCTCAACCCCGTCCCCGGCGACCTCACCCAGCTGTCCGCCCGGCTCTCCTCCCGCGCCTCGGCGCTGCGCGCCCTGGAGCGCCTGGACCGCTTCACCCTGCAAGTCGCCGAGGCCCTGGCCACCGCCCCGGACGGCACCGGCCTGGCCACCGTCCGCACCCTGCTGACCGGCCCGGCCAAGGTCAAGCCGCACCCCGGCGCGACCCCGCTGACGCCCGCCGACCGGTCCGCCGTCGCCGCCGCCCTCCCCCGGGCGATCGCCACCCTGCGCGACCGGGCGCTGCTCTGGGGCCCGGACAACGGCCTGCGGCTGGTCCTCGCCGTCCGCGAGGCACTCGCCCCGACGGCCGCCAACCCCGGCCGCACCGGCCTCGGCCCGACCCTCTCCGACGCGACCGTCGGCATGTCCCCGGCCCGGCTGCAACAGCTGCTCGCCTCCGCCGGGCAGCCCGCCACCCCGGACCCGGTCACCGCCGTCGACGCGCTCACCTCCCTGCTGAACGACCGCGCCCGCTGCGCGGCGCTGCTCGACACCGCCCCCGAGGCCGCGCTGCGGCTACTGGAACGGCTGGTCTGGGGGCCGCCGACCGGCACCGTCCCGGACGCCACCCGCCCGGTCACCGCCGAGGACGCGCAGAGCCCCGTCGAGTGGCTGCTCGCCCGCGGGCTGCTGCTGCCCAGCGGGCCGGGCAGCGTCGTCCTGCCGCGCGAACTGGCCCTGCACCTGCGCGGCGGCCGCACCCACCGCGCCGTCGAGCCGGTCCAGCCCGAGCCCGCCCCGGCCGCCGCCCCGCGCGATCCACAGGCTGTGGACGGCGCGGCGGCCGGCCAGGCCCACACCGCCGTCAAGACCGTCGAGGAACTCCTCGACACCTGGGGCCTCACCCCGCCGCCCACGCTGCGCGCCGGCGGCCTCGGCGTCCGCGACCTCAAGCGCACCGCGCAGGCCCTGGAGACCACCGAGCAGCAGTCCGCCTTCTGGCTCGAACTCGCCTACGCCGCCGGACTGCTGGCCCCCGACGGCGAGGCCGACGAACGCTGGGCCCCGACCCCCGCCTACGACGGCTGGCTCCAGCGGGACACCGCCGAACGCTGGTCCGTCCTCGCCGCCGCCTGGCTCGCCGCCACCCGCGTCCCCGCCCTCACCGGCACCCCGGACGGCAAGGGCAAGCCGCGCGCCGCCCTCGGGCCCGAACTCGACCGCACCCTCGCCCCGTCCGTCCGCCGCGCCACCCTCGCGCTGCTCGCCGAGCTCCCGCCCGGCACCCCCGCCACCGCCGCCGAACTCCTGCCCACCCTGCGCTGGCAGCGCCCGCTGCGCGGCGGCCCCACCGGCCCGGACGGCCACGAGCTGCGCGACGACCTCACCGCCTGGACCCTCGCCGAGGCCGAACTCCTCGGCGTCACCGGCCGCGGCGCCCTCGCCGCCCCCGCCCGCGCCCTGCTCACCGCCGAATCCGACCCGGCCGAGGTGCTCGCCCCGCTGCTGCCGCAGCCGCTCGACCACGTGATCCTGCAACCGGACCTCACCGCGATCGCCCCCGGCCCGCTGCTCACCCCGCTCGCCCAGGCCCTCGCGCTGTGCGCCGACATCGAGTCCAAGGGCGGCGCCACCGTCTACCGCTTCACCCCGGTGTCCGTCCGCCGCGCCCTCGACGCCGGACGCACCGCCGCCGACCTGCGGGCCTTCCTGGAGCAGCACTCCCGGACGCCCGTCCCGCAGCCGCTCGCCTACCTGATCGACGACGTCGCCCGCCGGCACGGCATCCTGCGGGTCGGCGCCGCCTCCTCCTACCTGCGCTGCGACGACCCGTCCCTGCTGAACGAGGTCCTCGCCGACCGCCGCTCCGCCGACCTGCGGCTGCGGCTGCTCGCCCCCACCGTCCTCGCCGCCCAGGCCGCCCCGGACGCCCTGCTCGCCGCCCTGCGCGCGATGGGCTACGCCCCGGCCGCCGAGTCCGCCGAGGGCGACGTCCTGATCACCCGCCAGGACAGCCACCGCACCCCGCCCCGCACCGCCCCCGCGCCCGTCCCGGACGGCCCGCCGACCCCGGACGACACCCTGCTCGCCGCCGCCATCAAGGCCATCCGGGCCGGCGACCGCGCCGCCACCGTCAACCGCCGGGACTCCACCCCCGACCCGCGCCAGCTGCCCCGCACCGCCGCCGCCGAGACCCTCGCGGCCCTGCAGACCGCCGTCCTGCTCGGCGAACGGATGTGGATCGGCTACCTCAACGCCGAGGGCATCGCCAGCCAGCGGATCATCGACCCGGTCAAGGTCGAAGGCGGCTTCGTCACCGCCTTCGACCACCACGCCGACGAGCTCCGCACCTTCGCCCTGCACCGCATCACCGGCGTCGCGGAGCTCGACGAGTAACCCCGGCGGCAGGGCCGGGCTCAGTGCCCCTGCGACTCCTTCATCTTCTCCTTGACGGCCTTGTCCGCCAGGCTGCCGATCTCCCCCTGCCCGACCGGCAGCGAGCCGCCGCCGACCTGGTCGGCGATCAGGAATCCGGGCGCGGCGAGCAGCCCGCCGGGCCCCTCCCCGATCCCCGCGAGGGCGTGCGCGGAGCCGGCGGACGAGGCGGTGGCCGCGAAGGCCGTGCCCATCAGGGCGAGAGCGGTGAGAACGCGCTTCGACTTCTTCATGACCGGCTCAACGAGCGATGCGCACCGTGGTCACCCGGCGCCGTCGCCCGGAGCGCGGGCTCGGTCGCCCGTACGAACGGAAGGAGCCCGTTCCCGTTCGGAAGGAGCCCGACCACGTTCGCCGCGGAATGCGCGACACTGGAGGGTCTGCGTCAATCCAGCCTGTCAGCCAGTGGAGGGCTTCCCCGCGTGAACGACGGACCGCTCATCGTCCAGAGCGACAAAACTCTTCTCCTGGAGATCGATCACCCCAAGGCCGCCGAGTGCCGCCGCGTCATCGCGCCGTTCGCCGAGTTGGAGCGCGCCCCCGAGCACGTGCACACGTACCGGGTGACTCCGCTCGGGCTGTGGAACGCGCGGGCGGCGGGGCACGACGCCGAGCAGGTGGTCGACGCCCTGGTGACGTACTCGCGCTACCCGGTGCCGCACGCGCTGCTGGTGGACGTGGCGGACACCATGGGCCGCTACGGGCGGCTCCAGCTGCTCAAGCACCCGACGCACGGGCTGGTGCTCGCCACCACCGACCGGCCGGTGCTGGAGGAGGTGCTGCGCTCCAAGAAGATCGCGCCGCTGGTCGGCGCCCGGGTCGACCCGGACACGGTGGTGGTGCACCCCTCCGAGCGCGGCCAGATCAAGCAGGTGCTGCTCAAGCTCGGCTGGCCGGCCGAGGACTTCGCCGGGTACGTGGACGGCGAGGCGCACCCGATCGAGCTGGACGAGGACGGCTGGCGGCTGCGCCCGTACCAGGCGCAGGCCGTCGAGGGCTTCTGGCACGGCGGCTCGGGCGTCGTGGTGCTGCCCTGCGGCGCCGGCAAGACGCTGGTCGGCGCGGCCGCGATGGCGCACGCCAAGTCGACGACGCTGATCCTGGTCACCAACACCGTCTCGGCCCGCCAGTGGAAGCACGAGCTGGTCAAGCGCACCTCGCTCACCGAGGAGGAGATCGGCGAGTACAGCGGGACGCGCAAGGAGATCCGCCCGGTCACCATCGCCACCTACCAGGTGATGACCACCAAGCGGAAGGGCGCCTACGCGCACCTGGAGCTGTTCGACGCCCGCAACTGGGGCCTGGTGGTCTACGACGAGGTGCACCTGCTGCCGGCGCCGGTGTTCAAGTTCACCGCCGACCTCCAGGCCCGCCGCCGCCTGGGCCTGACCGCGACGCTGGTGCGCGAGGACGGCCGCGAGGGCGACGTGTTCAGCCTGATCGGGCCCAAGCGCTTCGACGCGCCGTGGAAGGAGATCGAGGCACAGGGCTACATCGCGCCCGCCGACTGCTGCGAGGTGCGGGTCACCCTGACCGACTCGGAGCGCCTGGCGTACGCCACCGCCGAGCCCGAGGAGCGCTACCGCTTCTGCGCCACCACGGCGACCAAGCGGCAGGTGGTGGAGGCGCTGGTGAAGAAGCACGAGAAGGACCAGACGCTGGTCATCGGCCAGTACATCGACCAGCTGGACGAGCTCGGCGAGGTGCTGGACGCGCCCGTGATCAAGGGCGAGACCAGCAACGCCCAGCGCGAGAAGCTCTTCGAGGCGTTCCGCAACAAGGAGATCGGCGTCCTGGTGGTCTCCAAGGTCGCGAACTTCTCGATCGACCTGCCCGAGGCCACCGTGGCCATCCAGGTCTCCGGGACGTTCGGCTCCCGCCAGGAGGAGGCCCAGCGCCTGGGCCGCGTCCTGCGTCCGAAGGCGGACGGCCACTCGGCGCACTTCTACTCGGTGGTCGCCCGGGACACCGTGGACCAGGACTTCGCCGCCCACCGGCAGCGCTTCCTGGCCGAGCAGGGCTACGCGTACCGCATCATCGACGCGGACGACGTGCTGTAGGACGTGCGGTAGGACACGCCCCGGTACCGGACACCGTCGCGCCCGAGGAGGACCACGCGCGCGCGGCGGTGCCCGGGGCGGCGCCGCCGTCGCGCACGTCCTCCGGGCCGTACGGGGGCCGGGACCTGCGGGCCCGGGACCTGCGGGGCTGGAACCCCGGGGCGCCCGGGTCTAGGATCGTCCGTCTGCCCCCTCCCGAACCGTGGTACCCGCTGAAGTCGCGCGGGCAGCCGGGGGAGGCGCCGACCGCACGGCAACCGGTCGGCCGTACCCACCGTGAGCTCCATCGATCCGCTGCGCCCGCTTCCGGCGCAGCCGGGAAGGTTCGCTGTGCCCGCCACCCCCACCACCGACCCCCTCCAGCGCGAACGCGACCACCTGGCCGCGTCCCGGTCCGCGCTGCGAGCGATGCGCGAGGACGTCCAGTCGCTGGACCTGCGCGACGTGACCGGCACCTGGGTGTCCGCCGCCGTCCTCCAGAACCAGATCGAGGCCCGGATCGCCGCCCTCGCCGACCTCTCGCACACCCCGCTGTTCTTCGGCCGCCTGGACTACCTACACACGATCAGCGAGGAGCTGAGCGAAGGAGGCGGCGGGGAGAGCTTCTACATCGGGCGCCGGCACGTCCACGACGCCGACGGCGACCCGATGGTGATCGACTGGCGCGCGCCGGTCTCCCAGCCGTTCTACCGGGCCAGCCGCACCGAGCCGCTGGACGTCGAACGCCGCCGCCGCTTCGGCTACACCGGCGGCGAGCTCACCGCCTACGAGGACGAGCACCTGAGCGACCCGGCGGAGGCGGACACCGCCTCCGCCCTGCTCGCCGCCGAGATCGAGAAGCCCCGCGTCGGCCCGATGCGCGACATCGTCGCCACCATCCAGCCCGAGCAGGACGAGATCGTCCGCTCCGACGTGACGGGCACCATCTGCGTCCAGGGCGCCCCCGGCACCGGGAAGACGGCCGTGGGCCTGCACCGCGTCGCGTACCTGCTGTACGCGCACCGCGAGCGCCTCGCCCGGACGGGCACGTTGGTGATCGGGCCGAACAACGCCTTCCTCTCCTACATCGAGCAGGTGCTCCCGGCCCTGGGCGAGCTGGACGTCAACCAGGCGACCGTGCAGCAGCTGGTCGGGCACGTCGAGGTGCGCGGCGAGGACGACCCGCGGGCGGCCCGGCTGAAGGGCGACGCCCGGATGGCCGAGGTGCTGCGCCGGGCGGTGCGCGCGGGCATCACGCTGCCCACCGAGCCCTGCGTGGTGGTCCGCGGCTCCCGCCGCTGGCGCGTCCAGGTGAACGAACTCACCGCGATCATCGAGGAGTTGAAGAGCCGCGAGGTGCGCTACGGCGCCGCCAGGGACGCCCTGCCACAGCGGATCGCGCACACCGTGCTGCTGAAGATGGAACAGTCCGGCGAGGCCCCCGACGACCGGGTGCAGGACGCGGTGGCCCGCAACCCCGCGGTCAAGGCGGTGGCCAAGGAGTGCTGGCCGGCGGTCGACCCGGCGAAGCTGGTGCTGCGACTGCTCTCCGACCCGGAGTTCCTGGCCGCCTGCGCGGAGGGCGTGCTGACCCCGGAGGAGCAGCAGGCGGTGCTGTGGCCCAAGCCGGGCCGCTCGGTGAAGACGGCCCGCTGGACGCAGGCCGACGCCGTCCTGGTCGACGAGGCGACGGACCTGGTGCAGCGCACCCCCTCGCTCGGGCACGTGGTGCTGGACGAGGCGCAGGACCTCTCCCCGATGCAGTACCGCGCGGTCGGCCGCCGCTGCACGACCGGCTCGGCGACCGTCCTCGGCGACCTCGCCCAGGGCACCACCCCGTGGGCGACGGCGAGCTGGCCGGACGCGCTGCGCCACCTGGGCAAGCCGGACGCCCACGTCGAGGAGCTGACCAAGGGCTTCCGGGTGCCGGAGGAGGTCATCGCGTACGCCTCCCGGCTGCTCCCGGCGATCGCCCCGGGCCTGGCCCCGGCGACCTCCGTCCGCGACGCCCCCGGCTCGCTGACGATCCGCCGCCTCCCGGACGCGGAGGCCGTGCCCGCCGTCGTGGCGGCCTGCCGCGAGGCGCTGGAGCACGAGGGCTCGACCGGGCTGATCGCCGCCGACGCCCGGATCCCGCTGCTCGCCGAGGCGCTGACCGCGGCCGGCCTGCCGTACCTGTCCCCCGGCGCCGAGACCAGCGCCGAGGCCCGGCTGACGCTCGTGCCGGCCTCGCTGGCCAAGGGTCTGGAGTACGACTACGTGGTGCTGGACGAGCCGGCCGCGGTGATCGCGGGCGAGCCGGACGAGCGGACCGGCCTGCGGCGGCTGTACGTGGCGCTCACCCGTGCCGTCTCCGGCCTGACGGTGCTGCACGGCGAACCGCTGCCCGCGCAGCTGCGCTGAGGAACCGAGCGGCGGGGGCCGGCCCCACCGGGACCGGCCCCCGCCCTCCGCGCACGCTCAGGCGTCGATCAGGGCCCGCCACTCGGCGACCTTGGCCGCGTCCACCGGCGTCCGCCAGCCGTCGACCCGCACCGCACCGCCGACGTGGAAGCCGTCGAAGCCCTCGGCCCGCAGCCCCTTCAGGTGTTCGGCCCGCAGGCCGCCGCCGATCAGGATCCGCTGCCCGTACCCGGGCTCGCCCGCGCGGGCCTGCTCCGCCAGCAGCACCTCGTACCCGGCGTCGACGCCGGCAGGCGCGCCCGAGGTGAGGAAGGTGTCCAGCCCGGGCAGCGCGCCGACGGCGGCCCGCAGGGCGGCCCGGTCGGCGCTGTGGTCGATCGCCCGGTGGAAGGTCCAGCGGCAGCCGGCCACCGCCTCGGCGACGGCGGCGGTGGCGGCCAGGTCGACGGTGCCGTCGGCGTGGAGGAAGCCGAAGACGAACTCCTCGGCGCCCTCGGCCCGCAACGCGGCGGCCCGGGCGGCCAGTTCGTCCAGGCCGCCGGGCGCGAAGCCGTCCCGGATCCGGAGCATGACGCGCAGCGGGATGTCGACGGCGGCCCGGATCCGGGCGAAGTCCTCGACGGACGGGGTGAGCCCGTCCGCGGCCATGTCGGTGACCAGTTCGAGCCGGTCGGCGCCACCCGACTCGGCAGCCTGGGCGTCCTGGGGCGTCAACGCGATGACTTCGAAAATTGGTCTAGACATATCAGTAGGTTGCCACATCCGGCCGGGCCCGGCGAGCCCTTCGCCCCGTCCCCCGGGTCACGCCAGGCTGCGCCCCTTCCCGGAGTCCCCGCCGAACCATCCGCCGAACCGTCCGCCGGGCCCGATCCGGCGCATCGCCACCGCGGCCGCCACCAGGAGCAGCAGCACCGGCGCCGCCATCGGCAGCACGTGCCAGAACCCGCGGCCCTCGCGCCAGATGTTGAACAGGCCCGCGAACATCGTCAGCGACAGCACCGCGACCCCGACGGCCGCCGGCAGCACCCGGCCGCGCAGCGCGGTGAAGGTCAGCAGCAGCGGCCCGATCAGCAGCGCCGCGAACCACTGCATGTCCAGCGGGAAGGTGGAGTCGCCCCAGTGCTGGAGCGCCACCAGCAGCCCGCCCCCGAGGACCGAGGCCAGCGCCAGCCCGCCGGAACGCCAGGAGGCCCTGGGCAGCAACTCCGTCGGCGCCGCGGCCAGCAGCAGCGCCCCCAGCACGAACGGCATGGTGGCCACGCTGCTGTCCCCCACCCCCCAGAGGTCGAATTCCGGCGGCAGCACGACGGCCTGCGCCAGCACGAACAGCGCGGAGACGGCCTGGAGCAGCGAGATGACCCGCACCGCCGTCCAGCGCCCCGTCACGACGGCCACCGCGAGCAGCAGCGCGATCACCGGCGGCGCGATGGTCAGCGCGTACGTGGTGTACGAGGGGTCCCAGGTCAGCCGGCGGGCGGCCCGCTCCGCATCGCTCACCCACGGCACCAGCGCCGCACCGGCCAGCGCCCCGGCGACCATCGGCGCGGCCAGCGCGAGCACCCGCCCGGCCAGCGAGGAGCCGGTCAGCCCGAGCCGCACCCGCAGCCCGTACGCGGCCAGGTCGAACGCCTCACGGGCGACGGCCGAGCGGCCCGCCTCCGCCGTGGTGTCGGCGAACACCGCGGCCAGCTCCTCGCCGCGCTCCCGGCGGTAGCGGGGCGGGTAGAACTGCAGCGCCGCCCGCAGCGCGGTCGAAGGCGCCCCCATCGTCGGTGTGGTCATGGTCATGCGAAGAACCCCCTCATCATCGACTTCCCCTCCGGCTCCGGCTTGCCCTGGAGCGCCGACCAGACGTTCGCGAGACGGCGCTCCGCCTCGGTGGCGACGGCCCGCAGCCGCTCCGCCTCGGAGGCCAGCGCCTCCCGGCCGACGCTGGTCAGCGCGTAGCTGCGCCGCGCCCGCCCGTCCACGACCTCCTCCGCGGCGACCTCGATCAGCCCCTGCTGGAGCAGGCGGTCGAGGGCGCCGTACAGGGTGCCGGTGCGCATCTTGACCCGGCCCTCGGAGATGGCGGCGATCTCCTGGATGAGGGCGTAGCCGTGTCTCGGGGCGTCCGCCAGAGCGGTGAGCAGCAGCAGCGTCGGCTCCTGCATCGAGCGTTCAGTCATACGACTACATATATCGTCAACCTACCTATAGGTCCAGTACTCCCGCCGCCCGGTCCACGACGCGGACCACGAGCGGACTGGGAACGGACCAGGAGCGGGCTGGGAGCGGACCACGAGCGGGCTAGGAGAGCTCCCCCACCGGCGCGACCACCGCGCCTTGCTTGCCGCACACCCAGTGCGGCTCCGGCCCCAGCTCCGGCTCCACGCCGAGCGCGTGCGGGTCCCCGTCGGCGGCGCAGGCGGTGCACAGCGGCCAGCGCCCGTACGCCTCCAGCAGCGCGTCCTGGACGTCCTGGGCGACCAGCCCGAGCACGTACCCGGTGCCGTCCGGCCACTGCTCCAACCACCAGCGGCGGTGCGTCACGGCCTGCTCCACCAGGGAGACGACGGCGGCGTCCGCCACGTCCCGCGAGGTGAGGTCGGCCAGGATCAGCGCCCGCGCGTTGTGCAGCGCGGTCTCGATGTCGTCGGAAGCCATCTGTCCATTCTCCGGTAGAACGCCGTGTGGGCGGCCCCCCGAAGGGGACCGCCCACACGATCAGGAACCAGCCGATCCGATCGGTGCGATCAGGATCAGAAGTCCATGTCACCGCCCGGCATGCCGCCGCCGGCGGCCGCAGCGGCCTTCTCCGGCTTGTCGGCGATGACGGCCTCGGTGGTGAGGAACAGCGCCGCGATGGAGGCGGCGTTCTGCAGCGCGGAGCGGGTCACCTTGGCCGGGTCGATGATGCCCTCGGCGATCAGGTCGACGTAGGTGTTGGTGGCCGCGTTCAGGCCGTGACCGGCGGGGAGGTTGCGCACCTTCTCCACCACGACGCCACCCTCCAGGCCGGCGTTGGTCGCGATCTGCTTGATCGGGGCCTCCAGCGCGACCTTGACGATGTTGGCACCGGTGGCCTCGTCGCCCTCCAGCTCCAGCTTGTCGAAGGCGACCGAGGCCTGGAGCAGCGCGACGCCACCACCGGCGACGATGCCCTCCTCGACGGCGGCCTTCGCGTTGCGGACGGCGTCCTCGATGCGGTGCTTGCGCTCCTTGAGCTCCACCTCGGTGGCCGCGCCGGCCTTGATGACGGCCACGCCGCCGGCCAGCTTGGCGAGGCGCTCCTGGAGCTTCTCGCGGTCGTAGTCCGAGTCGCTGTTCTCGATCTCGGCGCGGATCTGGTTCACGCGGCCGGCGACCTGCTCGCTGTCACCGCCACCGTCGACGATGGTGGTCTCGTCCTTGGTGATGACCACCTTGCGGGCGGTGCCCAGCAGGTCGATGCCGGCGTTCTCCAGCTTGAGGCCGACCTCCTCGGAGATCACGGTGCCACCGGTGAGGATGGCGATGTCGCCGAGCATGGCCTTGCGGCGGTCGCCGAAGCCCGGGGCCTTGACGGCGACGGACTTGAAGGTGCCGCGGATCTTGTTCACGACCAGGGTCGACAGGGCCTCGCCCTCGACGTCCTCGGCGATGATGACGAGCGGCTTGCCGCTCTGCATGACCTTCTCCAGCAGCGGCAGCAGGTCCTTGACCGAGCCGATCTTGGAGTTGGCGATGAGGATGTAGGGGTCCTCGAAGGTCGCCTCCATGCGCTCCAGGTCGGTCGCGAAGTAGGCGGAGATGTAGCCCTTGTCGAAGCGCATGCCCTCGGTGAGCTCGAGCTCCAGACCGAAGGTGTTGCTCTCCTCGACGGTGATGACGCCTTCCTTGCCGACCTTGTCCATGGCCTCGGCGATGAGCTCGCCGATCTGGGTGTCGGCGGCCGAGATGGAGGCGGTGGAGGCGATCTGCTCCTTGGTCTCCACGTCCTTGGCCTGGGCCAGCAGCTGGTCGGAGACGGCGGCGACGGCCTTCTCGATGCCGCGCTTCAGGGCCATCGGGTTGGCGCCGGCGGCGACGTTGCGCAGACCCTCGCGAACCAGGGCCTGGGCGAGCACGGTGGCGGTGGTGGTGCCGTCACCCGCGACGTCGTCGGTCTTCTTGGCGACCTCCTTGACGAGCTCCGCGCCGATCTTCTCGTAGGGGTCCTCGAGCTCGATCTCCTTGGCGATGGAGACACCGTCGTTGGTGATCGTGGGGGCGCCCCACTTCTTCTCCAGCACGACGTTGCGACCCTTGGGGCCGAGCGTGACCTTCACTGCGTCGGCGAGCTGGTTCATGCCACGCTCAAGGCCGCGGCGAGCTTCCTCATCAAAGGCGATGATCTTGGCCATCAGAAGTGGTCCTCCGGGACACGGTCGACTGCTCGGACCAAGGGGTGCCCGCGACGGACGGCCCTGGTGTGCGGGGGTCCTTTCCCCTACCGCTCCCGGGGGCCTCACCGACCCGGTCCGCTGTCACTCTCACGCTGTGAGTGCTAACGCCAATAATTAGCACTCGGGGTGGTCGAGTGCAAGCCCAATCGCGATCCCGCGAGCCGCCCGGGGCGCTCCCGCCGACCCGCGCAACTCCCCGCCGGGGAACGCCGACGGGCCCGTACGACGCGTGTCGCACGGGCCCGTCGAGAAGCGAGTGGTCACCAGCCGTGGGCCGCGCCGAGCTCCTGGGGTCGGAAGGGGGTCACACCGCGGCGCGGACCATGTCCGCCTGCGGGCCCTTCTGTCCCTGGGAGATCTCGAACTCGACCCGCTGGCCCTCCTCGAGGGTGCGGTAGCCGTCCATCTGGATCGCGCTGTAGTGGACGAAGACGTCCGCACCACCGTCGACCGCGATGAAGCCGTAGCCCTTCTCCGCGTTGAACCACTTGACGGTGCCCTGAGCCATTCCGAACTCCCCTAGTGCTGTGCTGGCCCTTCACGCGCCCGCAGGTCGCGGGCCCGGGTCTGGTTTGAAGGCCGGCCCGGGGAACCCCCCCTGGGCGCAGCCGTGCACGCCGCAACCCTCCGCCGGGGGTGCCTGACGGCGCCCTGTGAGCGGGTGATTACGTCGACCGCGGCTGAATGTATCCGGATCGACGCCCTCTGCAACAGGGTCAGCTGCGGGGAATTCCGGCACCACGCCAAGGGGCAGGACGGGCCAAAGCGGGAGGAATTCGGCATTTCACGCCGGACATAGCGGACGGATTACTGCAAATCCCCGCGGGAATTCTGACATCTGCCTGACATGTTTCACGGCCCAGGCACCCGACCGGTCTCAGCGGCCGGACGACCGTCCGGCGATTCGCGGGTGATTCGCGGGTGAGGATGAGGGGAAGCCCTGTTCCCAACCGAGCCACACTCTACTCCGACTTGACCCCGCCATATTCCCGCCGAAATGCGGCCGGCCGCCCGTGCGTACGGAGAACGGAATTCCGTACGCGCGGACGGCCGGTCGGACGAGCGGCTCGGGCGGGGTGCCCGGATCGGGGCGCGGCTCAGCAGCCGCCGGCCACCGCCGGGATGATCGAGACGCTGGCGCCGTCCGCGATCCCGGTCGCCAGGCCCTCGGCGAAGCGCACGTCGTCGTCGTTCACGTAGACGTTGACGAAGCGGCGCAGCTTGCCGGCGTCGTCCAGGATGCGGGCGGCGATCCCCGCGTGGTTCTTCTCCAGGTCGGCGATGACCTCGCCCAGGGTGGCGCCCTCGGCGGCCACCTCGGCGGCGCCGCCGGTGTAGGTGCGCAGGATGGTGGGGATACGGACGTTGGCGCTCATGGTTCTCCTAGCGGACAGGGCCCAGCGGGGTGGGGGGATTCAGGCGGACGCGAGGCCGGCGTCGTGGAAGGACGCCAGGGTCGGGCGGATGACGGCGGTCATCCCGGCCCCGGCGACGGCGTCCAGGGTCTTCAGGCCGTCGCCGGTGTTGATCGCGACGGTCTCCTTGGCCGGGTCCAGCTGGCCGGTCTCCACCAGCTTCTTCAGCACGCCGACGGTCACCCCGCCCGCGGTCTCGGCGAAGACGCCCTCGGTCCGGGCCAGCAGCCGGATCGCGTCCACCACCTCGGCGTCGGTGACGTCCTCGACCGCGCCGCCGGTGCGCCGGGCGATGTCCAGCACGTACGGGCCGTCCGCCGGGTTGCCGATCGCCAGCGACTTGGCGATGGTGTCCGGCTTGACCGGGCGGATCACGTCCTGGCCGGCCTTGAACGCCGCCGACACCGGGGAGCAGCCCGCCGCCTGGGCACCGAAAACCTTGTACGGCCGGTCCTCGACCAGGCCGAGCCTGATCAGCTCCTGCAGCCCCTTGTCGATCTTGGTCAGCTGGGAGCCGGAGGCGATCGGGATGACGATCTGCTCCGGCAGCCGCCAGCCGAGCTGCTCGCAGATCTCGTACGCCAGCGTCTTGGAGCCCTCGCCGTAGTACGGGCGCAGGTTGACGTTGACGAAGCCCCAGCCCTCGCCGGCCGGGTCGCCGATCAGCTCCGAGCAGAAGCGGTTCACGTCGTCGTAGTTGCCCTCGATGCCGACCAGCTCACCGCCGTACACCCCGGCCATGACGACCTTGCCCTGCTCCAGGTCGTGCGGGATGAACACGCAGGACTTGAAGCCGGCCCGGGCAGCCGCCGCGCCCACCGCGCCGGCCAGGTTGCCGGTGGAGGAGCAGGAGAGCGTCGTGAAGTCGAAGGCCCGCGCGGCCTCGATGGCGCAGGCCACCACGCGGTCCTTGAACGAGTGGGTCGGGTTGCCCGAGTCGTCCTTGATGTGCAGCTGCGCGGTGAAGCCCAGCTCGCGGCCCAGGTTGTCCGCCTTGACCAGCGGGGTCCAGCCGGGGTTCAGGTTGGGCTTGGTGGCGACGTCGGCCGGGACGGGCAGCAGCGGCGCGTAGCGCCAGATCGAGCTCGGGCCGGCCTCGATCCGGCGGCGCAGCGCCTCGGCGTCCTCGCTGCCGAAGTCGTACGCGATCTCCAGCGGGCCGAAGCACTCCAGGCAGGCGAAGCTCGGACCGAGCGGGAAGCGGGTGCCGCACTCCCGACAGGACAGCGCGGTGGCGGGGCCGAGGTCCACGGATGCGGGTGCGACAGTGTCGATAGCCATGATGGCGGAGGCCTCTCTCCTCATCTTCCCCGTGGCACGGTCGCGCCACAGGCCGGAATTGGCACCTGTCCCGCCGGGGCCTGTCGACAGACAGCCGCGCGAGAAGGTTGCCGGGACGTCAACGGGCCGTTCCCTCAGTCCCTCTGGATGAGCTTGTGAAATTGTGGTGGTGCTCAACGGCGACCCCGGCGTGCAAAGGTCCGGCCGCTGTACGAAGACTGTATCCGAAGGCGTCAACCCCGAACGGGATCGTCCGCCACGCGAGATGGCGCGTCCCACCGACCCCGCCGAGGAGAGTCCCGTGCCCGCCGAACCGACCCCCGCGCTGCTCCCGCAGGCGGCGTCCTGGCTGCGCCGCCGCTCGTGGAGCGCGGTCGACCGGCCGGTGCACGCCCTGCTGGAGGCCAAGCGCCGGACCGGCCACACGGTCAGCGTGGTGCTGCCCGCGCTGGACGAGGAGGCCACCGTCGGCGACATCGTCCGCACCATCCGCCGCGAGCTGATGGAGCGCCTCCCGCTGGTCGACGAACTCGTCGTGGTCGACTCCGGCTCGGCCGACGCCACCGCCGCCGTCGCGGCCCGGGCCGGCGCCCGGGTGGAGTACCGCGACGCGATCCTGCCCCGGCTGCCCGCCGTCCCCGGCAAGGGCGAGGTGCTCTGGCGCTCGCTGCTGGTCACCCGCGGCGACATCGTCTGCTTCGTCGACGCCGACCTGCGCGAGTTCGACCCGGCCTTCGTCTCCGGCATCCTCGGCCCGCTGCTGACCGAACCGGACATCCAGCTGGTCAAGGCCATGTACGACCGGCCGCTGGAGACCGAGGGCGCGGTGGTCCCGGCCGGCGGCGGCCGGGTCACCGAACTGGTCGCCCGCCCGCTGCTCAACCTGCACTGGCCGGAACTCGCCGGTTTCGTCCAGCCGCTCGGCGGCGAGTACGCGGCCCGCCGCGCGCTGCTCGAACGGCTCCCCTTCCCCACCGGCTACGGCGTCGAACTCGGCCTGCTGGTCGACGCGCTGGAGACGGTCGGGCTGGACGCCCTGGCCCAGGTGGACGTCGGCGTCCGGCACCACCGGCACCAGGACGGCCAGGCCCTCGGCCGGATGGCCGCCACCATCTACCGCACCGCCCTCGAACGCCTCGACCGCACCCACCGGCTGAAGGCCTCGGCCGACCTGGTCCACCCGCTGCTGACCCAGTTCACCCGCGACCCGCAGAGCCGGGAGTTCACCGCCCACACCCACCCGGTGACCGCCCTGGAACGCCCGCCCATGCACACCGTGCCCGAGTACGCGACCCGACACTGAACACCCACCGAAAGGGTTTGCCGCTCCGGAGCCCCGGCAACGTACCAACCATGGGCGATCTCACGACCGAACGTTCGAGTGCGACCGGCACCGCCCCCGTCCTGGTGGCCTCCAATCGGGGACCGGTGTCGTTCGGCACCGCGGACGACGGCACGCTGACCCTCCGCCGCGGCGGCGGAGGCCTGGTCTCCGGCCTCTCCGCCATCGACGACCCCGACGCCGTCTGGGTCTGCGCCGCCCTCGGCGCGGCCGACCGGCAGGCCGCCAGAGGGGCCCCGGACGGCCGCCTCGACCTCGCCGGGCACGACGTGGGCGGCCAGGCCGTCCGCATGCTGGACATCGATCCCGACACCTTCGCCCGCGCCTACAACGGCGTCGCCAACTCCACCCTCTGGTTCGTCCACCACCTGCTCTACGCCACCCCCACCGCCCCCGCCTTCGACGCCGGGTTCCGCACCGAGTGGGCCGCCTACCGCGCCTACAACGCCGCCTTCGCCGAGGCGCTGGCCGCCGAGGCCGCCCCCGGGGCCGCCGTGCTGGTCCAGGACTACCACCTCTCGCTGACCCCTGCCCTGCTCCGCGCCGCCCGCCCCGACCTGCGGATCGGCCACTTCTCGCACACCCCGTGGGCCCCGCCCGAGTACTTCCGGCTGCTTCCCGACGACGTCGCCGAGGCCGTCCTCACCGGCATCCTGGGCGCCGACCGGGCCGGCTTCCTGACCCGCCGCTGGGCGCTGGCCTTCGCCGACTGCTGCGCCGACCTGCTCGGTGCCGAGGTCGACCGGGACGCCATGACCGTCACCCACGCCGGCCGCACCACCCGGCTCGGCGTGCACGCGCTCGGCGCCGACGCCGACTTCCTGCGCGAGCGCTCCCACCGCCCGGACGTCGACGAACGCCTCGCCGCCCTCCGCGAGGCCGTCGGCGGGCGGCGCACCATCGTCCGGGTCGACCGCACCGAGCTGAGCAAGAACATCGTCCGCGGCCTCCAGGCCTACCGGCACCTGCTGCGCACCCGCCCCGAATGGCACGACCGGGTGGTGCACATCGCCTTCGCCTACCCCTCGCGCACCGACCTCGCCGAGTACCGCGCCTACACCGCGCAGGTCCAACGGCTCGCCGAGGACATCAACGCCGAGTTCGCCACCCCCGCCTGGCAGCCGCTGATCCTGCACGTCGACGACGACTTCCCGCGTTCCCTGGCCGCCTACCGGCTCGCCGACGTGGCCCTGGTCAACCCGATCCGGGACGGCATGAACCTGGTCGCCAAGGAGGTTCCGGTGGTGTCCGACCACGGCTGCGCCCTGGTGCTCTCCCGCGAGGCCGGCGCGCACGCCGAACTCGCCGAGGACGCGCTCACCGTCAACCCGTACGACATCATCGCCACCGCCGACGCCCTGCACGCCGGCCTCACCATGCCCGAGGGGGAGCGCGCCGACCGCACCAAGCGCCTCGCGGCGGCGGCCACCGCGCTGCCCCCGCAGCAGTGGTTCCTCGACCAGCTCAACGCGCTGTGAACCAGCTCAACGCGCTGTGAACCGGCTCAACGCGCTCTGAGCCCGCTCAACGCGCCGTCGCCCGGCTCAGACCGCTCCGACGGCCGCGCCCAGCGCCGCGAGCAGCTCCACCACGCCGGCCGGGCCCGGGACCACCAGGTCGGCCCGGTCGGCGAGTTCACGCACCGGCGCGTCCCCCACCGCGCCGCTGCACACCAGCAGCCCCGCCACCCCCTCGCCGCGCAGCTTCTCCACCGCCGCGAAGGCCGCCACGTCCCCCAGGTCGTCCCCCGCGTACAGCACCGAATCTGCCCCGCGCTCGCGCAGGAAGCCGGTCAGCGCCGCGCCCTTGTCCACCCCCGGCGGCCGTAGCTCCAGCACCAGCCGCCCGGGCTCCACCACCAGCCCGTGCCCGGCCGCCAGCTCGCCGACCGGCGCCCGCAGCAGCTCCAGCGTCTCCTCGGGCGCCGCCGTGCGCCGGGTGTGCACCGCCAGCGAGCGCCCCTTGTCCTCCAGCCACGTCCCCTCGGGCGCCCCCGCCGCCGCCAGCAGGCCAGGCAGCGCCGCCCGCGCCCCGGCCACCCCGGGGTGCACCGGCGGCGCGGTCACCTCGCCGCCCTCCCAGCGCTCGGCGCCGTAGTGCCCCAGCACCACGACCCCGGGCAGCCCGTCCAGGCCGCCGTACTCCGCCGCCAGCGCGGCCGGCCGACCCGTCACCACCACCACGGCCCGCACCGCCGGCACCAGCGCCCGCAGCGCGGCCGCCGCCCCCGGATGTGCCCGCGCCCGATCGGGATCCGCCACGATCGGCGCCAGCGTCCCGTCGAAGTCCAGCGCGATCACCGCCTCGCCCGGCGCCGCCAGGATCGCCCGCAGCCCGTCCCGCCCGGCAGCCGTGACCGGCGCCCACTTCTCGTCAAAGCCCATGCCCGAGCCCTACCCCGCGGCCCCGTCCCGCTACCGTGCCGCCCGCCGGGCCTCCCGGATCCGGCGCAGCCGGTTCACCAGGACAGGGGCGTGCGCCAGGGCCTCCGGCCGGTCCAGCAGCGCGTTCAGCAGCTGGTAGTACCGGGTGGAGGAGAGCCCCAGTTCCTCCCGGATCGCCCGTTCCTTGGCCCCGGCCGTCCGCCACTGCCGCCCCTCCAGGGCCAGCACCGCCACGTCCCGCTCACTCAGCTCGCCCACCAGGACACCTCCGCCATCACTACGGAGTGTCATTCTCCCGCGTGAGCCGGACACACTGTGCGCCCTCCGGCACCCGGCCGCCCCGGCTAGCGTCGGCGGTATGACCACGCCCAGCTTCGCCGTGCACATCCCCACCGCCGACCTCGAACCCGATCCGCTCGACCCGGCCCAGATCGTCTCCGGCACCCCGGAGGTCTCCGGCCTGGTCCTCGCCGAGTCCCCCGACGGCCGCCAGCTGCGCGGCATCTGGCAGATCACCCCCGGCGTGGTCACCGACGTGGAGGCCGACGAGTTGTTCGTGGTGCTCAGCGGCCGGGCCACCATCGAGGTCGAGGGCGGCCCGACCCTGGAGGTCGGCCCGGGCGACTGCGCCGTGCTGCGCGAGGGCGACCGGACCACCTGGACGGTCCACGAGACGCTCCGCAAGGCCTACGCCATCACGCTCCCCTGACGAGCCCGCCCCTGACGCCCCCGCCCCTGGAGGGCACCCCGGCCCGGGTTCACTTGCGGACCCGGGCCGCCTCCTTGACCGCCGCGTCCTGCAGCCCGGCGAGCGCCTGCTTCGGGTCGCCGGTGACGGCCTGCCCGATCCCGGCCTTGATCCGGTTGCTGACGTCGCCCCAGGCCGGGTCCCCGAACGGGTAGAAGCTGGCGTTGGTCAGCCCGACCGCGAACTGCTTGAGGTCCTCGTGCTTCGGGTCGGACGTCATCTGGTTGAACGCGTCCTGGGTGACCGGCAGCAGGTTGTACTGCTCGTCGAACTTCAGCTGGAACTCGCGGGAGTAGGCGAAGGACAGGAACTTCTTGATCTCGTTCTTGTGCCCGTTGGCCTTGAACGCCATCATCCAGTCCGCGACGCCGAGGCTGCCGGTCTTGCCCACGCCGTCCTTCTTGGGGATCGGCGCCGTCCCGAAGTCGATCTTCCCGGCGGTGGCCATCCGCAGCAGCGTCGGGTGCCCGTTCAGCATCGCGACCTTCCCGGCCGCGAAGTCCTGGAAGACCGGGGTGCGGTTCATCTTGCCCGGGTCCGGATAGGTCAGCCCGGTGGCCACCAGGTTGTTCTTCAGCCAGCTGAAGGTGGCCTGGTTCTGGGTGCTGTCGATGGTGTAGTTGCCGACGTCGTCGGAGAGGCTGCCGCCGCCGCTCAGCGTCCACAGCATGGACTCGGCCGGTGCCTCCTCCGGCCCGAGCGGCAGCCCGTACGGGGTCACGCCCGGCACCTTGGCCTTGATCTTCTCGGCGTCCTGGCGCAGTTCGTTCCAGGTGGCCGGCGGCTGGGTGATGCCGGCCTGGCGGAAGACCGCCTTGTTGTAGAAGAGCACCCGGGAGGAGGAGACGAACGGGATGCCGTACTGGGTGCCGAGCACCTGCCCGGCGTGCGCGAAGGTGTCCAGGAAATTGGCCTGGGTGTCCATCGAGAGCACGTCGGCGGCCGGGTACAGCCGGTCCGCCGCGACCTGGTCGGCGAAGCCGCCGGTCTGCAGCAGGTCGGGGGACTTGCCGGCCGCGATCATGTCGTCGACCTTCTTGCCGATGTCGGTCCAGCTGTCCACCTCGACGTCGACCTTGATGCCGGGGTTGGCGGCCTCGAAGCCGCGCGCGATCTCGTCCCAGTACAGCTTGGAGCTGGTGTCGGCGCTCTCCCCGTAGTCGGCGGCGACCAGCTTGAGGGTGACCGGCCCGTCCTCCTGCCCGCCGCAGGCGCTGACGGCGGTGAGTACCAGTGCTCCGGCCAGCGCGGTGCCGAGGACGCGGGTGGGAACGTGGGCGCGCCTGTTCAACGCGGGTACCGCCTTCAGGGGAGAACTGCGACCGGACGGGGGAATCCGGGAGGGGGGAGGCGCAACACTGCCAAACCCACCGGGCAGTGGTCCACACCACTGTGCCGAGCCCGCCGAGTAGTTATCGAAGTGCGGACGTCATTGCACGATGCGCAACAGAAGGTGAACGGAAGGCGCCCGGCGCAAAGCCGCTCACACTGCCCCCATCTGCGACAAAGCTCACCTACTTTGGACCAGACCAATCCGACAACTGGACTAGACCTCTTCTACCCGACCAAGGGAAACTGTCCTCCGTGAAGCACGTCATCGCACTCGATGTAGGCGGCACCGGCATGAAGGCCGCGCTGCTCGCCCAGGACGGCTCCGTGCTGTTCGAAGCACGCCGACCGACCGGGCGGGAGCACGGCACGGACGCCGTGGTCACCGCCATCCTCGACTTCGCCGCCGACCTGGCGGACGAGGGCCGGGGCCGCTTCGGCGTCGCCCCGCTCGCGGCCGGCGTCGCCGTCCCCGGCACGATCGACGAGAGGAACGGCATCGCGGTCTACTCGGCCAACCTCGGCTGGCGGGACCTCCCGCTGCGCAAGCTCCTGGGCGAGCGCCTGGCCGGGCCCGACCGCGCCGTCATCCCCGTCGCGCTCGGCCACGACGTGCGCTCGGGCGGCCTGGCCGAGGGCCGGCTCGGCGCCGGCCGGGGCGTCGACCGCTTCCTGTTCATCGCGCTGGGCACCGGCATCGCCGGTGCCATCGGCATCGGCGGCCGGATCGAGGCCGGCGCGCACGGCTACGGCGGCGAGATCGGCCACGTCGTGGTCCGCCCGGGCGGACCGCAGTGCGGCTGCGGCGCCCGCGGCTGCCTGGAGACGCTCGCCTCCGCCTCCGCCGTGTCCCGTGCCTGGGCCGCGGCCAGCGGCGACCCCGACGCCGACGCGGCATCCTGCGCCGCCGCGGTGGACGCCGGGGACGACCGCGCGCTCGCGGTCTGGCAGGGCGCCGTCGACGCCCTCGCCGACGGGATCGTGCTCGCCCAGAGCCTGCTCGACCCGTCCACGGTGATCGTCGGCGGCGGGCTGGCCGAGGCCGGTGACACGCTCTTCGACCCGCTGCGCACGGCGGTCACCGAGCGACTGACCTTCCAGATGCCCCCGAAGGTCGTACCCGCCATGCTCAAAGACACCGCCGCGTCCCTGGGCGCGGGCCTGCTCGCCTGGGATCTGCTCTCCATGGAGGTGACCGCGTGACCACCGCGGACCGTGACCGTACCGCACTGGCCGGCGCCCGGCTGGTCCTGCCCGGCGGCGTCGTCGAGGGCGGCCACCTAGCCGTCGAGGGCGACCGGATCGCCGGCCTCGGAGGCGAGAGCGAGCCCGGCGACCTCGACCTGACCGGGTACACCGTCGTCCCCGGCTTCGTCGACCTGCACGTGCACGGCGGCGGTG